>JBDRHL010000125.1:0-43620 GCA_043816955.1 Planctomycetota bacterium | reverse complement strand
TTTCCTATACCAGCCGCTTCCGAAAGAAAACAAAGTTTGTTTATTATCGTTTGCTGGATGGCTTACAGCAATTCGCTCGATTAAAGCAGCCAAGATTCGGGGAAATACTCTTTGAACCTTTAAGAAACGGGTAATCGCGTGCTATCTTCTCTCCTGTTAATACCCGGCTGATTTGAAATCTATTCGGTCGCTCCTGTTGTATCCGGGTTGACTGCTGCCAACTCGCCTGATAACAAACACTTAAACTTCCAGATTTAACCGCCGCACAAACCTCTTGATTCCTGGCGGATAACAGGTTAGTTTATTCTTCAGATAATAACCCTTTTATTACATGGCTTACTTAAGCCCGGGCTAAGCCAAAAAAGTGGATGGATTTTAAGCGTGTTTGACTCATCAAAAAGCCGGTATAGGTTGAGGATCGTGGTTCCTTCCTATCCCGCCTTTAATATTTATTCCCGTATAGCAAAAAAGACTACGGCGTTGGGGCCTGTTTGTGTCGCCAGTATGGTAAATAAAATGGAAAGGTGGGATGTTGAGGTTATTGATGAAAATAACCTTGGCAGATTCGGCCCCAGAGCAGATACCCGGGGAGCTGACCACAAATTCCTGCAAAGCCAGAGGCCTGCCGACGTGGTTGGATTATACGGAGGGCTTACCAGTACTATCCCCCGGCTTTATGAGATAGCACGATTCTACAAAAAGGAGAATGTTGTTACCATTGCCGGTGGACAACATTTTGTTGAAGACAATATACTGGAGGCATTGTCTTCGGGCATTGACTACGTTGTTATTGGCGAAGCCGAAGAAACAATCAAGGAGCTTATACAAACCATAGAAAGCAATCGAGAAGCGGGTGAAGTGAAGGGTATAGCTTATCTTGAAAATGGCAAACCCGTTTTTACCGCTAAAAGGGACCCGCTGGTAGATTTTGACAAATTACCTCTGCCCGATTTTTCTTTGGTGCGCTACGCCAGGATTAAAATTTATCCTGTCGAAAGAATACGCGGCTGTGGTATGGATTGCGAGTTTTGCACTGTTAAGGGCAAACCAAGACATGCCAGGCCCGAACGCCTGCTTGAGCAAATCAGCTTCCTTCTCGAGACGAACAACGCCAGAAAATTTTTCATAGTCGATGATCTTTTCGGACAGCAGCGGGATGAAACGATAAGGCTCTGTAATATGCTCGCAGATTACGAAAGAAGAATAGGCAAAAGGCTGGATATAACCGTCCAGATAAGACTGGACAAAGCGAGAGATACTCAGTTGCTTGTCGCTATGCTGCAGGCAGGCATTCAAACGGTGGTTGTCGGCTTTGAATCGCCTATCGACGCTGAACTAAAAGCCATGAATAAACACATAACATCTGCCGACATGCTGCCGCTGGCAAGAATATTTCGCAAATTCGGGTTTTTGGTCCATGGCATGTTCATCTTCGGCTATCCGCTAAGGGAAAATACCGGTTTCAAAATGTCCGCAGAAGAACGGGTCAAATGTTATAAGGATTTCATCAGGAAAGCCAAAATCGATACGGTTCAGGTATTACAGCCGGTTCCTTTAAGCGGTACACGATTAAGACGCAGACTGGAGGAACAAAATCGGATTTACCCCCTTCAGCATATCGGCTGGGAATATTATGATGGCAACTTCCCATTGTTTGAGCCGGATGAGCCCCTCAGTTCCGAACAGGTACAGGACTCTGCCCGATTAATTATGGGCAGGTTCTACCGGTTTAAATACTTGTTTCTCGTGGCAGTAAATATCTTCTCATTTCCCGGTTTGATTTTCTTTCTTCATAACATCCGATCGGGATGGAAAAAGTGGTACCGGCTGTGGCGTAATGACCTGGTCCGCTTTGGCGGCTGGATTATTTTGAGGAAATGGGTCTCACAGTTCAATAAAAACAAGTTCCTGGAAAAATTACAAAACGCGCGGGAGTACTTAAAACATCAACAATAGCCTGTTGTTTGGTCTTAATCTCAAACCGTCACGCTTTCCCCCACCTGCTCCGGACAATATTTTTTTCTGTTGACTGTTCTGTATAAATTTATTGTATTATATGAAAAACAGAATTGTCCGATGCCACCTTTTGGGGGCATAATGCGGGCAAATTGGAGTTAAATCAATGAGTCAGACAGTAAACAAAATCGATGTCAAATATGTCGCAGGCCTGGCCCGTATTAAGTTGACGAAGGAAGAAGCCCTGAGTTTTCAGCGAGAAATCAACGACATCGTTCACTATGTCCGGCTTCTCAACGAGGTGAATGTCGAGAACATCGAACCTACCGCCCACGCTATGCCCGTTGTCAACGTACTGAGAAACGATGAACCGAAACCTCTGCTGAACCACGATTGGGTTCTTGCCAACGCGCCGGCAGTGACAAAAGATGACGGCATCAGTGTTCCCGCAATCCTCCAGACCGATGAGGAGGGTGCTTGATGAATATCCTGCCTATGACTATCCATGCTTCTGCCGACGCCCTTGAAAATAAAAAGTTCTCTGTCCGTGAACTTTGTTCGAGCGTTCTTGACCGCATTAGCATCGTCGACTCTCAGGTAAAGGCGTTTTTATATGTCGATCCCGAACGGATACTCGATGCTGCCGATGCCTCCGACATACGGCGAAAAAATGGCCGGGCACTGAGCTGCTTTGACGGCATACCTGTCGCAATCAAGGACAATATCACGGCCAAAGGTTATCCATGTACCTGTGCTTCTAAAATCCTTGAAGGCTTTATTTCGCCTTACCACTCGACGGTTGTGGAACGCCTCCTGAGCAAAGGCTTTATTATCTGCGGACGCACAAACCTGGATGAGTTCGCGATGGGCTCCTCCACCGAAAACAGCGCCTTCTTCAACACGGCAAACCCCTGGGATCTCGAACGTGTTCCGGGCGGCTCATCCGGCGGTTCTGCCGCTGCCGTAGCTGCCGGCGAGGCAATTGCTGCACTCGGCTCTGACACCGGAGGCTCTATTCGCCAGCCTGCGTCTTTCTGCGGCGTTGTGGGGATGAAACCCACATACGGAAGGGTCTCACGTTACGGCCTGGTCGCTTACGCTTCCAGCCTTGATCAGATCGGCCCTATCACAAAGGATGTCCGTGATGCTGCCATACTGCTCGAAATTATAAGCGGACATGACCCCAGAGATTCCACTTCCCTTAACCAGCCGTTCGAACATTACGAATCAACACTGGGAAAAATCAAGGCTGACGAGCTTCGTATAGGCATGCCTAAAGAATTTTTTGAAGTGCAAGGCCTTTGTGACGATGTACGAATCGCAATCGAAGGTGTAGCTGACAGTTTCGCCCGGCTCGGCGCAAAGATAGTACCGGTAGAACTACCCCATACCAGGTATGCAATCGCTGCATATTATATCGTCGCTACTGCCGAAGCCAGCGCTAACCTCGCTCGCTTTGACGGTATTCGATACGGCTTTCGAGACAAAAAGGCAGAAAACCTGCTGGACACATATCATATGACACGAGCCTGCGGTTTTGGAGCGGAAGTTAAACGCCGCATCATACTGGGCACATACGTGCTTAGCAGCGGATATTATGATGCCTACTATAATCGTGCCCAGAAGGTCCGAACGCTGATCCGCAACGATTACACTGAAGCTTTCACAAAATGTGATGTGCTTTTGGCTCCCGCTTCTCCATTCCCGGCATTCAAAAAAGGCCAGATTACAGATCCCCTGCAGATGTACCTGGCAGATATTTATACTACCGGCGCCAACCTGGCCGGAATTCCCGGCTTGTGTATGCCCTGTGCGCTGTCCGAAGATAAATTGCCCATAGGTGTACAGATATTGGGGCCGCAACTTGGTGAGATCACAGTGCTGCAGGCAGCTTACCTTTATGAGCAGCATGCTTCCAGCGTGGCAGGCAAATTACCCGATTTGGCCTTGAGCAATGATGCCGGAAACAGGAAAATGACGGAGGAATGAATGAAATACCGGGCAGTAATAGGCTTGGAGGTTCACGTACAGCTCAGGACCCGTACAAAACTTTTTTGCGCATGTCCCAACGAATACGGGGCGAAAACAAACACAAATACCTGTCCGGTCTGCTTAGGCTATCCCGGCACTCTGCCCGTAATGAATCGCGAGGCTGTCCGCAAAACCATCATTGCCGGGCTGATGTGCGGCTGCAACATTGCCCGGTACAGCAAATGGGACCGCAAGAACTACTACTATCCGGACATGCCGAAGAACTATCAGATATCACAATATGACCTGCCTTTATGTTCCGGCGGCACTGTGTCGATCTTCGGGAAGGGATTAAGCGGCGCCACCCTTGAAGATAAAACCATCGGACTGACCAGAATTCATCTGGAGGAGGATGTGGCCAAGTCTAACCATCTGGGCAGATTCTCAAGTGTGGATTTTAACCGTGCAGGAGTGCCCCTGATGGAGATCGTCAGTGAACCGGACATGCACTCTCCCGACGAAGCGTACGCTTATCTGACCGCGCTGAAACAGATTATGCAGTATGCGAATGTGAGCGACTGCGATATGGAAAAGGGGCAAATGCGCTGCGATGTCAATATCTCCGTCAATCCCATAGGACAGGTAAAGCTGGGCACAAAAATCGAGATCAAGAACTTAAACAGTTTTCGAGCCGTACACCGTGCTCTCGAATACGAGATCAGCAGGCAAATCGATGTACTTGAGCAGGGCGAAAGTTTACGCCAGGAGACACGACGCTGGAATGATCAGAGCGCTTTAACCACAGTCATGCGATCAAAGGAACATGCTCATGATTACCGCTACTTCCCGGATCCGGATTTGATGCCTGTAGTTGTTTCTGAAGACTGGCTTGCGAAGATCCGTCAGGAATTGGTTGAAACCCCCCTTGCCCGTCGGGAGCGCTTCGCAACCGACTATAGCCTGACCGCTTACGACGCCTATGTACTTACCTTGGACAAGCCCACCGCCGACTACTTCGAGGCGGCTGTAAAGGGACGCAAAAGGCCGAAGATTGTTGCTAACTGGGTACAAACCGAATTACTGGGTGCACTCGCAAAAGCCGGTATCGGCATCGAGGAAAGTCCCGTCAAAGCCGAAGCACTTGGCGAACTGGTAGGGCTTATCGAAAACAAAACCATCAGCGGCAAAATCGCAAAAGAAATTTTCGCGGAGATGTTTGAGACGGGCAAATCTCCCAAGGCAATCGTGGAAAAAAGAGGATTACAGCAGGTCACCGACACCGAAGCAATCGAAGGAATTGTACGTGAAGTCCTCGCCGATAACCCAAAGGCAGTCAGCGAATATAAGGACGGCAACAAAAATGCAATTCAATTTCTGGTAGGCCAGACCATGAAAGCCAGCAGAGGCAAAGCCAATCCACAGATAGTTGTGCAGATACTCAAAGATATGCTGAACTGACAAACTTAGAACACATACAACATATAATAGGCATTGTAAAAATCGCAGGTTTTTTGGGTGTATTCCACGATTTGTCTGCTTGTCCTAAGCTGGTCACAGCATAATCTTGCTCAAATTCCCATAACCTGTTATTATTGAACATATGACCAAGCCGGCTAACAATTTGTTTGTATACGGTTCACTACGCGACCCGGCTATCTTCAGATCCGTCTGCGGTTTTGGTTTTACCATCGCCTCTTCAAAAACTTCCGAACAGACACTTTTAGCAGAACCTGCCTTTCTGGACGGCTACAGACGTGTCAGCCCCGATAACGTCTATTATTATGCCGTTTCAGACCCCCATTCAAGGATAGAGGGATTGGTCATATACGAAGTGCCCGATTCTGCTATGGTGGAAATCGACAGGTACGAAGGAAAACGTTACGAGAGAGAAACCGTCCGCCTGAATACTGCCAGGGGTTTTGTCGAGGCGTACGCATATCTCGTCAGCCACGAAACAATGCGGGAAAGTTTCGGTGACAGATTCCACGTCAATCTGATAAAAGAACTCTGGCTCAGAAAACGAATTGAGCGGTTCATTGAAAACCACACACGACCGGGCGAAACCACCCAGGACGCTGATCTCGAAAGACGCGCACATCGTGAACTGCTCGCTACCACCGAAAGAGACCTTGTCATCAGTCACTTTCGAACCGATGCAGTCAGTGACTATTTCCTGCAGCATGAGCTTGACAGACCAAGGCCCACCATTTCACATCTTTACAATGATCCGCAGGCAAAACCTTTCATACGAAACTACCTGACTTTGCTCATCAGACAGGTACTCCTGAATCAGTTTGATGAAAAAATTCAAGCCGATTACCGATTCGAACTCGAACATATTCGAACCTCGGAAAGGTATTACAAACGCTCCGTAAGCCTGCTCATCGCCCTGAATATGATAAATACCGCCGGAAATCACATCGACCAGACTATACAGCAATGGCTCAATACCATAACATGTGAAAAACACGATCTTATCGACTATATTAAATACGCCGTAAAGCTGGCTGACAGTATCTTCGACTACAGACTCGCTTCCGAGCATCTGAATCAGATTAAAAGAAATTTCCACCCCGGAATCATACCACTCGGAGCCGAAATCGAGCTCAGTAATCTCGGCCGGCATGCCGTACCTACAAGAGATGCACCCCAACCACCCTCTGACAGCTTCTACGCCGGATTCAGATATTTCACAGATTACCATCTCGACATACTCATGTGGAAACTGGGTGCTTATGTCGACGACCACTCCGGCTCGGATGACGTGCCGAGACGCACAGGTTTCCTTGAACTCGCGCCAGGCAGGCTCAACTCCCAGGGGCAGATATCAAGACCTGCTACAGCTTGTCCGTGGCTGCTCAGCTCTTTAATACAACAAATTACAAAATTCTACAACGTCGCACCACACAGCTTACACCTTTCACTCCAACTTCACAAAAACCAGATACACACACAGCAGGTATTACCCCTTGGCTTTGTAAAGTGCCTGCTTATACTCGGAGGAGGCCTACAGCAGAAACAACCCGGCATATTCTGGGTTCCAAGAATACTTCAGAACGAAATAACACAGTTTCGATATGGCGAAGAGCTTGTCTTCACCAGAACCAGCAAGAGACAATGGTATCTCGGCGAAGACGAAATAGGAGATAGAACCCCTGCTCACGCCGTCAAATACGTCCAGCAGTACAAGTTTATTCGCCTCGACGCCAGAGCCGGCTACGAATCTCTCATACTGGCTCTCAAAGGCCTCCAGATCGCTTATAACCCCGCTGATTACTTAACCTGCGAGCAGCTTGCCAGAAGCGCTAAATTAAGGAGTGATTACAGAGCCCTGAAACAATGGGCCGCAGAACCCACTCCACTGAGCCCCAGAACGATCTCCAGATTTCTTAATACTATCCAGCAGGGGCTTATAACTGAAGTACATCACCAGCCCGCACACAAACTCCATTACATTGACTGGGCTCTCAGCGCCGTTGACGTCCAACTGAGAATGTTCAACAACGAACTAAAGAAAAAAATCTGTCCAATCCCAAAGTAAAAATATCGAAAACACCCTGTTATAAAAAGTCACACAATCACATTAGAAGTTCTAAAAGTCCCCCTGAACACCACACACCGAAAATCTTTTCATCACTGCGACAATCGCATAATCGCCATTGCCGTCACCTCGTCGTGATCAAATGCCAGACCTGGCAGATCGTCTATATCAAACCACCGCGCTTCAGCCGCATCATCACCCCCTCTTACCTGAGGCTGCTGCCCCTGTATTACGCCCATAAAAACCGTGCTGATCGTCCTGCCACGCGGGTCTCTACCCGGCATGCCAAACGTGTGCATCTGCTTAAGTGCCAGCCCCCTAATACCGGTTTCTTCACAAAGCTCCCTCGCCGCTGCATCTGGAAGATCTTCATCCATATTCACAAAACCTCCCGGAAGCGCCCACTTGCCTGCAAAAGGATCCTTGCTCCGTTTGATCAGCAGTATCTGCCTCTTGCCGCCATTGACACAAAAAACCGCCACATCCACCGTAAACATCGGACGAGGCCATTCATACACATATCTGCCCTTCGCACACATCCCGGCAAATTTAACAGATTGCTGCACCAAAGAAAAGGCAAAAACAATTGCTCCAACTACGCTTTTTACTTAGAATGCCTCTGCAATGACTGCTAAAAGAACAACCATAAAAAGCTGCAGATTTAATCTGTCGAAGGGCTTCACGACTTTGACGGCACAGACAGATGCCGCTGAAAACAGTTTCTCACCCGAGGACTGGGCTCGTTGCCTTGCCGATCCCATGCAGCTTCTGGCTTCTTGCGACATGACATTCAGACCCGATAGGGTGATCGTCAAAACCCTCGATATTGCCGATACACAAAAAAAAGTTGTCGTGAAGTGCCACTCCACCGAAAATTCTCTTCGGGGCTTCTTCCGATCACTCAGGTCGGTAAAAGCCTTTAGAAACTTCGCCGTCGCCGTCAGCCTCCTCGAACACAACATCCCCGTTGCATTTCCTCTCGCCGCCTTACAGCGAAGAGGCTTCCTTCGCACCACAGAATTTTATATCACAGAATATTACGACAACTGCGGCAATATCCATGATTTTATAAGACAGCACCTTCGCAATCTTGGCCCGCAACTACCCCCTTTCAAAAGACAGGCAGCTTCACAACTAGCGGCCATAATGGCATCCCTCGACAAGGCACACTTCTGGCACAGGGACGCAAAAGCGACAAACTTCATACTACTTAAACCGCAAAACCACCAATATCGGATCATGCTGGTTGACATGGACGGAATAAAAAGGTATTTCATACGTCGAACTGCATCCAGAATTCGCTCTCTGGCACGACTGGCCGCTTCAGTAATCGCAGTCCCGGGCATCAACAGTACCGATTTTCTGCGAATGTTTTTGATTTACTGTGATCTGACCGGCATAAAAAAATCGCGGCGCAGCCGGATCTTCCGGAAAATAGCAAAACTTGCCTTGAAAAAATGGAAAAAACTTGCCTCGCAAAACCGTTATTAAACTACCATGAACAAAGACTTCAGAAAAATCCTCATTATAAAACCCAGTTCCCTTGGTGATATAGTCCACACCTTACCCGCGCTGACAGCCCTGAGAAAAAGCTTCCCAAAGGCTGTAATAACATGGCTCGTGCGACCTGCTTTTGCGCCTCTTATTGAAAAACACCCACATCTTGACCAGATCATCTTCTTTGAAAGAAAGTTCCTTGGGACGGCGTGGTATAATCCAATCGCTCTGTGGAGCCTTGTCGAACTTATTGCACGCCTTCGGCGCGAAAAGTTCGATCTTGTTATAGACCTACAAGGCCTTCTGCGTACCGCTTTACTCGCATGGTTAACCGGCTCAAAAAAACGGTTCGGAATGAGCAACGCTCGTGAATTTGCACCTTTGTTCTATTCCAACAGAATTCCACAGACACCCGATACTGTCCACGTCGTCAACTATTATAGAAGCATCATAAATGCCGCAGGTGCCGCTTGCGGTGATGTCGATTTTATCATCCCCATTAGTGCCGATGCGAAGCAACAGGTAAACCTTCTGCTGCACAAGCATGGCATGGATAACTGCCCATATGCCGTCCTCGTTCCGGGCTCAACCCTTCCTGAAAAAAACTGGCCGATAGCAAATTATGCCGCCGTTGCCGACATGCTGGCTTCTAAATTCGCCTTGCGGTTCGTTGCCGTTGGAACTGGGAACGAAAAACAAACGGTTGCCCAACTTAGCAATATTGCCAAAACAGAAATCCTCAACCTGGCCGGCCAAACCACATTGAAGCAACTGGTGGCTCTGCTGAAAAATGCCGCAATCGTAATCAGCAATGATACCGGACCAGGTCATATTGCAGCCGCACTTGGCATCTCTCTGGTCCAGATATTCGGCCCGACTAACCCTGCCAGAGTAGGGCCATATGGGAGAAACAATTGTACCGCTGCCCTTGATCCCAACGACAGGGGACAAAAACTATTCAGCCCGGAGTACAAAATTGAAGATATCACTATTCAGCAGGTATATCAGGCCGCATACAATCAGCTAACCTCACAATCCGGACAA
Source organism: Planctomycetota bacterium (assembly GCA_043816955.1). Classification (GTDB taxonomy): domain Bacteria; phylum Planctomycetota; class Phycisphaerae; order Sedimentisphaerales; family CAYZTY01; genus JBDRHL01. Next base: position 33,611 of record JBDRHL010000125.1, on the reverse strand, counting down.
ACACATAAATGCGATTTACTCAGGTAATGCCCCGAATGAAAAAAAACTTCAGACCAAAAAGAACTTCGCGGCCTCTGATTCGATTCATCAAGTTTCGCATACTTCACATAAACGACACACCTCACCGCCTTGCGATGGGCGTCGCCCTCGGTTTTTTCGTCGCGTACCTGCCTTTCTATGGAACCCATATTCTCATAGTCCTGCCGTTGGCATATCTGTTTCGGGCAAACAGATTCACCGCCTTGCTCGCTATCTGGCTGAATAATCCGCTTACTATATTCCCAATCTCTTACACTACCTATATCATCGGACAATCCGCAAGATCGATTTTCACAGACACCAGCCTATTGACATTTCAGCAAACTTACAAACTTTTCAGCACTCTCGATGCCTTTCCTGTCGGCATATTCTCATCACAGTTCTGGAACCGTCTGACAAAAATCTTCATGCAAGTCGGATTAGAGCTGACAGTGGGAGGATTTATTCTGGGAACGTTACTGGCACTCTGCGGGTATTTTCTAACCGCATGGCTTATAAGGTGGCACAGAAAAAAACATCCCCACAGAAGGTTTGCTCAGCAATAACAAAATATATTCGGCCCATAAACTATCATGATCCCCTCTAATACCAATAAGCTGGATAGGAAACGAACAGCCAAATAGTATTGTAACTTCACATCGTTGAATTCTGCCGGAAGGTAAGAAGCAAATAATTCGCTTGATCTTAAAAGAAATAACGAATAACATGAATATCGAAAGGTCTTATACAATCAAGCAATATAATTATGCCGATAAAGAACGTTAGTTGAAAAGGAGTTCGCAACATGACTGAGGAGATTACCGCAAAGGAACTTGACCCCGAGAGATTCATCACAGAAAAGATCAAACAGATAAAGGATACCGTTGGAGACGGAACTGCGATTAACGCCCTGTCTGGAGGTGTCGATTCATCCACGGTTACCATGCTCGGGCATCGAGCACTGGGCGAACAGCTTAAAACCGTTTTCATCGAAAACGGTCTTATGCGCGAACGAGAGGCTGAGCAGGTCGTGCTCTTTTTCCGGAAACTCAGCGTCACAGTCGAAGTAGTCGATGCAAAAAACGAATTTTTCGCCGCCCTTAAGGGAATCACAGATCCCGAAGAAAAGCGAGAAGCTGTTACCCAGACATTCTACAAAAATGTATTCGGACGCATTGTCAGGCAAAGCGGAGCTAAATATCTTCTCCAGGGAACTATCCTGACAGATGTCGACGAGACCGTCGCAGGAATCAAACGCCAGCACAATGTCTTCAAGCAGCTCGGTATCGACCCACAGGAGGCTTTCGGCTACCACATAATCGAGCCGCTTATTCAGCTTCGCAAGGACGGCGTCAGAAAGATAGGAAAAGCCCTCGGCCTTCCTGCCGAGCTGTTCGACCGCATCCCGTTTCCAGGCCCGGCGCTTGCGGCGCGTGTGATAGGCCGGATCACCCCACAGCGCATCGAAACTGTCCGAAAGGCAACCGCTGTTGTCGAACGATTACTCAAGGACACACATACGTTCCAGTACATGGCAATCCTTCATGAAGACCGGGTAACCGGAATGCGCAACGGCAAACGCGATTTCGGCCAGCAGATTGAGCTGCGCTGCTGGGACAGCGTTGATGCGCGAACCGCAACACCTACCAGGCTCGGATTCGATCTCCTTCAGCGTCTTGCTGACCAGATCATCCGTGAGGTACCCGGCATAGTCAGCGTCACATACAACATAGCACCCAAGCCTCCATCTACGATCGAAGCAATCTAATATGCTGCGCCGGCGTTGGTGACCACCTCCGCCGTCTGCTAGCCAGGGTCTATGTCGCCGCGGGATTGTTTAACTCGCAGGATTAGCCGAAGCGCATGAAGTATCAGAACAATATATTCATCCCTGCTGCTGCCGAATTCACACAATCTTTGGATACATTCGTCCAGCACCCCTGCCGCAGGCAGATTGGGACTGATACCTTGCAGAATCTCCCCGCCGACGGTGCACAGCATTTCAAGACCTTCCTCCCACTTGCAGGCCGCAAAGTAGCCGGAACAGTCCTCCATCCGGCGCTGAAACATCTGAACATCTGAACGAGGCAAAACCAATCGCTGCTTGAAAGAACGCACCATTTGCGCCGAAACTGTAGCAGGGTCTTTTCTGAATCTTCGCAGCAGACGCACATAATAGTGTTCTGCACCTATGATTCTCGCAACAGCTAAAGCAAGCTCATTGCGACTGCTTTTGTCTTCGACGGTATGCAACAAGGACAAAATACCCTCCAACGCCTCGCCGGCATGTAAGGCGCCTAGCGCAGATGCATAGGCTATCTTAAGACCCTCATCCGGCTCTTCCATAAGCTTATTCATCATAAAATCTATACTTGCTGTGTCCCCAAGCATTGCCAACGCTCGAGCACTCCGCGCCTGCAGCAGCGAATATTCGCTCAATAACGTCTCCCGCAGGGCTATTATCGCGCTTTTATCGCCAAGTCTGCCTAATGCCGAAGCCGCCGTAAGAGACAAATCAGGCTGATTACCACCAAGCACCATAACCAGCGCATCAACCAGTTTCGGATGAGACGGCAATTTACTGATAGCTGTGATTGCTTCATGACGCACATTAAAGCTCGGATCTTCAAGTGCCTCGACCAGCTCTTCTAAATTCAAAAGGGTTTTGGCATCTCCCATTCGTTCAGTAACTTTGATCCGATCGGCCTCATCGCCCGCCCGACTGTAACGCATGATGTTGCTGACCCCCATTATCGGATTACCCTGGAAAATCATCCCCACAAACTCGGGTGTACTTATGGCTCCGTCAGGCGCAAGAGTGGAAATAACATAAATTGCACAAATCAACAGACCAAACCCGATCGCAAAAAGAGGTGTATAAGGGTCAAAATGAAAAAAAGCGAAGCCTGCATTAATAGGTCTGCATACTTCAAGCAACTGCCCGGCAAACAATGGTGCAGCACCTGCTAGCAAGCCGGTCAACGAAAAGAAAACCGACATGTAAGCAGCCTTCTTCTCAACGGGAACTGCCGTTACAAACAGATACTGCGAGAAACTAAACACCCAGCCGATATTGGCAATACCCAGGATAAAAGACACCACTAAGGCAAAATAACCGCTGTAAGGACTGTTTCTCGGCATCAAAAACCAGGATATGGGCAGCAGAATCACAAGACACAGAGAAGTAATCATTACAGGCTTACTCCCATAACGATCGCAAGCCCAGCCCCATAAATAGCAGAACAATCCTGAACCGATCAGAGCTCCCATGTCAATCCAGACAACATGCCCTGCCTGAATTCCAATCTGTTCCTTCAGGAACAATGGCACAAATGAAAACATTGCTCCCAAGGCCACTATCGCCAGCCCCATCCCCACAAGAAATCTTCGGTAGTTCGGGTCCCCTAAGCTCTTTACTACCGCTGTTAAACCAACATGCTCGCGCTGCGAGTGGTGAACAGGCGAACCCGCCGGCAGGTGCGAGTAAAGCAGCACAGATACCATCCCGACACTTATGCCGCCGGCCATGAGTGATACGAATCTGCCCAATCCGGTGAAATGACTTATAACATAGCCCCCTATGGCAACTGCAAAGATTATGCCTATTGTAGAGACGATGCTGTTGATCGCGCTGAATTTGCCGCGTATATTATTAGGCACTATTTCCTGCATCCAGGGCAGCGATGCGCTCTCAGCAACCGAGCGGGTAAGTGAAAAAACCAGAATAATCCCAACCACCCACCAATAAGCTCCTTCCAGCCCGTAATGCTGAACCACAAGAGGCGTCAGCAAAATGAACATTATTACCACTTTACGTATGGAATAAAAAACCAGAAATATACGCTTAAAACCGAAACGCACGCCCAGCGAAGATGTAAAAAGCCCGATTATCTGGCAAAAAGGAACCAGCGAAAGCACAATACCTATTCGACTCTTATCCAGCCCCAGCTCATTCAGAAAAAGGACAAAAATTGACCCGATAAAGGTCAGCACCACAAAAATATTTGTGCAAAGCGACGCCGCTATAAGCCATGGAAGCCGCCGGATTTTTTCAGCATCTGTCAGCCGCTCGGATACTGCCATAATAGGAGCCCGGAATTACTCAGATTTACAATACCATATCAAGTAGACCTATCGCCAAATAGTAGTAAGTTCTGCTGTTATTGCAAGGTATTCTGAAGTTTTTTAGGTACTTGCCACATTATATCTTTGCATAATTTTACTATGCGAAAATTTTCTGGAATTCCCAACCGCTTTTGATCAAAAAACTTACAATGCAAAATGGCAGCTATCCCAAATTACACGCGAACCCCATTTGCGCTAGTACGTACTTTTGAATAAGGAAGGACTTCACAACCATCCAAAACCGAGACGCCGAGATCCTCCCGGCGACCCAAAGCGAGGCTGTCGGAAACAGCCTCGCTTCTTTCATACCTTAAATTACCACGAACCAATGCAGATCAGCAGCGTATAATTTGTAGAAAGCATTCTCTCCTCCTTTCGTATGCAGATAAGGCGGCTTCGGTCCCTACGATGCCGCCTTATTTCGGCTCAGTGCCCGATCGATTCTTCCAGCTTATCCAGAAGATTTCTTGCTTTTACGATTCTATTGCCTGACAGGCCTATCCAGTTCAGATCGGTATTCTGCTCAAGGTGACCCTCGATCTTTCGGCAAGCCAGAATCACCGTCGCATGATTTTTATTCCCAAGCAGTTTACCTATCTCCGGATAAGACATCCTCGTATGTTTCCGAGCTAGGTACATACTGAACGATCGGGCAAGGCTGATTGTCCGGTCCTTTCTGGACGAGTGAATGTCAGCCGGTGTAATCCCGAAAAACGTTGCTACCGCTGTCTCAATGTCCGAGATGTGTATGATCGGATCAGTCCTTGCAATATGTTCTTCAAGAACCTCCTTGGCCATATCAAGCGATACCCTGTGGCCGTCAAGTGCCGCAAAAGCCACAATTTTCAAAAGCGCCCCTTCCAGTTCACGAATGTTTGTACGCAGATTCTCCGCCACATACTTCTGAACGTTCGGCGGAATGTGCACATCCATCAGCTCACAACGCTGCTGGCAGATGCGGTAGCGGGTCTCAAGATCGGGTGGATCTATCTTAACTACCATCCCTGAAACAAACCTGTTGACCAGGCTTTCGGATAACTCACCGATCATTTTCGGGTGAGCATCCGAGGCAAGAATAACTTGCCTGCCCGCCAGGTCTATCGTATTAAAAGTATGCAGAAACTCCTCCTGCGTTGATGGCTTGCTGGCCAGGAAGTGAATATCGTCGATCGCCAACAAATCCGTTTGTCTGAATCGCCGCCTAAAAGCCTCCAGCTTTCGCGTCTTCAAGGCCAGCACAAACTGATTGGTAAAGTCCTCCGCTGACACATAAATACATACCGATCCGGACCTGCTGGTCTGAACTGCGTTACAAATACCCTGCAGCAGATGCGTTTTACCCAGACCGTAGCCTCCATGCAGAAAAAGTGGATTAAAGGGACTCTTTGTCTCCCTTGCAACCGTTTGAATTGCGTTGTAAGCAAGCTGATTGGATCGTCCGACAACAAAACTCTCAAGCGTCAGTTTCAACTGACACTGAGGTCCCCTGTCTGTTTGTTTTACACCACGAAACGGATTCCGGCCCATTCGAACAGATTGCGCCTGTGAATCAAGTTGTGTACGACGCTGCTGCCCGGACAGCTCGGGCGCAATGTTGAAAATCACCTTTCTGCTGCCTCCCGTAACACTGCGCACCGCCCGGCTGATCTCGTTACTGTAATGATTTTCGATCCAGCTGCCTATGAAGTGATTCGGTACACCAACTTTGAGATAACTTTCCGTCAGCGTAAATTCCGTTGAGTTCTTAAACCATACACGAAACTTTTGCTGACCGATACTTTCAGCAATTGCATCCTTGACAGCAGAAACCTCATCCTTGACAATAATCGACATAGTGACACTCCCCAACTCCATAGTCTATGAGAATGATAATTGCCTAAACATCAATGAAGCTAAATTGACATCACAAAATACTATTCTCTCCAACCAATTTAATCAACGACTTTTTGCCAAAATTCTTTTCCACACGAAAGACGTTGTTAAAACATATTGGTTTACGCGAAAAAAAAATTTATTCTCAACAGATTGTACACCGGCTAATTTAATTTTGTGGAAAACATGTGGACTGTCCTTGTTCTTTCTTTGACGCCCTTGCAATCAACATCTATTTCCTGAGCAGAATTGCGCAATACCCGCCATCGCAATCAAACTCTCCGCATGAGGGAAGTGTAATTTTCTCAGCCTCAAGTTCAAAATCCTTTCTGCCCGATAGAAAACTGTCAACAATGCAACGGTTCTCCTGATGTTGTATGCTGCACGTACTGTAACAAATCTTCCCGCCCATTTTTAAGGGGATTTCCGCGGCTTTGTTAAGAAGCCCCTGTTGTATCTCCGCCAGATGCCCGATCATTTCATCCGTTATTCTCAGCCGGACCTCGCTGCGTCGCGCAAGAACACCTGTATTAGAACATGGTACATCAACCAGAACCGCATCGAAAAGTCCCGCCTCTTTCACCAAAGCGCCAAATTTCTCATACTCAACACACTGCGATATTCCGATTCGCAGTCTACGGCAGTTTTCCACGACTTTTTCCAGGCGTTTCGCATCAATATCAGTAGCTATGACACGCCCTTCGTCCTTCATAATCTCTACCAGTTGAGTAGTCTTTCCGCCGGGCGCAGCGCAAAGATCTGCTATAAGTCCGCCCGATTTTGCCGAAAGGAGCTCTGCCGCACGCCCTGCACTCAGGTCCTGCACCGTAAAAAACCCTTCTGAATAGCCGGGAAGCTCACTGACCGCACTGCCTGATCTGATCTGCACCATACAAGTACCAGGCACAACCCGGCAGCGAAGCCCTTTAGCCTCGAACAACTCTACAACCCGTTCGACAGTCGTTCTCAGGCGGTTGACGCGGATATATATGCTTGCCCTGCGGTTGGAAGCAAAGCAGATTTGCTTTGTCTGCTCCATACCGAATTCATCAGCCCACTGTTTTATCAGCCAAAGTGGTATCGAAAAAGCACAACTGAGGTATTCAGCAGGATTTGTCTCAAACCTCGGCAGTATTTCACCGTTGAACTCACAGCCCTGCTCAGACGTCTGCGGAAGAACTCTTGCCCTGTTTGCATCCGACAGGACCGCTTTTCGATTGACTATATCACGCTGAATCCTGCGAAGTATCGCGTTTACAAAGTTGGCATGTTTTTTGCCCAGCCGCACCTTGGCTAGTTCAACCGTTTCACTCACAATTGCGTATTCAGCCGTAGCAGGTACGTAAAAAAGCTCATAAGCACCCATACGTATCAGGTTCAGTACCCCTTTGGAGATACGATGAATCGGAACTTGGCCAACACTTTCGATCACACCGTCGATGGCACGAAGATTCCTTATCGTACCAAAAACAAGGTCGGTGGCCCGCTGTTTTTCATCGGTCCGCTCTATAATCTCATGAAGTATCTGACTGGCGTCATGACGCTTGATCTTAAAACGGTTGAGGGTCTCAAAAGCGATCTCCCTCGCCGCAGCTGTACCAACCGCTGACATCAGGCTATCTGTCAATCTTCATGAATAAATCCCCGGGTGAAGTACCCCTTCCATTGACAAAGTCCCTGAACTCCATAAGGCCGCCCCCTGCCGGCTTGATCTTGAGAATCCTCAGACCGCCCTGCCCGCATGTAACATTAAGACTTTGATCAACTACACCGGACGGATACACCTGCCCGCCTCCGCGCGGCACAGCAACTGCCTGTGCGATAGTTACACGGCAGCATTTCTCGCTCTTACGCGAAACATAATCAGCCTGTGCCCCGGGCCAGGGCCAGAGACCGCGAATCAGGTTAGTAAGTCTTACCGCCGATTCATTAAAATCAATATACCCGTCGGATTTCTTCAGCTTAGGTGCCCTGCTCACCGCAGATTCATCCTGAACCGTATATTTTGCTGTCCCTGCTGCAATTTTTGCGATTGTCTCTGTAAGCAAAGGCGCAGCAATTTCACCAAGTCTGTTCTCAAGCGTCTCAGCCGTGTCATTCGGATGGATAATTGTCCCGATCTGCGAGAGAATCCTGCCTGCATCCATCTCGCTTGCAAGTGTGATTATACTAACGCCCGTTTCATTTTCGCCGTTAATTATCGCCCAGTTTACCGGCGCCGCCCCCCGGTACTTCGGAAGCAGGGAACCGTGCACATTTATCGCACCCTTACCCGGTAATTCAATAACTTCTTTGCTGATCTTCTGACCAAATGCTGCTACTACCAGCAAGTCAGGTTCTGCAGAGCAAATCTTCTCCACCATTTCAGGCGCGTTAATATCCGCTGTCTCCGTATACAAAACCGAATTCTCCGCAGCCCACCTGGCTACCGGCGTCGGTTTCGGCTTCTTACCGCGACCTGCCGTCCGCATCGGCTGTGTAAATACGTGAACCAGCACATTGTCTGATGCATAAATCCCTTTTAAGCACGGAAGACCAAATTTCCCACTGCCGCAGTAGACCAACCTCATCACAAAAACCTTATCGATCATTTTCGTAAATCTGTCTGAGTTCCTTGAGCCTTTTGCGTACCGTCATTTTCGCCAACTGGCTCATTTTGTTTATTATCAACATCCCCTGTAGATGATCATATTCATGCTGCAGTACCTTGGCCAAAAGGCCTTCAGCGTGCTCTGTAAACTGCTTACCCTCCATATTCGTCGCTGTAACCGTACATTTGCTGTATCTTCGTATCTTCCCCTGTACGCCGGGAACTGACAGGCAACCCTCTTCCATCACATCGAGCTGACCGCTGCCGGTAACTGTCGGATTAATATAAACCTGCTCACTGTTCTGTGCTACATCCGCCGAAACCACAAATATCTGAAGAGGAATTCCAATTTGCGGCGCAGCAAAACCTATACCGCAATTCTTCAACATCATTTCCTTCATCTTTTCGACAAGTTGTTTTATATCATCGCTGATCTGCTCCACCGGCTTGGCTCTGCCCGCCAAGACCGGTGATGGATAATATGTTAATCTGCACTGGCTTAAATCCACACCTTTATTCTCCGGTTAACAACCTCAGTCACTTGGAAACAATTATCTCCGGCGCCCTCGCAATAACTTCATTAGTTATCAAATTCGTCGCCTCTGAACGTATGGCCCAGATAGCTCTTCTTCACCAGTTCGTTCTGGATAATCTCTGCCGGCTTTCCTGCTGCTATGACCTTCCCGTGGTCGATTATGTACGCCTTATCCACAACCTCGAGCGTTCGTTCGACATTATGGTCCGTAATCAGTATGCTCACTCCGGAATCCCGAAGACGACGAATCTCCTGCTGAAGTTCTTCAACCGCAATCGGATCTACACCGCTGAAAGGCTCGTCCAGCAGTATCAGCGACGGGTTTGTCACCATCGCTCTGGCAATTTCCAGCTTCCTTCTTTCGCCCCCTGAGAGAAAACGCCCCTGGCTGTTTACAACCTCGCCCAAATCGAACCTTTCGATAAGCATCTCGGCTCTTCGCACGCGCTCAGCAGCAGTCAGTGACATCGTCTCAAGAATCGCCAGGAGATTGTCACGAACACAAAGCCTCTGAAAAATGCTCGGCTCCTGCGAAAGGTAGCCCATCCCAAGCCTCGCCCGCTTGTACATAGGCAGCTTGGTCACATCGCTGCCCTCAAAAATAACCTCTCCTGCCTCCGGCACAATCATACCAATGGTCATCCGGAACGCCGTAGTCTTGCCCGCTCCGTTTCGCCCCAGCAGCCCCACTATACTCCGCTGGGCAACCGTCAGAGTAACATGATTTACTACAGTCCGACCCGAGTATTTTTTTACCAGACCCCGGGTCTCAAGCAGCATTATATCAACCATATCGACGCTCCAGCTTTCCCATTTTTACACTCTAAAACTGCACACAATTCACAAAAACCACATCCTGCAACCAAGCACGTGGTATTATAACAACACCGCCCGCCAAAGCAAAGGCTCTTTCTGACGCCGACATATCACAAACAGCAATATAACGCTTTTCACTCTTGACCACACAAACGCATCTCTTATAATGATCATCTGCCGCTATCGATTCAGATAGCGGCAAAATTCTATAATAAGGTTGAAATGGAACAGCAGGCGGAATTTCCGAAGAAGCTTCTCGAAAGGGCAAAAAGCCGGCACAAACATATTGTTCTGCCGGAAGGCAACGACCGTCGCATTCTCGACGCAGCCATGATCATCGCACGCCAGCATATCGCAGAACTTACTATCCTCGGTGATATACAGCAAATAAGTTCGTCGCTGCAGAAAGCCGATCTGTCGGCGATAAATATCATCGATCCTTCACAATCCGACAAAATCGATAAATATGCCCAGTTCTATTACTCACTTCGAAAGCACAAAGGCATCACCTTTTCCCAGGCTGTTCAGCAGGTAACCGACCCCATTTTTTTCGGCACCATGATGCTCAAATGCGATGAGGCTGACGGCCTTGTCGCAGGTGCTGCACACTCCACCGCTGCAACCGTAAGACCCGCCCTGCAGATAATCAAAGGCGCCGACGGCATCAAAACAATATCGAGCCTTTTTTTCATGTGCCTGGGCAAAAATACTTATATCTTTGCCGACTGCGGCATTGTTGAGGACCCCACTGTCGATCAACTTGCTGAAATCGCTTTTGTTACTGCCGAAACCGCACTGCAATTTGATTTCAAACCTCGTATCGCAATGCTTTCATACTCCACAAAAGGTTCTGCATCCGGAGCCGGTGCCGAAAAAGTCATTACAGCTACCCGGATCGCGAAACAGAAAATAACACAGCATTTTGGCGATAAAGTGCTGATCGATGGAGAGCTTCAGTTTGATTCGGCTTTTGTCCCCGAAATAGCCAGCCGCAAATGCCCTGACAGCCCCGTCGCAGGTGCCGCAAATGTCTTCATATTCCCGGATCTGGACGCAGGAAACATTACCTACAAAGCCGTTCAGCGAATGGCAGGATATAGAGCATTTGGCCCTATCCTTCAGGGACTCAACAAGCCCATGAATGATCTGTCAAGAGGATGTAACGCCGAGGATATTGTCGCTACCATCGCTGTAACCGCTGTCCAGGCTCAACGCTGATTATTTCTCAGTGTAAAACCGTGAAACGCTTTGTCATACAACAGCATACCACCACTTCTGATGTCCACTGGGACTTCATGCTGGAGCAGGAAAAGCACCTGCTGACATGGAGACTCCCCTTACCCCCGGAAAAACTCCTCCACCAAAGTTCACCCGCCATTAAAATATTTAACCACAATCTCAAATTCCTCACCTATCAGGGACCCGTAAACAAAGGCACAGGCCGAGTCCAGATAGCCGATGAGGGAACTTACTCACTTCTGAACATCCAACCCGAACTTATCCGTATACACCTCCAGGGAAAACACATCAAAGGCATCTTCACAATCAGAATGATTCACAACAACCAATGGTCTCTGGCAACGGACAATCTCACCTGTCCTGCACCAGACCTGCCATCTCAGTAAAATCGCCCTTCAGATGCCGGTATAATTCACCAAACAGCCTATACCGCCTGCCATAAAGCGTAACCATTTTACCATCGGGCTTCAGCAGATTTGTCTGACGGATAGCTGCATCACAGGCCTGACCTACACTCTTATACTGACCCGTGCCGACCATCGCCAGAATCGCAGCACCGTACGCAGGACCAGCAGAGGTATTTATCGTCACTATCGACGCATTATATATGTCAGCCTGGAGCTTCCTCCACCACTTGCTCAACGCCCCCCCGCCGCTGGCGCGAACCCTGCTTACCTTAATCCCCATCCTGCGCATTATCTCAATCTGGTCCGCCATCCCATAAGTAATCCCTTCCAGAAGCGCCCGAATCATCATCTGCCGGGTTGTCCGGTTGGTCAGTCCTATCCACGCCCCTCGCGCGTATGGATCCGTGTGTGGCGTTCTCTCTCCTGTGAGATAAGGCAAAAAATACAGTCCCTCACAACCGGCAGGAGCTTTAGCAGCCTCTTTAATAAGCAGCTCATATGGATCAACACCCTTTGCTCTGGCAGCAGCAATCTCAGCCTTACCCAACTGATTCTGGAACCACTGAAAAGATCCGCCCGCGGAAAGCATACACCCGAAAATACAATATTCACCTGCCACACAACTGCACAACGTATGCACGCGCCCCGACGGGTCCAGCCTGTGTGCCTTACTATGCGCAAAAACCACCCCGCTCGTACCCATTGTCGCGATGAGCAAACCCTCCTTGACAATCCCGTTGCCCACAGCACCTGCAGGCTGATCACCTCCCCCGCCGACTACCGGTGTACCGGCGTTCAAACCGATCTGCGATGCGGCCTGTCTGCTGATAACACCGCTGACCTCCTGTGACTCATAAACCCTCGGCAGAAGTTCAATATCAATCCCCAGCCTGCTTAGCACACCCTTGTGCCATCGCCTGTTCCTGACATCCAGCAGCAGAGTCCCGGAAGCATCCGAAACCTCACTGGCATATTCGCCGGTCATCAGAAAACGTATGTAGTCCTTTGGCAGTAGGATTTTTTTTGTCTTTTCGTAATGCCTGGGCTCATGTTTTCTCAGCCAGAGTATCTTCGGCGCGGTAAAGCCCGTAAGGGCCGGGTTCGAAACCATCGAAATTAACTTCTTCCTGCCGCCCACTAAACTTTCAATTTCTGTACACTGCTCCGCTGTCCTCTGGTCGTTCCACAAAATCGCCTTGCGGATCACCCTGTTATTCCTGTCCAGAAAGACCGACCCATGCATCTGCCCCGAAAGCCCCACACCCGCAACGTCCTGCTTTTTCACCCCCGCCTTTCGCAATACCGCCCTGACCCCTTTGCATACCGCTGACCACCAGTCACCGGGATACTGTTCGTTCCAGCCGGGCCTGGGAGAATAAAGCGGATACTCAAATGTCGCCTCAGCAAGTATTTTTCCCCCAACATCACACAGCAGCGTCTTGGTCCCCGATGTTCCTGCATCAATCCCTATGAACATCCAGATTCCCTTTCAAAAATTTCAAAACAAAACCTTTCAGCATTTCTCTGCCTGATCCGTTTTTGCAAGGGTATTATCGTGCAACCGCCCAAGCGCCAACAATACAACAAACGCCCCGTAATACATACCGCCATGTCCTTTTGACTGTCCCACTGACAGAAAGTAAAAATAAATGCTCAGTTCTATGGCCTGTCGTTGTGATCATAAACCAGCCCCAAATGCCTACTTTCTCAGCCCCGGAATATCAGGCTCAACATGAACAATAATATTCACTGGTCTATTGATCTGATGGTGCATCATCGACTCAAGGCTTTCCGCTATACTATGCGCATCGGTTATCGCCAGTGCCGGATCAACAAGTATATGAAGATCAATGAAAACCTCACGTCCGACTACCCGGGTCCGCAGCTTGTGCCACTGGCGCACGTGACCATTGGATTTTATTATACCTTCGATCTGCAAGATCGTCTTGTCATCAACCGCCCTTTCGATAAGCTCATTGAAGCAATCCCCAAGTATCCTCGATCCAACCAGAATTATCATAAGACCCACCGTAACTGCCGCAATGTGATCTCCATATTTGAAACCGTATTTAAGCGCCCCGACCCCAATTATTACGGCTACTGAACTAAACGCGTCGCTGCGATGATGCCATGCGTTGGCGTACAACGCCGAACTATGCGTCTGAACCGCTACCCTTCTTGTGAGTCTGTACAGCACCTCCTTTGATAAAACAGACAAAGCTGCAACCGCCAACACTGCATAGCTCGGATGAACGATCTGTCCTTTCGCGATCCCAATCGCAGCCCGTCGTATCATTTCCGCCCCGACAATAATAAGAACAACCGCTATAAATGCCGTCGTAAACGTCTCCACCCTGCCATGCCCGTAAGGATGCTTCGAGTCGGGCTCCTTCGCGCCAAAGTGAATCCCCAAAAGCACTGCTACGTCGGTTACCATATCACTTAGAGAATGAAACCCGTCTGCCACAAGGGATATCGACCCTGTCAGAAAACCCACGACAAACTTCGACACCGATAGAACGATATTTATACCGATCCCGAAACTCGTCACTAAACGAATCTTGTCATTTGCTGTATTGATTTTTCTCTCACCTGCCAAAATCTTATCCCATAACCTTATCGCGTATCTTCAAAACCATATCTATATACCCACGTGCCTTATCGGCTATTTCCGCCTCAGCTATCGCCCGCATTATAGGCTCGGTATTGCTGCGGCGAAGATGAAGCCACCCTTCAGAAAAATCAAACCGTACACCATCACTCCTGTCTACTCGGGCGTCCGAAAAAACCTTCCCCGCCTCATCCAGCATCTTCTCGGCAAGATCCCCTTCGATCGTGAACTTCTCCTTGACCATGTGATACGCTGGAATCCCGGCGACCAGTTCACTGATACTCAGACGCTCCCTTGCCATCAGTTGCAGTACAAACCCCATCGCCGCAAGCGAGTCGCGCACCGGCCCGATCCGCACGTCAATTACCCCGCCGTTTCCCTCGCCCCCTATCACGCAATCATTCTTCAGCATCGCTTCTGCAACATTTACCTCACCCACTGCTGTACGAATAACACTGCCCGGTCCTGCAATATCGTCTATCATCCGCGACGTCGAAAGATTCGTCGCCACCCTGCCCGGCCTTTCACTCAGAACATACTTTGCCGCCAGAGCAAGCGTGTATTCCTCACCTATATAGCTGCCGTTCTCATCGACTATCGCAAGTCTATCGGCATCCGGATCCTGGGCAAACCCGACATCCGCGCCATTCTTCTTGACTTCTTCACACAACTGTCCGAGATTTTGCCGTAATGGCTCCGGCTCATGTGCAAATATACCTGTAGGCTTATCATTTATCGCAATAACCTCACAGCCCAACTCTGCCAGCAGCTTCTTCGCTACCCTTCCACCAGCCCCATTGACACTGTCCAGCACAACCTTGAATCCACACCTTGCGATAGACACACGATCAATAATCCCCAGAACCTTTTTTATGTGAATTTCATCGGTGTGATCGTTTTTGCTCCGTCCCCCCTGCCCGCTCTTTTGAAAACTGTCAAACTCATCGTTCAGATATATCTGTTTTATCCTCTCTGCAGCCTCTCTCGGCGGCGCCATACCGCTACCCAGCAGAAGCTTGATGCCGTTATACTCAATCGGATTGTGCGAAGCGGTTATCACTACCCCGCCTGCACAATCAAGCTCTTTTGTCATAATTGACACACCCGGCGTACTGACAATTCCAAGATCAACCACCGACACCCCGACCGAACACAGCCCGCTTGTTACTGCGGACCTGAGCATCGGCCCGGATGTCCGTGAATCGCGACCTATACAAACGCCGACTCGCCCCTCCCGCACACCGCTTTCTTTGAGAAAAACCCCGAATGCCCTGCCGTAATCCTCCGCTGCCTTCGCCGTCAGATTCTCTGCAGGTATTCCCCGAAGCCCGCTGATTCCTATAATCAATTCCCTGCTCATATCCCCTCACAGCTTCCTTGTTTTCTCAAGAACAACCTTCAAATTTGAAACAACCTTCTCCACCTGCGCAGGTTTCAGCGTCAATATATCCCGAAGAGCTTCTCCTATATGGGGAAGATACGTCTCAATATAACTGCGCTTTATCATCTCCTGATGAATACGCTTCTGCCTGCGAAGATAGATACCCAGCTTCCGACCGCATTCCTGAACTGCAAGCTTTATCTCCTTGATAATCTCAGGATAATGTGCAATCGCTTCCTTGCTCTCAGAGGTAAACGGCACCCATACCGATGCAATATGGACAAGAAGCACCGCCGCCCCGCTGGGTAGTGCCCCTCTGTTCTGGCTGAGCTGGTAGTTGCGCCAGTTGGTTTCGACAACGCCTTTGTAAATCGCACACGCACCTTGTTGATAAAGAAGCGGAACACGGTTCGCTACCCGGATAAGACGCATCAAAGGCTCCTTGTCATTATCATCACCATCGGCTTTTTCACCCTTAAAGCCGTATGCCAGCGCCGCTTCGATCAGAAAAGGATTGCCTCTGTAAACCGAGGCACTTCGTGATGCACTTGCATAGAAATCCGCCTCAACAACACGTCGCAGGCCTTCTTCCAGTTTCTCTGCACCAATCGGACCGATACAGCTGCCCGAAGGCGCCATTATCCTGGTCTCATTGACGGCTTTGTGAAGTGCTTCCGCCTGTTTCAGCGTCAGCGCCGAAAGCCACAGCTTCGGCGAAAGCTTCGCCTTGGCGCATATGTTCCCGGCTATCGAAGAACTGACACGTGAAAAATCCTTCCTCAAAAAACTCTCAAGCTGCTTGGATGCACTCTCCCTTGCCATCTTGAAAAGCAGCCCAAGCTCAACACCGTAAGGATGAGGCTTGATTTCCCTCGCTATAAAAGGAAGTTCGTGACTTCTACGTGGATATTCAACCAAATCCCCGTCCGGAGTATTATATACTATCTTCACATGCGGATTGGCCATCGCTGTTTGAGCAATATATTCATCTACCGACTGCCTGCCCTTCTGATACCTGCCGTCCAGCGTTATTTTAACACTCGTCCCAGTCGGAAGTTCAAAATCACAATCCTCATCCAGCACTATCTCCGGCTTGTTCTTCGATGTATCGATCTGCACATGATAATGATGTGCCGGTTTCTTATTGTTCGGCCTGGATATGATCTGCACCGGCTCTCCCGTCGTCAAAAGCCCATACATGCCCGCTGCCGAAATCCCGATCCCCTGTTGTCCGCGGCTCATCTTAAGGCTGTGAAACTTGCTGCCGTACAAAAGACGTGCAAATATGTTCGGTATCTGATTCTTCACTATCCCAGGCCCGTTGTCTACCACCTGCAATTGAAACTTCGTCTCAGATAGCTGTTTGATTGTTATTATTATGTCAGGCAGAATCTGAGCTTCCTCGCACGCATCCAGTGAATTGTCAACCGCTTCTTTCACAGCCGTAAGAAGCGCCTTGCGGGGATTGTCGAAGCCCAGCAAATGTCGATTCTTCGCAAAAAACTCACTGACACTTATATCACGCTGTTTGGCCGCCATCGACTCAGCCGTCGCCGCCTTGACGCTTTTCCTGTCAGCCGGAGACTTGACCGACACAGTTTTTTTGTCCGTATGAACTGCTGTCTTTTTAACCGCTGTTCTTTTTCTTTTCCTGCTCGATACCTTTGCCGAAGCTCGTTTCGCCTTGCCTGCTTTTCCTCTTACCTTCGACGCCGTATCGTCAAAACCCAAAGTCATCTGCCTGCTGTCGCTGATCTTTTTCTTCGCCATTCAATACCTTCTTTTAGACACTGACAAATATCATGTGATGCTCTTAACGTTGCACAATCCCCGCGTGCAACCAGCCCGCGGGTCTGCTTCCCTCCATATACTGACACCCGTCCTTCAGCAAAACAACTCCGCTGCTCACAGCAAGTCGCCTCGGAAACTCAATCGAGCTTACACAGGTACATCTCGTTGATAAACTCCAGACCGCTCAGCTCCTCGAGCCCTTCCTCGCTCGGAACCTTATTCAGACTCACCGCAAGGATCGCCTTTTGCTCCTGCAGCTTCTGCCCTACGCCCATCGTACAGATGTTGATATTATGCTTCCCGCACACCGTACCAACCGAACCGATGACCCCGGGCTTATCATCATTATAAATAACCAGCACAGGACCCTCGGGAGTTATCTCTATATTGAACCCGTCAATCTCAATTATCCGCAAAAGCGATCCGCCAAAAACAGAACCGGTAACCGTACGAACCACCTTGTCGGTAACTACCCTGGCACGGAAACTCGCCACAACATCTTTTACCTCGCTGTTTTTCGTCTCGTCAATACTTATACCTCGCTCCTTAGCCAGCACACCCACATTGACCATGTTGAGCGGCATCTCAAAATGCTTCTGAAGAAGCCCGATCGCAAATGAGTGCGTAACCAGATCCACCGGCATCTCGGCTATCGCTCCTCGGTACTGAACCTCAACCTCCTTCACCCTGCCAACCGCAATCGTGCTCAGCAGCACACCGATTCGCCTGGCAAGCTCTGCGTACTGCCTCACTATACCGGGAACCGCCCCACTGACACTCGGGGCATTTACTGCGTTCTTGATCGGCCCGCCTCTCACTGCGTCTGCAAGAATCTCCGCTGCTTCTACTGCAACCTCCACCTGTGCCTCTTTCGTACTGGCGCCAAGATGCGGCGTCACAAGACAATTTTCAAGCTCCGAAAAACGCCTGTTATCAGGCGGCTCCTGCAAAAAAACATCTAGTGCCGCGCCGGCTATCCGTCCCGATGCCAATGCGTCATAAAGAGCATCCTCATTGATTATCCCGCCTCGAGCGCAATTAATTACCCGCACCGTCGGCTTCATCATTGAAAACTGCTCCGCACCGATCATATTAACTGTCTGCTCGTTCTTCGGTACATGAACCGTTATGTAGTCCGACCCGCGGTAAATCTTTTCCAGATCATCAACTATTTCAATCCCAAGCTTCTCGGCTTCTGCAGGAACCGCGATGGGATCATACCCCATTATACCCATGGCGAAACCCTTTGCCATCCGCGCAACTGCCATACCGATTCTCCCAAGACCGATTATCCCCAGAACCTTGTGATTCAACTGGTTGCCCATAAACTTCTTGCGGTCCCATACACCGCTCTTGAGGCTGTTGCACGAGCTTACCACATTACGGCTAAGGGATAAAATCAAAGTCATCGTATGCTCGGCAGCACTTAACGTGTTGCCGCCCGGAGTGTTCATTACGATAACACCCTTGCGCGTCGCCTCCGGCACATCGATATTATCAACCCCTACTCCCGCCCGCGCAATACCTTTGAGCTTCCCGGGATTTGCAAGAACTTTGGCCGTAACCTTCGTGTCGCTGCGAACGATCAGCCCGTCATACCGGCCTATTATCGACCCAAGTTCCTCCTCGCTAACACCGGTTTTCACGACAGGTTCAATATCTTCCATCTTCCTGAGAAGTTCAATCCCTTCCTCTGCAAGCTTGTCAGTTATCAGAATTCGCCACATCACTTTGCTCCAAAAACTCAATCTTGTTTACTCTACCAGTATCCGATCTCCGCGATCCGCTCGTCGGAGTTCCTGAACTTGTCCTTCGGGCAGTTATATAAATACCGAACCACACAGTAAGCCGTACTGCGAGCGAGACGTCGCACTGCAGTGTCATCGGCTCCACGCTCGGACTCGATCCCCACAGAAATCCTTTTCCCCTCCGCCGACCCAGGCCATACAATCAATCCGCTGTTCACATCAAAAACAAAACTTCGCGTATTCAGATACCCCTCATAATATCCACTGTCTGCCTGCTCGCTCAACTGCTGTCCCTCAACTACAACCAAAAGCACCTTGTCAGCACCGTAAAGGGCTCCTTTCCTCGCCGGCGAAAGCTGTGAAAAACCGGCGCAACTTGCCTGGAACCGCAATAAATCCGAATATCCGACAAGGTATCGCTCTTTCACCTTCGCGTACTGCCTCAGTGCCTCATTAAAATACTCCGTCAGATACAAACCAAAATTCGCCTCCGCCATCCCCCAGTTCTCCTGCTCCACCACAACAAGTATTTTCCCGTTTGCATGCTCAGCAATATCATACTCAGCCTTGAAGAACTTCTCCGACGATGTCGGCGTCGTCAAAACACCAATCACACCGCAGCCAGCCGCTGAAATCAGCCAGGTAACGATAACCAGCATAAATTTCCGATGCCTTGTCATATTGTAAAATCTCATATAGAAACCTCCCTGTTACTTACCGGCTTCTGCAAGTGCCCGCGCCAGCGTCACCGCCCAGCCGCCTGCCAGCACCACTAATATACCCAAAATAATGTGTTGAATCTTCACCGCGCTCAGCACTCGGTCAATCAAGCCGAAATCGACACCCGACACTGCGATTAAAAACGCCGTAACCGCTGTCACACTCAAAACGATGCAAAAAAAACCTGCAGCAGGCTGAATATAGAATGACTCAAATATTCGCCCTTGCATAAAAGCAAAAATCGATGTAGTCATACCACAACTCGGACAGGGCAGATCGAATCGCTGCTTGAAACCGCACGGATAAATGAACCGCTTGACATCTATCCTGCCCTTCGCAGCAGCCCAGAAAAACAAAAGTACAAAAAAAACTCCTATAAACACTATCCCTGCGCCTGCACGCCGCCCTGCCGACAGCCGCCTGCGACTTTTACCGAAATTACCCTCTTGGTTATCACACACTGTCCCGTTACAATAGGTCAACGAAACCTTTGTGTCAAGATCAAACGTCGAAAGGACAAAAATGGCACTCGAACAAATCGATCTGAGCCGGATGCTCGAAGTAGCGGTCGTCGCAACAAGAATGGCAGGACAAAAAGCCCTTGAAGAAATCGCCTACACAAAAACAACAATAAAAAATAATACAGAACTGGTCACACAGACGGACGCGCACTGCCAGGAACTAATCGTGGCAATAATCAAACAGACTTATCCTGACCACGGATTTATCGCTGAAGAAAACTCCGCTGGAAAACTTTTCAAACAACCTCCTCGAGGCACAGAGCCTGTCTGGTGGGTCATCGACCCCATAGACGGCACAAACAATTACGCACATCGTCTGCGATGTTTTGCCGTAAGCATCGCGGCAATGTATCAGGGACAGCCCGTCGTCGCCGTTGTCTTCGAACCTGCAACCGAACAGATGTTCACCGCGGTCAGAAACGGGCAGGCCCAGCTTAATAGTACACGGATAAACGTCACTGACGAAGAGCTTACAGTGTTCACCAGCTTCGCCATAGACAGTCACTTTGATGGCCCGATACCCCCCGCCGTACTGCAGATCATGACACAAACCAGGTTCAGAAACTTCGGCTCTGCCGCCTTACACCTGGCCTATACCGCCTCTGGTGCGCTCATCGGAACCGTCGCGTTTACTATCAGGCTGTGGGATTTTGCCGCAGGGGCCCTGCTCGTCCACTCTGCCGGAGGCGCCATTACCGATCTCCAGGGAAACAGCCTCTTTCCAGTCGATCTGGATAACTACAACGCCGAAAAGTTCAAAATCCTCGCCGCGAACAAAAAAACACACCCGCAATTATTGAAATTGTTCAATCAGACATGAAAAAAACATCGCCTTACCCATAAAAAAGAATTAAAAGCAGTTTTTTTCGTAACTTTTTGATATTTTCTGGAATATTTACTACACTAATACTCTCTGTTACTGTAGAAAACTGATATAACCATACTAAACTTTTTTTGGAGTCCTGAAAATGACCAAAATAACCACTCTGCGAACTGTACTGACAATTATTCTTTCACTATCCTCACTTACACCTGCGCTTTCAACGCCGCCGAAAGACATCCTGGACATTATTCCTCAAAACGCGCTTTTCTGCGCAAGAATCAACAGTTTCGACTACGCTCTTTACACCCTCGAACAGTTTCTGTCCGGCCTCTCGCCAATGCCCATAAGTATAATGGGCCGTATGCAACTGGGCACCCTTTTGGGCGACCCTAATCTCACCACTGTAAACACCGCGGGAACATTCGCTGTTTTCGCTATTCCCGTCTCGACACCCAACCAGCCCCCTGACACTGCACAAGCCTTAATCATCGGCCTGATCCCCGTTAAAAATTACAATGATTTCGTCACCGGTAACAGTAATTGTTCGGCACCCGACGCGGACGGCATATCAACACTGGGCACAAAAATGCTCGTAGCCGACTCAGGCGGCTATGCCCTCATAGCCAACGTAAAGGACCGCGACAAATTTCTCGCACTTACCAGCTCAGACATGCCAAAACTGGCCGCAACAATCGCACCGGATCAATCCGCCAAAGCCAGAACAGCCGCAATCTGGGCATATGTTAATATGGAACAGGTCTCCAGCGTTTTTGGCCCTGTAATTGCCGCCCGGCTCGACGACATGAAAAAAATGATTAACACTGCGTCACAGAATAACCAGCCCTCCGCGCAGTTCATAAATATCTATTTCGATTTCATAAAAGCTTTCATCAATGAAACAAAAACTCTGACCGCCGTAATCAAACCCACCCCAATTGTCTGCAACCTGAATTGTACCGTTACCGCCAAACCCGGAACGCAACTAGCCTCAATGCTTCAGCAGGACCCTGCCGCTGCAACAGGAAATCCGCTGATGGGCTACCTGCCTGACGGGGCTGTTTTCAACTTCGCAGGCAAAATGAACTGCCCTGCCATGAAAAAATTCAACGAAAAAATGCTTGATCTCGTAACTTCCATGATGGCCGCGAAAAGCCCGCCGCAGACAATCGAAAAAATAAAATCCCTCTACAAAAACTATTTCGAATATCTCGGAGATAACATGGCCTTCGCCTATCTGCCCGATACCGGCAGCAAACCGCCCATTGCCTTCAGTTCCGCTGTTCAGATCAAAGACCCCAATGCCATGAAACAATTCATCCGGCAGGGCTTCGATATCTTCAATACCGAATTAGCCGCCTTCTACGAAGAAACAATGAAAATAAAAATATCCCTCTCCCCGATCACCCTCGTCGAAAACTACAAAGATGTCCCTATCGAATCGGCAAAAATGCAGATAAAAATCCTCGATCCCAACGCGCCCGGAGCAAAAGAACTCGAACAACTGTACGGCCAGAGTTTCGAATTCCGCTGGGCCTACGTCAATGGCCTGCTCGTCTGCGCATCCGGCAGCAGCGTTCAGGTGACAATACACGACCTTATAGACAATGCCCTGTCCGCAATTCCCCCGCAACCCGGCACCGAAGTAACAACAGCACTGGCTCTTATTCCCGACAGCGCCAAAGCCGACTTTGCCGGAACCTTGAATTATATCAGAATCTTCCAGACAATCTTCGAAATGACTCCAACACCTCTGCCCGTCAGACTCCCCCCCATTCAGACCAGCAGCAGCATCGCATTTGCAAAATGGATAAACAGCGGCTCAGCAACTGCCGAACTGGCGATACCCAAGACACATCTTAAGGAAATTTTCTCCTTATTTACAGCGATCCAGCAGCAAATGACAATGATGCAACAGCCCCCCGTCCCGAAGGATGAGCCGATGATAATCAATTAAAACCGCCTATCGCGGGTCGGCTACCTGGTGCAGTGTAAGAACCCGAACCCTGTCATATGTATGGTATGCATCGCTGCGGTCCAGGACTGCCAGCATTCGTTTCTGGGGACCTGTCGCACCCAGCCTGACAAGAATATACGCTGTAAACACATCGCTGCGCACCGTCACCAGGTTGCTCACCCTGCTGAAAATCACATCACGTTCCTCAAAATCATCCTGTTTGCCATCGCCTCCGCTCAGATCAGGAAATCCCGCCAGGTCAAACCCGTCAAGCCCGTAATACGCGATACTGTACTCGTCCTGCCCCGATCCATTGACAACATTGATAAGTTCACCAATGCTCTCAAACCCACGCTCCTCACGCACACCGTTAATCCCCGTCGCGCTGTATCTGCCTGTCGGGTTGCCGTTCGGATCCTCATAGCTCACATTCACCCCGCCCCAAACCGATCTTTTATCACGATACGCAACAATCGCCTGAGCCAGCTCATCGGAAACCCATGGAAGCTGAGAAAGCACAAACCATGGCGCGGTGTTGATATTGATTCTTCCCTTGATCTTCCACTCAGGCGGCCAGTTAATCGAATACTCATTCGCATCCTGGTCCCGCACCTCATCACCGTCATTATCTATCCCGTCGTAATCAGGATCAATCACCGTAAGATACTGAAAAATCCTGTTTACCTCCGGCCTTTGAAGATTAAGACGAATATCACCCTCTGTAAGCCCCGTCTGCGCAAGGGCATTTCCCAGTGTAACGTTAGTACCGGGACTCGCATCATACCCGTGCCCGACCCTCAAAACCCTGCCTATATCCCCCACCGTAACGAACGGCCCTCTCCTCCTCTCCAGATTCCAGTTTGTCCCGGCCCCTGCCCCGCCGTTCGCCATACCAAGCGTGCCGACGGGATTACTACCCATCTGCTGATACACAATATTCCAGTTACTATCGTCCCGCCTGTAAAAGTGCTTATTGCCGTCACCTGCCAGACTGAACAAAAACCAGTCCGGATCCGTTGCCTGAACATCAACCCCCAGGTCGAGTCCCGCTACCCTGCTGACAAGCCTCATATCATAATTAGTCGCGATAAACGTGGGACGTTCGCTCCTGTAAACCGCCAGCTTCAAGGCCGGATCCTCAAGAATCGTGTTCGGATCTGCTCCGATAAGGCCGAATATTCCTGTTGCGCTCGGTTCTCCTTCTTTGCCTGGTCCGCTGGTAATCACAAATCGACTCATTCCCGCAATCACATCATTCGGACCGAACACGATCGTCCCCGCCAGAATCGCGGGATTACCATGCTCACGAAGCTCCAGCCGGAACCGATCCAGAGGTACTGCAACATTGAAAGGATTACAAAGTTCAACCGCAAAGTAGTTCGTACCGGACACAGGATCAACGCTATTTATCTTAAAACCTGCCTCGCTTATAAATGGCTGCGCCTCAAAACCATAGTAAACCCTGCCCGACCCGTCGTTGGGTGAAAAAACCGTAATATTTGGATCCGCATCACGCCAGTCAACTATGTTAGCCGCCAATTGCCCAGCCGCAATATTCGGATCGAATGTATTAACATCACTCAGAGCTATGCGAAGAAATCCGTAAAGCGAATTCACATCCGTTCTATTCAGATTCCACATCTTGCCTCCATACGGGTTAATTACACGATCAATACTATAAACCGTTGCGATATGACGATAATCATATACGTTTGGCTCCGAAGGAACATAGGTTACATGCCAATACCAGTAATTAGGGTCATTAATTAAGTCGCTCTCTTTCGTCCGCTGCACCAACAGGCCGCCGTCAAATGCCCTCTCCCATAGTTCTTCAATACGAGTAACTATCTGGTTATAATTTAGAATATACCGGTTGCGCAGCTTCAACTCATCGGAAATATCAAACGGCAAATACTCTCCGTTAGGATCACCGTATTGCCATATAACATCCCTTTCATATCTCCTCAAATCGTTTGGCTCATCACCGCATCGCCAGTTCAACAGCCTTGCTGCAGCCGTCACAGGCACACCGTTCGCACCCCGCTCGGCCAGCCCGGCTAAATTTATCTGCGTCAGACTCGAACCGTCTATCTCGTTGACATCGCTGCTGTTCGAATCAAACATAAAACCCGTATTGACGTTGATCATCCCCCCGTTGTCGATTATACGAACCGCAGTGTAAACATCCTCCCCCTTGCTGCCCTTTACCCCCCCAAGCACTACCCAACGCGAATCCGCCACTCCGTCCCCGTCCGCATCTGCCTTGTCCCCTTCACCTGCCGCCGCCGGATAATCCTCAACAATCCTGATCCGAAGATTATCCGCAGAAACAATATCGCCGTCACTGTCCCGGCACCCTGCTGCCCGCATAGCAGAAATCGCACCCGTCACGTCGCTGATATGCTGCCACATATAATCATTTCCTTCCCTGACAGGCTCAAGATTCGCAAGCCACGCGTCACGCGAACCGGGATAATCATAATATTCACCACGAGGCGGCAGGTCTTCTGCAAGTACCTGGCATATCTGCTCCACCGCAGATTCAACCGCGCCATCCAACTGGCGATTCCGTGATATCGCCGACGTCGCTATATTGTCAACACGGCTCATCATCAGAAACAGCGCCCCGATCACCGCAAGCAGCACCGTCAGCACCACCGTCATGATCAATGCCGAACCATCTTTTCTGAAACCACCACCAAACTTATTCGGCAGAATCTTCATGGCTAAACCCTCAAACTAATCATCAAGATAAACAATATGCGTAAACGTCTTGCCGTTCTTCAGCACTCTTCGCGAATCATAAAGCGTAAAGGTAAACTTCATTGCTCGCCCCAGATACCCTGTCAGGTTTCCCATCCCGTCATACCAGGCACCCAGCACCTCATTGGAATCGAGTATCACCGTCCCTCCGGAATTTCTGAAATCCGTATCTGCCAGATCACCGTCATTATTCGGATCAACTGCGGGGACCCACCTCCTCAGGCTGTCCGACCAAAGCTGTACCTCAAATTCCCCTACCCCATCACATAAAAGCATGTGTATCGAATTCGGCTCACCGTCATTTACCTGTGCCCCGATCGGCATAACATTGCTGTCATTAACCCTAACCCCGCTTATCGTTGTAAACATGTCATCCTTAACTTCCGCAACGCCCAGCCTGCCTAAATTTTTCCAGTCTCCGATTGTCATTCTGTCATACTCATAATGGTTATTCCACTGCACCCAATCCTGATCGCTGAACCCTCCGACTCCTGCAAAAAAATCCTCCAGCTCCTCATCCGCCGTCATAATATGTTGTGTCCGCGCAAGAACACGCTTTTTTCTCTGCTGCATCTGTGCAATCGACCCGTCGTCCGTCCTGGCAAGCATATAACATATTCTCGCAATATTTCCTCTAGCAATCTTTGTCCCCCCGCTTGTTTTCGGCCCCTCGTTATATGATTGAAAATCTCCATCTGCGAAGAACATTATCCGGTCAAACCTGGCGTACCCGTCACCGTCAAAATCCTCATCCACATCCTGATCCCCCAGCCTGTTAACATCCGCCGGAACCCACGCCACAAAAACCTCACCATCCTCCCTCAGCCCCGCAAGGTCCGTATTAAGCTGGTCCGTTATCGCCCTGAATTTTCGCATCACCTCCGCAGTCGCGTGAGCAGTCCTCTGTGTATCGACGCTGATCTTGAATATCGTGCTTGTAATCAGAAACGCAACTGCCATTACCCCCAGCGCCACCATAAGCTCTGTTATGCTGAATCCTTTTCGCATCAGAACCTCACCACCTTCTGATATACACCCACACACGGATACCGCCCCCCGCTTATCGCCGACGGAATCACCCAGATATAACCGTTAGCACCGCCCTGCCACACCCGGTCAAGCAAAAGCTGCTCATCCGCCCAACTGTCACGGCCAACCACCCGGTAAATCTCCCCCGTCGAGTCCTCCACAATGGTACTTCCCTCATGCACAAGCCTCTGCTTATTATTGAGCACCTCGACCCGCTTGTCATCTCCTGCAACTGTCTGCACTTCAATCCTGACCGGCACAGGCATCAGTCCCCCAAAGCTATCGTTTGCATCTCTCGGATACCTTCCCCACGCCCCGCTTATCCTGCTGATAAATACCGTCATTTGCACAAGCCTGCTTGCAGGATCGCCCGGCTCTGCAAGTCTGCAAAGCGCAGCCCACGTATATTTCTTCTCCTCCGGCCCCGCCAGATAAGTAGATGGATACTCATATTCATTGGAGTCAAAAAACCTGCCGGGCGTCATATTCACATCAAAAACTGCGCAGCCGCCGTTATTAAAAGGATGATTCGGATCACCCGGATTCATGTCGACTCCATAGATTCGGATCTTCGCAAACGCTTCATCGGATACCACCGCCGCGATCGTCCGCTCCGTCGCAACTGCTGTCAGACTTACACCAACCGGAAACGTCCCGGCGATAAACACTAGCGCCACCGCCAGTATCCCAACCGCCATCATTACCTCGGTCAGCGAAAACCCTTTTTTTATATCTCGCTTTCTCATTGCAAAATCACTCATTCTGGATTATCGTACCAGTGTAAGGGTTAATATAAACGATGCTCAAACGATTAAGATATTCACTCCAGCGGCGGCTATCCAAGTCAGCCCCTTGCAGTATTTTCTTGTCATAAATCACGAAATTTTTTCGGCTCGGTTCCTCTCCCAGACCGTTCTCTTCCCGATTGTCATCCTGCAAAAACATTCCCACACCGTAATCTTCCACGTTCTCCCGCGTGTTGAAGACACTATCAATACTTGCGTTGCTGCTCCATGCCTTTCCCTCTTTATTCCACACTTTGACCTTATCAACATTCACCAGCTTGCCCATAGGTGAAAAAACTATCGAAAATGTTTTTGTGTCCGTTAACTCCGTTTCCTCATTGATCCTGTCATCGCTTACTGAGTCATCACGGTTCGCATCCTCAATTGGAATATCCCTCGTCGCCGGGCTCACACCGCTTTGATATACATAACTCGATTTTACTCGCAGATCTATCACACCAAACGAATCCGGAAGTTTTATAGGTTTCATGCCATCTACCGCCCTGTATCGGGTGGCCAGCCCTGCTGCTACATCTGGATCATGAACTATGAAGATCATATACTGATGACCATTGGGATCCTCCTGAAATCGAACCCCTGCGTAATGCTGTTCACGAGCCGCAATAGCACGCGCACAGGACAACGCGCTGCTAACCATCGAACGAACCCCGCCCTCATCAACACCGCTGCGGAAAAAACGTGTCGCCGGTATCATTACTGCCGCCACGATACTGATGATCGCAAGCGCGGTCAGCATCTCCACCAGCGTCACGCCACTTGATTGTCGCAGTTTTTTCCGCATATTCTCTGTCCTTATTGATCACGGCCCGTCAGATCGTCACGCGTGTTAAAATGCCTGTCAGGACCGGCAGACCGAAGCAGGGGAAAAACATCCCCCGGACCATATGTGTAACGATAGGCCGTCTTCCACGGATCTATAAACCGAACCAGCGAAAAACGCTCGCCGCTGCCCAGCTCAAACTCAAGAACCCTGTTCCGCTCATCCTCGTTCGTTATCGACAATTCCGAAAGACTGCCGATTATCTTCCTGCTGTTCGTCGTCCTGCTCAGATAATAATACAGCATCTCACTCGATGCGTAACACGGATCATGCTCATCAAAGTCCGGCAGTATTGTCCCGTTGGCATCAATCGCAAGCACAAGGTCATTGCT
Source organism: Planctomycetota bacterium (assembly GCA_043816955.1). Taxonomy (GTDB): domain Bacteria; phylum Planctomycetota; class Phycisphaerae; order Sedimentisphaerales; family CAYZTY01; genus JBDRHL01. Next base: position 4,710 of record JBDRHL010000125.1, on the reverse strand, counting down.
GTCATAATTAGGATCCGCTATAAATGGAAACGAATCCCAGTACTCGTAATACTGCTCCATCGCTGTCTCCAGAACTCCGATCGTACTGGCGACAAGCCTCTCCTTGCCCTGTGTCTCAACGTAGTTGCTCACACCAACCACGATAGTCACAAGGATCGCCAGAACCGCTACCGTCGCCAGAATTTCAATGAATGTCAAAGCGATACGTACTTTTATGCGACATAACCGCATATCGACATCATCCTTATGAATTCTGCTTGTGTGAACAAATACTACTTGGAAATATTAAAAATATCATCCGGTGTACCATATCTGCCGTCAATCCCTGCTGAAATCAGGAAAAACGAATCCTCGTTGTAAGGTTTACTTATTGTGGTAATATTTTCGTTCCTTGTCATATTATAAAAAGGCTTGGCATAATCACTCGGAGTTGATCCTGTACCAAGCAACGGATGATTCACATCGCCGTCCGGAGGAACACCAAGATTCAATAACGCTGCGTTGTCTGCCCAATCATAGATATTTCTAACCAAATCATTGGCATCATGCCCTGTTTTTCTTGTATCTGCCTTGTAATAGAGTATTGGCATGCCTATAGTTCGTGGTCCTTGCCCAATGTTTCTAACCGTTCCAAACACGTCACAAAGCACATATCTTTCGGCCCATATCACATTAATAGCATCCAGTTTTGTCTTGTTATATATGTGTTTCAACTTGTATGCATTCGCATTCTCAAGCTTCACAAACGGTCCAACACGAGCCGCAAGATTATCATCACAGGGATCGTTGGGATACAATGGATTATTATCAAGATCATTCCCGTCCAATGTGAAAACCGAATCAATATGCTGGCCAAGGAGGTCCATCCCCACCATCGCCTCAGCAAGTTTCATTGCTCCGTTATAAGCAATCGGAGGACTTGCCGCCGGGTCTCCATCATACCAGTTTGACGGTGGGTAATCACCCATTTTGTTCTTGTACATTTCCAGCGCAACTTCGATACTGTGAGTCTGTGCCCGTTGTTTCACCTCTTTGGCCTGGTTACGGACCATATTGAGCGCAGGGACAAGAATACCCAGAAGAAGTGCCATAATCGCCATTACCGTCAACAGCTCAACAATCGTAAAACCCTTTTTCTCCAGAATTCTTTTCAACAAACCTTTCATGATAAATTCCTTTCCAAAAGATATTATTAGTTCACAAACTACATTAACGACGTAATTATCTTGATCATCGGCAAAAACACCGACAACACCACCGTACCGACAATTATACCAAGCACGATTATCATCACAGGTTCGATCAGCGACATCATCGAACCTACAAGAACATCAACTTCTTCGTCATAGGTATCCGCTACCTTCGAAAGCATCTTGTCAAGATCGCCTGTCTCTTCACCAACGTCCACCATGTTCACCACTATTGCATCGACCGTCTTGGACTGCTTCAGAGGGTTCGCAAACGTATCTCCCTGACGTATCGAATGATGCACCTTCGCCAGCATGTTCGCATAAACCTCATTCCCTGCTGTCTCACGCGTAATATTAATCGCCTCAAGAATCGGCACACCTGCACTGATTAACGTGCCAAGAGTACGCGTCCATCGCCCGATCGATGTCTTGCTGATAATCTTACCCGCCACCGGAAGCCGCAGATTAATCGTATCAAGAACAAGCCGGCAGACACGTGCCTTGCGAATCGTTTTCAGAATAAATATTATCGCGAACGGCGCTGCAAGCAAAATAACCCACCCATACTGAAGCGCAATCCAGTCACTCATCCTCATCATGAACTGCGTAAGCGCAGGAAGTTCCGCACCTTCAGTCATTTCCGTGAGCACCTCCTTGAACTTCGGCATGATGAACTTCATCAGGCCTAGCAAAATCAAAAACGCCGCGCTCATAACCACCGCAGGATAAACCATCGCACCCTTCACCCGCGATTTGAGCTTCTGCGCCTTTTCCATAAAATCCGCAAGACGCGCCAGAATCACATCAAGCACACCACCCGCTTCACCCGCTGCAATCATGTTCACAAACAGCCTGTTAAAACACTTCGGGTATTTCCCCATCGCCTCCGATAGCGTCGCTCCGCCCTCAATGTCATCCGCCACTGCCCCGAGAATCCTCTTCAATCTGCCGCTCTTCTGCTGCTGTTCAAGAACGCGCAGGGAACGAAGAATTGAAAGACCCGCATCCTGAAGCGTCGAAAGCTGCCGCGCAAATTGACACAATACCTTTGTCTTCACCTTGCCGCCGGTGCCGCGACGACGACGGCGAGGCCGACCCAGAATATCGGCGCTGGCCCGCTTAATAACTCCGCGAACACGAACCTTCGTCGGAAAATAGCCCATGTTGCGGATCTTGCTGATCGCCTCCTTGCTGCTCAGAGCCTCTATCTCGTCTTTAATCTCCTGGCCCTGTGCGTTAAGACCTTCATATTGAAATATTGGCATTGCTTATACCTCCGATTTCCCGTTAAAACCTCAACACTACTCTTCGTCGATTATCGTCTCTTTGACTATTTCTTCGATCGTCGTAAAACCGTCGTAAATCGCTGAAAGACCCGTCTGACGCAGCAGCTTCATCCCCCCCTTCCGCGCAGCCGCACGAAGCACGTTCGTCGATGAGCGATTCATTACAAGATCACGAATCTCATCGTTAAAAGTCATTACCTCGAAAATCCCCATACGCCCCCGATAACCCGTATTGTTGCACTGATCACACCCCTTGCCGTAAAAGAATTTCTTGCTCTTCACATCTTCCACACGAAGACCAAGCTCCATCAGCATATCTTCCGTAGGCTCGTACTGAGTCCTGCAGTTCAGACATATACGACGAACCAGACGCTGCGCAATTATCCCCTCGACCGTCGCTGTCAGAAGAAACGGCTCGACACCAAGGTCAAGCAGACGAGCTACCGTGCTTGGAGCGTCGTTAGTGTGAACCGTTGTCAGCACAATGTGCCCCGTCAATGATGCTTCTATCGCTATCGTCGCAGTCTCAAGGTCGCGAATCTCGCCCACAAGAATAATATCAGGGTCCTGACGAAGAATTGAACGAAGACAGCGTGCAAACGTCAGGCCTATCTCAGGAAGAATCTGGACTTGAATAAGACCGTCAATATCGTACTCGACCGGGTTTTCCGTCGTAATCAGCTTACTGTCAATCGTGTTCAACTCCTTCATCGCCGAATAAAGCGTCGTCGTCTTGCCGCAGCCCGTCGGACCGGTAACTATCACTATCCCGTTCGGCTTGTGAATTAACTGACGAACAGCTTCACGGTCTTCCTCAAGCAGACCAAGCTTGCTTAGATCAAGATCGACCTGCGCACGATCGAGAACACGAAGCACCACACTCTCGCCAAACATCGTCGGAAGAACACTCACACGAAGATCCACAGGCCTGCCCTGAACCGTAAGCGGAATTCGACCATCCTGCGGAAGACGACGCTCCGCAATATTAAGGTTCGCCATAACCTTCAAACGCGAGCTAAGGGCAACAGCAATATGTTTCGGAGGGGGAACCATCTCATACAGAACTCCGTCTATTCGGTACCGCAACTTGTATTCGTCCTCAAACGGCTCAAAATGAATGTCAGACGCCTTGTCACGGATCGCCTGAAGCAACACAAGATTCAGAAGCTTGCGGACCGGATTCGACTCCGCCAACTCCTTCAGTTCTTCAAGGTCGATACTCTGGTCGCGACCTTCGAACTCGCTCAAAAAGCTATCACCCTTCAGCTCGCTGATTAGATCGTCAATATTCTCCTCTTCACCTGAATAGTACTTCTCAAGAGCACCTTCAACTGCCCCTTCACTCGCCACCACCGCCCTGATACGCATACCAAGCAGTGTGCTCAAATCGTCCGTAGCACGAAAATTGTCCGGATTATCCAGAACTATCGTCAATTCATTAAGGGCGGCATCAAACTCAAGCGGTATCACTCGATATGCCTTGGCCATCTGCATCGGTACCTGGCTGATGACTTCAGGCGCTACCTCCATCTTGCCAAGGTCCACATACTGCATACCTCTCTGCGCCGCAAGTGCAATACAAAGCTCCTTCTCACCGATGAGTCCCAGCTCTACGAACACCTGGCCGATGGGCACACCACCCCCTCGGCTCTGCTGAACCTTCAGACATTCGTGAACCTTATCACGAGTCAGCAGGCCCATCTTGATCAGAACCCGCCCCAGCGTTCGCCCCTTCAACTGTGCTAATGGAGGCATTTTTGCCATTTTCACGTTCCCCTAATCACTTCACTCTTTCTATCCTATTATACGCACGTAACACCCTTTTGGCCAGTATATTATGGATAGGACACATGGCTAATATGACTTTTGTCCACAGAGTTAGCCACATCCAGTCCTATTATTATACTACAAACCGGCTTTTATGCCCCTCTTCCGCAACACAAAAAATTATACAAAAAAAATAAAAAAATTTCCTATATCCCAAATGAGCAATTCCCTGGTCCGTATTATCCCCCAAAATATCCCCATATAAAATCTCCAGCAATCGGCCGGAAGCTGATACGCCTTCTACCTTTACTCATACACCTCATGGGTTAGCCCAACTTTCGCACTTCGGCGGTGAAATTTCGATTTTCAAAAAATTTTCCCCGCGTAACGTTTCACAATCGCTGAAAATGCTCGAAAATCCTGCATGGTGAAGACCTACCCTATTGCAAGGCGGTTTTTCTGATGCC
>JBDRHL010000124.1:0-4424 GCA_043816955.1 Planctomycetota bacterium | reverse complement strand
TATCGAGCCTCACCTTTTTGAGCAAATTCACTTCAAATTTGATGCCTCTGTAGCTTTCTTCGTAGCCATGCTGTTCTCCACAACCAAGTGCATTTGTTACGGACATCTTGTAAACCTGAGCCTTGTACAATGCGTGCTTGACATCTTTTAGTTTGTGCGGCTGAATATATGCTACTACGAGTTTCATAATCTAATCCTTCCTTAAAGCTAAATTTACATAGTGCTGAATATCTGGAATCCTCCATATGCTTCCATACCGTGCTCTCCAATGTCCAATCCTCTCAGTTCTTCTTCCCGACTTATTCTCAGGCCGACGGTAAGGTCAATCAGCTTGAATACTATACCCATGCTTACGACTATAAAAGCGACTGTGCTTACACTGCCGACTATCTGGATGCCTAATTGCATCGGATTTCCACCGTAGACAAAACCATTATTGGCCAAACCCAACGATGCCTTGCCAAAAATCCCGATACAGAGCGTTCCCCAGACACCGCATATTCCATGAACAGGAAACGCACCAACAGGGTCATCGATTTGCAGCTTATCAAGCAATTCGACTCCTCTTATTACTATGTACCCAGCTGTTGCACCAATAACCAATGCTGCCCATGGTTCAACGTAAGCACACGGTGCCGTTATTGCCACAAGACCCGCTAAAGCCCCGTTCATTGCCATCGACAAATCTGGTTTGCCGAATCTTTTCCAAACTGTAGCCATTGCAACAATCCCGCCTATTGCCGCTGCGAGATTTGTATTAATCGCAATTCTGCCAATCAATGAACCGTCACCTACCGAAAGTGTTGAGCCCGCGTTGAATCCAAACCAGCCAAACCACAGGATAAATACGCCCAAAGATGCTAATGGGATATTGTGACCGGCAATAACATTGGGCTTGCCATCGACGGCATATTTGCCTTCTCGCGGTTTCAGCATAGATGTCCCTACTAAAGCGGCAAATCCACCAACCGTATGAACTACTGTCGAACCGGCAAAATCTGCAAATCCCATCTTGCTCAGCCATCCGCCTCCCCAAATCCAGTGACCAACAATAGGATAGATAAAAGCCGAGATTAAGAATGAGTAAATCAGATATGCAGGAAATCTCATTCTCTCCGCCATCCCGCCAGCCACGATTGTTGCCGCTGCGCCACAAAACGCCGCTTGAAACAACCAGAACGCATACAGCGGTATACCATTTGCGGTAGGTTCGAGACCAAACAAGCACCATCCTTTTACCCCTGCAAAACCATTGCCGTCGCCGAACATTAAGGCATATCCAATGATGAAAAATCCTAGCGAAGCCATGCAGAAGTCCAGAAAGTTTTTCGTCAAGATGTTGCAGGTGTTTTTGGCCCTGATAAATCCGGCTTCAACCATACCAAAACCAGCCTGCATAAAGAAAACCAGAAAGGCCCCTAACAATACCCAGACTGTATCCAGACCCTGTGTAAAGTTAGTCATATTCTCTAAAGATCCTTCTGCTGTATTTGATTCCGCAAATGCAGGCACCGAAAGCAATATTGCCCACAGCACCATAACTCTAAACAACAACTTTTTCACTTTGCTACCCTTTCGCATCTCATCCTTAAAAACTCTTCGAAAGCCTGATACCGGTAAAGAAGAAATCGCTGTCGGTACCATACACATCTGTATTTCGTATGTCATCGCTGACCAAAGTAATATAGTTAAAACTTGGAGCTATAGTCCAACCAGATAGCTTCATCGGGAAAGCCATTGAAAAAGCAAGGTCCTGCAGTTTGCTCTGATCGGTTCCCCAGTAATATTTGTTATACGAACCACTGGCCCACCCTAAACTTGCACCAATATCCAGCCCTACAGGTACGTCGGGTGAAAGTTCACAAATCCTCTCAAAACTTTGGCTGACTGCCAACGAAACATATGAACCCTCAGCTTCATCGATATCGTGATACACCGTGATTGAAGGATTCAATGGCAGATTAAAATTGAATCCCCAGTAAATCTCGGTGGTATCCTTCGTTGCAGTTCCCGGAAAATCGTAATATATGGTACCAATTGAATAACCCAGTCCTTCAATGCCAGGAAAATCAGCCGAGTAGTCGAGTGAATAGTCAACCTCAGAAAAATCTCCGCTGTTGCCATTGATGTTTGTTAAATCCATGTTGCCCCAAATCCCTGCTGTCAGATTACTATAGCCAATACTCAAGCCAGGCTGAAAAACCGAATCATCACTGAGATTTTGCCCTCGCCAGATGTATTTGCCAAAATAATCAGCCGTAATCTCAAAATCGACCTCTTCTGCCGCCAGACTGACTGAACTGCTACAGGCCAAAACAACAAAACCCAGAATCAAACATCTAATCTTCATCTTACAAAATCCTTTCCGTTCAAGCTCAACGCTCATTGCACTACATAAGCAATCGCTGTGCCAAAACAGCCTTTAAGCTGTAAGTCTTTATTTTACATAGTGATACGCAGTTTTTAAGGAGATGGGGCAATAGGTAAATTGCGACAATATTGTAATATTACATAGGATTGCAACATATTTGTTACTTGCTATCGTATAAACTGTCTATCATATGCAATCTTGTCCGTATTTCGGCGTTCTGCTGCTTGCTCCTCGTAATAGTTTGCTATTAAAGGAGATACGGCTTGGGTCTAACGGCTTATAATATATATTAAAAAAAATGTTTTGTAATTCTATCATGCTGTGTTACAATTATGTCGTACTAATAAATAACAAGGAATTTTGAAATGGCCAAGAAAACGACATTTTTGCAAGGTGCTGGAACATATGCCGTAAGCCCCGTACCACAGCTTGAAACTCTCTATAAGGTTAGTCAAACATTAGCCGCTGGCACGCGCCAGCAGGAGGCCCTTGCCGAGATTCTGGATATGCTGGACAAAGACCTTGGTCTGGCCAGAGGTACAATCACAATTCTTTCGCTGGATGGTAACGAGATCAGAATTGAAGCTGCTCATGATCTTTCACAGGAACAAAGCCGAAAAATTACATATCGAATCGGGGAAGGTGTAACAGGCAGGGTTATGCAGACCGGCAAGCCGATGGTTGTTCCCAAAGTTTCCCAGGAGCCACTGTTTTTGAATCGCTTCGAAAGATGGAATGTTACAAAGCAGGATTTGAGCTTTATTTGCGTTCCCATTTCAATTAACAATGACGTGATTGGAACGATCTCAGTTGATAGGCCCTTTGAAGAAACAGTTCCGCTTGACGGGGAAATGAGGATACTAAGCATTGTGGCAAGTATGATAGCAAACGATTTAAGAGCTCGCCGTGAAGCCAGAATTGAACGACAAGCACTTGAAGATGAGAATGTGCGATTACGACATGAATTGGAAGACAGGTTCCGCCCTGAAAATATAATAGGCAATTCTAATGCTATGCGTGATGTGTATCGTCAAATCCATCAGGTTGCCGCTTCCGACACAACGGTGCTTATACGCGGCGAATCAGGCACAGGCAAGGAACTGGTTGCCCATGCTATTGCCTTTTCCAGTCCAAGAAGTGACGGGCCTTTTGTGAAGATTAACTGTGCCGCCCTGAATGAAAACCTACTCGAAAGCGAGTTATTCGGCCATGAAAAAGGAGCTTTTACAGGAGCAATACAAACTCGAAAAGGCCGGCTTGAAGAAGCAAACAATGGTACCATATTCCTTGACGAGATAGGTGACTTTTCCTCCGCTACCCAAGTGAAGCTACTTCGTGTTCTCCAGGAAAAGGAGTTTGAACGAGTCGGAAGTAACCGGACCCTGAAAACAAATGCCAGAATTATCACGGCTACGAACCGTGACTTGGAAAAAGCAGTGGACAAAGGAAGTTTTCGACAGGACCTTTATTATCGAATAAATGTGTTTCCAATTTTGCTGCCTCCTCTACGTGACCGTAAGGATGATATTTTGTTGTTAGCGGACTTTTTCCTGGAACAATACGCGAAAAGGATGAACAAAGATATTCGACGAATTAGCACACCGGCAATCAATATGATGGTTTCGTATCATTGGCCGGGGAACGTGCGTGAACTCGAAAACTGTATCGAAAGAGCAGTGCTTCTAAGCAGTGACGGTGTTATCCACGGACATCACTTGCCCCCAACTTTGCAGACCTCGGATGCAACAGGTACGGTTGGAACCGGTTCGCTAACTGAAAGGATTAATTTATTTGAACGTGATTTGATTATTGATGCACTTAAACGCTGCAACGGCAATCTGGCAGCAACGGCCCGGGATCTAAAAACTACAGCAAGAATCCTACGGTATAAAGTCAAAGAATTAGGTATCGATTATAGAAGATACTATAAAAAGAAAGGTTGATTTATGACAGCTTGGGCAAGTACAGGCCTTAAAGGTTTAGATAAGATAATTTGCGATTTGAAAAAGGGCGACAACGTCGTTTGGCAGGTCGATAGTATAGAAGACTATAG
>JBDRHL010000123.1:0-8109 GCA_043816955.1 Planctomycetota bacterium | reverse complement strand
CTTTATGCCACAGCAATTTCAGAATCCTGCCAATCCTCAAATCCACAGAGAAACAACCGCTGAAGAAATTTGGGAAGATACCGATGGTCAGGTTGACATATTCATTGCTGGAATAGGCACTGGCGGGACAATTACCGGTGTAAGTGAAGTGCTCAAGTCCCGCAAACCTTCTATCCAAGCAATAGGGATTGAACCTACTGACTCAGCGGTTCTTTCCGGCTGCAAACCTGGCCCGCATATGATTCAGGGAATCGGTGCCGGTTTTGTCCCAGATGTTTTGAATAAGAATATTGTTGACGAGATAATCCAGATATCAAATGTAGAATCGTTTGATATGGCAAAACGCCTCGCTAAGGAAGAGGGCATCTTTGCCGGAATATCATCAGGAGCTGCTGCTGCGGCGGCCGTCAAAGTAGCGAAACGTCCGGAAAATGCCGGCAAGCTGATTGTTGTTATTTTACCTGATACCGCCGAACGCTATATCAGTACGGTCCTTTTTGATTGATTGGTTTTATGCACAACTTAATTGAAGCCAGTAAAATACAGGAGGAAAATAAAGCCCTGAGTCATCGGTCTGTTTATCTGCCACTTGGTATAGATATGACCGATGTTAGATGTCTCATAGTAGGCGGCGGCAGAATTGCTGAAAGAAAGGCGAAAACGCTGCTTAGCTCAAATGCATCGGTTACCATTTTATCCCCTTCGGTTACTGATTGGCTCAGTTATCTTGCCGGGATAGGCCAATTGTGCTGGCTACAATCAGAATATCGCTCTGAATATCCGGCCGATTATGATTTTATTATTGCGGCAACTTCCGACCAAATACTCAATATCGAGATAGGCGAAGATGTCCGTAGGCTCGGCAAGCTCTATTGCGTGGTTTCGTCAGGGAGATATTCAAAGGTAATCTTTCCGGCAATATATAAAAATGAAATGCTTACAGTTGCCGTGCATTCCAACGGGACTAACTGTCGATATTCCAGGGCTATTCGAAACAGGATAGCAGTTCAGATGGAACAGCCTAACGGGTTGCTGCAACAACTGACAATGTTCGGCTTTGACAGGGCAGCATTGAGCAGAGAGGCTTTTAACAGACTAAAAATCTTTGAAAGTACATTTGCTCAGAATAATTTTGCACGGGATGAGGTTCTTATACTGGCTACTTGCCAAAGGTGGGAATGCTACATTCAAAGCTCATCTTCACGTCAGCTGGCCGGAGAAATGCTGTCTAAATTAAAAGAAATATCCGGCTTATCCTGGGAGGAGTGTAAAACAAACATACAATATAAGCAGGGACATATGGCTTATTATCATCTCCTTAATATTTGCCTGGGGCTCGATTCACATTTTGTGGGTGAAACCGAAATTGTTAGCCAATTACGATGTGCTATGGCAAAGTGGATTAGTTCTGAAAAGTCACAACTGCATGATACCTTTTCATCTGTACTACTGGCAGCCAGGAAGATACGTCAATCAAGTAATCTTACGCCTGCCGGCAAATCCTGGTCTTCAAATATTACGTCTTTAATCAATGAGAATGTCGGTTATGCCAAAAAGGCCAACATTCTGGTTGTGGGCAATGGCTGCTTATCCCGCTCTGTAATTGAAGAAATTATTATCTCCGGCCACAAGGTTGTTAATTTTTCAAGGCATTTTGAAAAAACAAATGCTTCGCAAAATATTGGATATCCAGTTCATCATACGGATGAGATAGGCAACTTTCTTAATTGTGCAGATGGTTTAGTCGTTTGTTCCGAATTGACACCCAAAGCGATTGCCGCTCTTAAGTGCTGCAAACCCTTATATAGGCTGTTTATCATTGATATTGAAGGATACAAGGACGTTCTGCAGCGGGAGAAAAATAAATCCGGCTATTTTGGTCTGAAAGAAATACCGCGAATTGAGCTGACTGCCGAGAAAGTCAGAAGTATTGCGAATGCCCGGTTAAAGGCTGTTGAGCAATCGCTGATTTGGCACGGTACTCAAAAAGCGGTTAAACCGCCTGTAGGAATTATTCGCATAGGTGCAAGAAAAAGCCCGCTCTCCAAAGCTCAGGCGGCTGAGATTCAAGGCTTGCTGAAAGCATTGGCTGAGGATATAAAACTGGAAGAGGTATTCATCGATACCCCTTGCGACAGAAACAGGAAAACCCCTCTTCCGCAAGTTCGGGATGATGATTTTTTCACTCGCGATATCGATTGTGCTTTATTGGCAGGCGAGATAGATATCGCTGTACACAGCGTAAAAGACCTTCCGCAAAGATCTATACCAGGATTGACAGTTGTCGCTGTTACCCCAGCCATAGCTTTCTGGGAATGTCTTATCTCAAGAAATAATATACCATTGCAATCATTGCCTGAAAGAGCGATTGTCGGAACATCCAGTATCCGGCGTCGGGAAAATCTTGTTCGATTGCGACCAGACCTTAAGGCGGTCGATGTTCGCGGAAATATTCAGGACAGGATTGAACAACTCGATGCGGGAAAGTTTAACGCATTGATTTTAGCTTGTGCAGGTCTAATTCGATTGGGGCTAACAGACCGTATTACAGAGGTTTTTCCAGAAAAGTTATTTCCTTATACACCCGGACAGGGTTCATTAGCTCTTGTGGTCAGAGAAAATGACCTGGAGCTAATTAATTTTTTGAAGCCGCTTGATCTGGGCAGGAGTAAATTCACTAAATGAGTATAGGGACAGTATACATCGTAGGCGCTGGGCCGGGTTCTGCAGACCTGATTACAATTCGCGGCCTCAGAGCTATCAGGAAAGCCGATATACTCATATGTGATGATTTGTTGCCAAAAACGTTTCTGGATGACCTTGGTGTATCATTGAAGGGCAAGTACCTTGAGTGGTTGGTAGATGAAAATGGTCGCAAGAATCAGGACCAGATTAATATGTTAATGCTTAATACAGCAAGGAAAGGAAAAACTGTTGCTCGAGTAAAAATAGGAGATCCGCATATTTTCGGGCGGGGTATGGAAGAATTGATATTTTTATCAAAAAATGAAATACCTTGCGAAGTTATCCCTGGCCTGACTGTTGCTACAGCAGAACCATGTTTGACTGATTTGCCCCTGACACAACGCGAGCAATCATCGTCGTTTGCCGTAGTCACTGCCAGATGTGCCGGAGGGAAACTAAACAGGTCTTTCCCCAAGGCAGATTCACTTGTTGTATTCATGGGTGTCAGTGTTCTCGATAAGGTTGTAGATAACCTTATAAATAACGGATGGCCTAATAATTGTCCTGCTGCACTTCTCGAACGTGTTGGCATGCCCTGGCAAAACCAGGTTAAGGGTAGTTTGAATAATATAGCTGATTTGGCACAGGATGCTTCTATGCAATCGCCAGCCATGCTCATCGTTGGTAAAGCTGCTGAAGATAACAAATTGTCCCCGAACAGACCCAGAATACTATTCACAGGTCTTGACCCGTCAAATTTCAGAACTATGGGTACGATTCTGCATTGGCCGGCAGTCAAAGTAATACGTGACAAAAAGGAATGTGAGAGACTTCCGAAAATAGTTGAGCAGTTACGCAACCGCTATTTTGGCTATGCAATATTTACCAGCAAATCCTCTGTGCGTATATTTTTTGAAGCTCTGAAAGATGCCGGTTACGACAGCAGAGTTTTTCATTCAGCAAAAGTAATTTCGTGTGGCCAAGGTACCGCCATGTTGCTTGAAGAGAATGGATTAGTCGCAAATCACATACCTGCTGGTATGGGCTCCGAAGCAATTCTTAATAACACTGAAACAGAGAGCAAAGCAAACGTTCTACTTGTACAGAGTGCAACGGCCACCGAGGCATTGGCGTCTGCCTTGGCAGATAAACTTGGCAAGGTTGAACGTCTGTGTCTGCATTGTGTACAGCCGCACCACGAATTGGGTCGAAAATTACCAGATTATGACGTGATTTACTTTACCTGCCCGTCCGGCGCCAGAGCATATTGGGGAAAATATGGGCAAAAGGCTTTCGCCAAAGAGGTTTGGTGCATAGGCGATGTAACGGCAAAACAACTTAACGAACTGAACATTAAAGCAAAAGTGGTACAACCATATGTTTCCTAAAACAAGACTGCGAAGAAACAGATTAACCGAAGGTCGCAGGCGGCTGTCCTGCCAGACAACTTTAACTGCCGACGATTTTATTCTGCCTTTGTTTATTGTGGAAGGTGATGGTAGAAAAGAGCCGATAGAATCAATGCCGGGCGTTTACAGGACAAGCGTCGATTTGCTGGAAAAAGAAATTGAGGACTTGAAAATCCCTGCTGTTTTGCTTTTCGCTGTACCCGAGACGCACAAAAAAGATGATAAAGGACGAGCGGCTCTCGATTCGGCCGGAACTGTGCCGTCTGCTATACAACGGATAAAGCAAATCAAACCGGAGCTTGTTGTGATTACTGATGTTTGTCTGTGCCCATACACAACACATGGTCATTGCGGAATAATTGATGAAAAAGGCCGAATAGACAATGATGCTTCTATCGAGATTCTTGCTGAGATGGCAAAGGTTTATTCCCAGGCCGGTGCGGACATAGCAGCACCGTCTGCGATGATGGACGGCCAGGTTAAAGCAATTCGCGATCGCCTCGATGAAAATGGTCTTTGCGATACAGCTATAATGTCATATGCCGCGAAATTTGCATCTTCATTTTATGGCCCATTCCGGGATGCAGCAAAATCTGCTCCAGAATTTGGGGACAGAAAATCCTATCAATTGTCTCCTGTTAATCGCAGAGAGGCTGTCAGAGATGCCTTACATGATGAAGCAGAAGGCGCCGATTGGCTGATGGTCAAGCCTGGACTTCCGTATATGGATATTCTAAACGATTTGCGGCAAAGGACGCTTTTGCCCATAGCGGCTTATCATGTAAGCGGTGAATACATAATGATAAAACACGCTGTCAAAGCTGGTGTACTTGATGAAAAAGACGTTGTTATCGAGTCTATGACAGCTTTGAAAAGGGCTGGCGCTGATGCAATTATTACTTATTATGCTAAGGAAATTTCCAAGTGGCTTTGTCGCTGAGTAAACAAAAACATACAAGAGCCTGTCAATCGATAGTCGGTGGTGTGAATAGTCCGGTACGAGCCTTTACAGCTGTCGGAACTGAGCCGCTTGTTATCGAAAAAGCAAAGGGGGCATACTTATATGATGTCGATGGCAATAAATATATTGATTATCTGATGTCATGGGGAGCCCATATTCTTGATCATACGCATCCAGACATAACTGAAGCAATTAAAAAAGCTGTCGGTAGAGGAACGAGTTACGGTTTGTCATCTGAGCCTGAGTGCAAATTTGCTGAGCTTATCAAAAAAGCTTTTCCTTCGATTGAGCTTCTAAGAATGGTTAATTCCGGCACCGAAGCGACAATGAGTGCAATAAGATTGGCCAGAGGCTATACAGGCAGAAATAAAGTCCTCAAGTTTGAAGGATGTTATCATGGACACAGCGACAGCCTGCTGGTAAAAGCCGGCTCCGGAGTTGCTACATTTTCTGTGCCGGATACCGCCGGTGTTCCGGCTTCTATCGCAGCGGAAACTCTCATAGCACCATATAACGATATCGAAACAGTCCGCTTATTTGTTGAGAAATATGCCGAGGATATCGCCTGCGTAATTGTTGAACCAATAGCTGCGAATATGGGCATTATCCCTTCCAGGAACGGATTTCTTCAAGAACTCCGTAAGATAGCTGACCAAATTAAAGCTGTACTTATTTTTGATGAGGTCATAACAGGATTCCGAGTTGCCTTAGGCGGTGCTCAGTCGCTTTATAATGTTAATCCTGATTTAACAACGCTTGGTAAGATAGTAGGTGGCGGTTTGCCTGTGGGGGTATTTGGCGGCAAAAGAGAAATCATGGAAAATTTAGCTCCGGTTGGGCTCGTTTACCAGGCAGGAACCCTTTCCGGCAATCCGGTAGTTGCTTCTGCTGGGATTGCTGTCTTAAAGTATCTTATCCAAAACAATCCGTACAATGAACTTAATGAAAAAACCTGTAAGTTCATTACTGGTCTCAAAGAAGCTTTTCGGAAAGCTAATATTGAGGTTCAAATTAACCAAGTAGGCTCAATGTTTACTATTTTTTTCTCTAAGGGTACTGTCATAGATTATATCACAGCCAAGCAGTCTGATACGTTGAAGTATGCGGCGTTCTTTAAGCATATGTTAAAATCAGGTGTGTTACTACCGCCGTCACAATTTGAAACAGCCTTTTTATCTATTGCTCATATCAATCAGGATATTCAAAAGACCCTTGAAGCAGTTGAGGCATTTACGAGATGACTCACCAATTACAAGTCAAATTATTGTCACCAACTTTTTCATCATGGCAGCCTAAGAAGGAGCCGGACAAACAAATAGCAGTCTTAATGAGTGGCGGTGTAGACAGCAGCGTAGCGGCCCATCTGCTCAAAGAACAGGGTTGGGATGTGCTGGGTATCACAATGAAAATCCCTGTCGCCTGCAACACAGGCAAGCGAGGCTGCTGTGGTGCCGATGCTGCCTTTGTTTGCAATGAGTTGAATATACCTCATTATTTTGTAGATGTCACTGAAGCCTTTGAAGAGCTTATAATAAAACACTTCCGCCAATCCTATGCAGAAGGTCGGACTCCCAATCCTTGTGTTGACTGCAATACTTCTCTGAAGTTTTCGCTTCTCTGGGATTTTTTGGAAGAAACTTTTGACATTAAGTATCTTGCTACAGGTCATTATGCAAGAGTTTCTACAATAAATGCTCAGGTACGTCTAAGTCGAGCAAATGATAAAACCAAAGACCAGAGCTATTTTCTGTATGGCATCGCTTCGGATAAGCTTACAAAGCTTGTTTTGCCGCTGGGTGAATTAACAAAAAGCGAGGTTCGCTCAATTGCTTCCAACCTCAATCGGACTGTTGCCAACAAGGCGGAGAGCATGGAATTGTGTTTTGCTGGCGAAAGCGATTACCGAGCAACTTTAGCTGCTGGTCAGGCTAACCGGCCGGGTGACATAACAGATATGCAGAGCAATAAGATTGGCACACATAAAGGGATCGCCAATTATACACTTGGTCAGAGAAGGGGCATTGGTTTTGCTGGAGGCAAGCCTCTTTATGTAGGCAAGATAAATGCTCAGACGAATACTATTGCCTTGGGGGCAAAAGAAGAGGTTGTTTCCATATCTGTCACAGCCGACCAAATCAATATCCTCATACCCGAAAAACTCATTGAAGACGGACGATTATTTGGAAAAATTCGCTCCTATGGCGACCCTTGGCCCTGTAGACTCACTGGGGTAAATAAAACCCGGATGACAATCCAGTTCGATCAGCCTCAATTTGCCCCCTGCCCGGGTCAAAGGCTGGTGCTTTATGATCTTAATGACAATGTTGTTGCCGGTGGCATAATATCGGCGGAAACAATGATTTAGCTGGAAATTGTCAAAAAAATAAATTTTTTTCAAACAAATATACCCCTGTGGGGTATAATAAGAAGAAAAGTACAAAAGGGGCAAAAAATGAAAAAGAATCCTGATCATGCTGACAATCTGGTAGCATTAAGGCGAATTGAGGGACAGGTTCGCGGTGTTCAAAAGATGATCGAGGACCGTAAATACTGTATCGATATCCTAACACAGATACAGGCAGTCAAAGGTGCTCTCGGCCGAATAGAAGAAAAGATATTGGAAAAACACTTTCGGCATTGTGTAACTGATGCTGTAAAGGGAGCGTCTGAAAAAGAAAAAGAACAGAAGCTGGATGAAATCCTCAAACTGATACATCGAACACGAAAAGGGTAATATTGGGGCATGGAGTACCATTCCCTGAGCGGTTGAAATAAAAGCAAAAATATTTAATTAGGAGAACAAAAAATGAGCAAAGCAAGATTAGTAGCAATCGTTAGCGTTATTGGTATGGCTGCAATAGTTGTAATGACCATTCCGATTGCTAAGGCCAGTTCATGCTGCGCAGACCATGGGCAAAAGCCCGGCATGGATATAAAAAAAGAAATGGACGCAAAATGTTTAAGCCTTGAGAAGATTCATTCCGAACATCTGCCTATGATATCACAGTCTATAGACAAGGCGATTGAGGCTGTTGAGGCAGGTAATAAAGAAAC
>JBDRHL010000122.1:0-4961 GCA_043816955.1 Planctomycetota bacterium | reverse complement strand
GGTGGATTGTGTTGAACCATTTCTGTTTTTTTGATAATCTTGTTTTCATAGGTCATCCTTTCAAATAAGGTTAATATTTGCGTTATTTGGATTTCACAAATTATAACCGTTTGACGGATGACCTACATATTATCTAACTTTTGGGAGAAGGCTGGTGAATAAGTCTGTGTGGTGATGTTGTGGATTTTGGGGTTGCGGAGACGGTTATCGCGGGCGGGGGCGACCAAAGGTCATGCCGCGTTCGGTCATGCGCTGTCGGAGAGCTTGGCGATATTTACTCATCTGGGCGCGTGTTTCGGCACTAACGAACTCCATCCTTGCCCGTCTTCCTTCCGGAGATCGGAACCGGTTGCGATTCGGGCGGCTTGTTCCCCTTGGGCTGCGGCTATCCTGCTGGGCATCGGGTCGGGGCTGAGGGCTGCGTACCTGCTGCTGTGATTCGGGGCTTTGCGGCTGAGCATCTGCTTGCCGGGACCGAAATTCGCTGCGCATGGATTCGAACTGTCGCCGGCTTGATTCCATGGAGTCTATGACTTCGTCGAGATAATCGGTTCGCCTGTCGGGAGAGAGGCTGCAATATTCCCTTGCACGGCTGACCATCATCTCCCGCATGGCTGAGCGGGCTGTCGTGCGGCGCGTTTCAGGATCGAGCTGTCTGAATTTGGGGGAGCTGAGGTATTCGGTAATCTGTGCGGGTGATTTGGCGGTGAAATCCGGGGCTTTCGGTCGGCGAATTACGATTACCGCGGCGGCCAAGGCTGTGATTGAAGCGAGCGTAACTGCGAGGATTATGATGGTTGTTTTTTTGCTTAAAATCATGTTTACTGCATCTCCAGAGTGCCGATGTGGCCATCAGCATAAAGATAATTTTTTGAGCCGGGTTTACCCGCTTGGCCATGAAAGGGGTCGTAATCATACATGACAGGCTCGTTTCTCAGGCCATACCTTTGTGAGGTACGTGTTGTGCTTGCGCGTTTTCCGCCCAGCTGGCTGTTGTATTCGTAGCTGGAACCCTGTGAGAGATAATACTTTTTGACTGTGTCTGCCGGGCATTTGAATATTTCCGGCTGAGCGAGATAAGGGAGGATGAATTCGGTAATGGGGGGCTTGCCTGTCGGGTCGCCGGGGTCTTCCAGGGAAGGAAAGCGGGAGGCGGGAGGCATCGTCTCGTGGTATTCATCGAGATACATTTTAAGGGCGAGGGAAATATTATAGAGGTTTGACCTGCAGGTTGTCCGGGATGCTATCGCCCGTGCCTTGTTGATGACCGGCGCCAATATCGCAAGCAGTAAAGCGATGGTGCTGATGACAACAATAAGCTCTACAAGGGTAAAGGCTTTGGGCCGAAGGTCTTCGGTTTTTGCTGGTTTTTTTGTGTATTTCTGAGCAATTTTCACAATAAAGCTGTCCGCTATTCAATACCGGCGTATTGCCGACTATTCCGGGCGGTTTAAGAGTCCCGATATAGAACATTTTAATCTATACAGAGACGTTACTGAATAGATATTTATTGCATGGACTGTCTGAAAAACGGAGATCAAGGCTCGATACACTCGCACAATTTATCGTAGGAAGGCCGGCGGTTCTCATATTGCATTGTGGAGGGGTTATGTTTTGTTGCTATCAGGGCGGGCATAGTGTACCATACTTACCATTGACGGCAAGGGTGAAGTGTCCAGGAGCGATTTTACGGTACCGGGAGTCCGGCAGATGGATATTATTCAGGCGGCATCGAAAGCCAAGTCTGCTTCCAGACGGCTTGTAACGGTAAGCGGTGAAGAGAAGAACGGCGCGCTAGCGGCGATCGCAGAGGGTTTGAAAAACAATACTGAGCAGATTATCGCTGAGAACGCAGATGATCTTGCTGAGGCAAAAAGGAACAATGTCGCTGCACCTTTGCTGAAGCGGCTGAGTTTTGATGAGGGGAAGATCGCGACGCTCTGTGAAGGGATTGAAAGCCTGATCGCCTTTGACGATCCGGTGGGAAAGACTTTACGCACGATCGAGCTTGACGAGGGGCTTCGGCTGTACAAAGTAAGCTGTCCGATCGGGGTTGTGGGAGTTATTTTTGAGTCTCGGCCTGATGCGCTGGTGCAGATTTCGGCGCTGTGTCTGAAAAGCGGCAATGCAGTGCTGCTTAAGGGCGGCAGCGAGGCAGCACGTACGAACCGTATTCTTGCCGAGATTATCACCAAACAGACCGAAAAGGCAAAAATGCCGGCTGGATGGCTGCAACTGCTGGAGACGCGTCGGGACGTAGCCGATATGCTCGGGCTGGATGAGTATATTGATCTGATTGTGCCGAGGGGCTCCAATGAATTTGTCCGGCATATCATGGAAAATACGAACATAGCTGTTCTTGGTCATGCAGAGGGGATATGTCATGTGTATGTCGATCAGAAGGCTGATCTGGATATGGCGATGGCAATAACGGTGGATTCGAAGTGCCAGTATGCCGCGGTGTGCAATGCGGCGGAGACACTGCTTGTTCACAAGGCGGCGGCGGAAAAGTTTCTGCCGAAGGTCAAAGCGGCGCTTGACAGATATGCAGTTGTATTAGTAGCTGATGAATTGGCAGGCGGGATCATAGAGGCTCAGCAGGCGGATGCACAGACATGGAGGAGCGAATACCTGGATTACAAGCTTTCTGTAAAGGTTGTGGGCGATCTGGATGAGGCGATCGATCATATAAACAGATACGGCTCGGGGCACACGGACACGATAGTGACAAGCGACAAGGCGGCAGCGGTAAAGTTTATGGATATGGTGGATTCCGCGAATGTCTTCTGGAACTGCAGCACGCGTTTCAGCGACGGGTTCAGGTACGGTCTCGGGGCGGAAGTCGGTATCAGCACGAATAAGATCCACGCAAGAGGGCCTGTGGGGCTGGAAGGATTATTGATATACAAATGGAAGATGATCGGCGGGGGGCATGTTGCGGCTGATTACTGCGGGCAGAACGCGCGGAAATTTACGCACCGAAAAATAGAGGAAGATTATGGTGTTTAGAAGATGCGTGATTTTACAAAGGTAAAAAGAATAGTCATAAAGATCGGCACAAATACTCTGAGCAAGGGGGTGAATATCGATTCGGCTTACTTTGGCAAAGTAGCTAAACAAATAAGCCTGCTGCGACAGGCAGGTAAGGAAGTGCTGATTGTTACGTCGGGGGCGATCGGGATGGGTGCGGGTCAGCTCGGTCTGGCGGATAAAGTCAATGCGGTGAAGATGCGACAGGCGTGCGCGGCGATAGGCCAGCCGCTGCTTATGCAGGAATATAGAAAGGCGTTCGGGCGTTACAGGATTACTGTGGCGCAGGTTCTGGTGACGGCAGAAGTGCTTAACAACAGAAAGACATATCTTAACCTGCGAAATTCTGTGGAAACCCTTCTTCGGCTGGGCATTTTGCCGGTGCTGAATGAGAATGACAGCGTTTCGACCGATGAGATAGGCTCGGCATTCGGGGATAATGACAGGCTCAGCGCACTGATAGCCAGCAAGATAGATGCGGACCTGTTAATAATGCTGAGCGATATTGATGCGCTTTACGATAAGGACCCGCGTTTGTCAGAGGACGCCAAGCCGATTCCGGTGGTGTATGAGATTACCGAAAGCATCTCTCGTAGTGCCGGTAAAAGCGGGAGCAAACACGCAACAGGCGGGATGAAAACGAAAATCGAGGCGGCGAGGATCGCTTCGGATGCGGGGTGTCGCATTGTGCTGGCAAACGGAAGGATAAAAAATGTTATAACCCGTATCGCAACAGGCGAGCAGATAGGAACGGTGTTCATGCCGAAGCGCAGATTGAGCAACAGGGTCAGGTGGATTCTGAATACTCCCGCCGGGGGCGTAATAAGAATTGATGAGGGGGCGGCAGCAGCGATCCGGAAGCGAAAGAGCCTTCTTCCAGGCGGGATAGTGGGGATAGAGGGAGTTTTCAACGCAGGTGCGGTTGTGATGCTTAACCGCCAAGCCAAGGCAGTGACGAATCTGAGCAGTTCGGAATTGAAGTCTGTTATGGGCAGGCACTCGACGGAGATACGACGCATCCTGGGTGCGGGCAGGCGTGATGTCGTGGCTGCACCTGAAGATATAGTTTTTCTGGACTAGGGGAGAAGCCAATACAGAAAGTATTGTGTGAAAATACCGATGATCGGCTTAAGGGAAAGATCAGTAGCATAAGCGTAGAAGCATACAAGTGATTGCGAACAGGGAGAAGAAAGATGGACTTTCAAGACAAAATTGTAATCGTCACTGGTGCAGCTTCGGGAATTGGGGAAAGCTGTGCGCGGAAGTTACTCGACTTGAACGCAACAGTAGCCGGGCTCGACAGGAAAACGTGCAAAATCGTTGCTCAGAAGTTCAAAGCCCACCTGGTGGATGTCACCGATGGTGAGGCTGTCAGAGCCGCAGTGGATGAAGTAGAAAAAGACGTTAACAAGATTGACGGACTCGTAAATTGCGCAGGGGTAACATCCAATGCCAAGCCGTTTTACGAAATGAGCGTCGAGGAGTTTGAGACAGTCGTATCAATAAATCTGACTGGGACCTTCCTCTGTTCAAAGTACGTCTCAAGAAGAATGATGGAGAGAAAGAAGGGTAAGATAGTGAACATCAGTTGCGTACGATCAAGAATCTTCGGGCCCAACTCGGCTGATTACTCTGCATCGAAAGGAGGCGTCGTCGCACTGACCTCGGCGATGGCGATAGATCTGGCCCCATTCAACATACAAGTTAATTCTGTGGCTCCTGGAGCAACGTTGACGGGGATGACACAGAAGCGCTTCAGTGCCCCTGAGATCAGGGCTATGTATGAGAAGGCTATCCCTCTTGGGAGAATTGCAGAGCCAGACGATATTGCTAAGATCGTACTATTTCTCCTCTCAGAACTGGCGAATTATGTGACTGGAGAAACCATTTTCGTGGATGGTGGATACTCGATTTCCAAGTAACGAAGCTGA
>JBDRHL010000121.1:0-4306 GCA_043816955.1 Planctomycetota bacterium | reverse complement strand
GTAGGCGGTTTGTATTGACGTAGACCATACAAGGAACCTGCGTTCTCGCTGGGATGCCTTCTTGAGATCGGCCCTAATAGCGACTATCGCTCCAACAAAGCCAAGAAGTGGCCCCAGAATCCAGCCCATTGTGCTTATAAGCGGTGCTGACTTTGCCATGAGTGACCCCTTTGCAGTCGTTGCTGCGATAGCGGCACTGGCAACCTGTGGGGCTATTGCTGGCAGAGCAGCGACAACTGCTGCCGTAAATACTATGCTTGGTCCTGTACGGCGGATAGTGGTTTCGACAATGGCTGCTACTTGCTCTTTTAACATATTGCGACCCCGTGAGAGACGCTGCTTTACCGCTTCTTCGGACAACTCAAGCTGTTCTGCTACTTCCTTTACGGATTGCTCCTGTCGATAAAAAAGCACAAGCGGCTCACGGTATTTTGTTGGAATCTGCTGTAATGCCTGTTTAACAACTGCTTGCTGTTCTGAAGTTATTGCTGTTTCTATTGGCTCAGAATCCCTGATTCCTGTATTTTCCACTTGGTCCATCGAAGCAGCTTTATTCATGATATCTCGCTTTTGGCTTCTAAACGAGTTTCTTATTATGTTTCTGGTTATACTACTAAGCCAGCTTCGAAATTTATTCAGGTCTTTGAGTTGTGCGAGATCCCTCCACGCACTAAAAAATGTTTCCTGAGCCAGTTCTTCACTTTTTCCAACATCACCTGTGGCACTATAGGTAATGGCGCAAACAAAAGACTGGTAGTTTTTGACGAGGGTTTCAAAAGCAGCTGCATCACCTTGCATGCTTGCTTTTAGTAATTCTATCTCGTTGTGAATTTCTGCTGACATAACCATAATTTCCTTCAGTAAACATATATTACCTGCTCAATACTAAAGGAACAAGAAACAAAAAAAGGTGACAGAAATTCTCAAAAAAAACCAAAGAACCAATTTTTCAGAAAAAAATAAGGTTTTGGTGTGAGCAAAAGAAGATAATGAAACAAATGATCTGCTATTTATTACAGGTCGGACTGATCTGGTTTGTTTCTGACTATATCCAGGAGAGGTGAAATTGTAGCCAATTCTTTCCCCGCTGAATCATCGCTGCTCGATCACTGTCTCAGTCGAACTCACAAGCCGATACCGGATCCCGCGCCAGCTTATTGTCCTGCTGGCTGCTGAACTCAGGATAATAAAAAGCAAAACCAGGGAAAACAACCAGCTTCCCAGAATATCCGCTGCTGCCGCCCATCTCATCCGGCGGACATCATCCTTCAGTATCCTGGCGATCATTATCTGCCGCAGAGACGAACGCCAAACATGCCCCCCGAAGAATACAAGCGAAACCACTGCAGGCAAGCCCCATTCCTGTGACCCCTTCAACCAGCCGCCAATTGCTATCGCACCCATACCCCACAAACCGAATACCGAATACAAACTGCTCTCCAGCCCGATACACCATGTCCGCGGTATTACCACTCGTGTGATAACAAACTGACGGCGGGCAAACTCAAAAAAATCGCGCCATGTCGTGCTTACATAAGATGCTACCAGGCACGCCGGTACAAAGATTATCTTAAGGCCTGCCTTTTTAACCGCGTAACTGACCGACAAATCATCGCTGATCGAACTGCACCATAATTTCTCCAGGTTTATCCTCTGACATGTCTCAACCCGAATCGCCATTGACCCGCCCCATGCCAGGCCGAAAATATTCGGCCCGAGAAGCTGTGCAACTTTCGCGTTTATCGCGGAAAGTGCAAGAGTCGCCAAGTTATTACGTTGCGGAACAAACCAGCGATACCCGCTCGCCACGCCATGACGTTCCTTCCGAAGCGGATACACAAGCTGACAGAGCCAGTCCCTCCCGACGCACACATCCGAATCTGCAAATGCCGCTACTTCGGTATCATCGGGAATCTGTTTGTATGCATACAACAGGTTATAGACTTTCTGGCTTGATTTCAGCGCTTCCCCTGCAACAAGCACCTTTACCTCAGCCGCTTTACACTGTCCTGTATACTTTTTCTGCAATTTACAGAGAACCTCGTATGCCGGATCGCTCGAATTTTCCACCACCAGCAGCAAAGTAAAAGGCTTATAATCCTGCAGGAAAAACGACGAAAGGTTTTTCTCAAAAGCTGCATCCAGGCCCTTGCACGGGATGATCAACGCCGTCTTCGGATAAAACGTACTGCGTACCTTCTTATATTTTTTTATCGCGTAACGGTAATTTCGCAGCATCTGGAGTAAAAAAAACAGTTGCACCACCAGCATTAGAATTGCAGTATAACCATACCAGCTCATCAGGCCAGAGTCCTTTGAATAATGTCCTTACGATCCATCTACAATATCGATGCCAGAGGAACGATCTCTCCCACCAGTTCGGCAACACTGTATTTCCGCGAAAGATCCATCGGAAGCACCACCCCGTGATCATGGTCCGACGCGATTATTAAGCCCTTCTCATCAAGTCTTTTGAAGCCTGTCTCCTGGTGCTGATGCCCAAGAATCATCAGGTCGGCATCCACGATCTGGGCCATTTTCTCAAGCGTCGCACGACTATGCTGCCTGCCCCATGTGAGCAGATATACTGACTGAGGACGCACTATATCGCTCACCTGCAAAGTACGAGTAAATATTCCCGCATCAAAACTGTCAATATACCTGTCAGCAGGCAGCGAATGTGATAACCATATCCGGTTCTCGCAACGCACTCCCAGCGGCTGCGAAAAAAGAAACTGTTTAAGTAAAAGCTCCACCTCTTCTCTCTCCTGCCCGTAGCGTTTTTCAATCGCCTTGTGCATCGCCGCGTTCATCTCCCTACCCCCCTTCATCACCTCGCTGTTGTTCATCCACGCTGTATCATGATTGCCCATCATAAAATGCACTTGGTCCGGATGTTCAATCTTCAGTTTTACCGCTTCGACAAGCAGTTCAAAAGATAAACACCCGCCGTTTTCATCCTCAGGTCCGCCGTGAAGTATTTCCTGAATTATCAGATGGCAATCCTTATTCCTCGCCAGAGCGGCGTATGACACGATTCGTTCGAAGTTTCGACGATGCCCGTGAATGTCACCCGTCGCGATCAGCCTGCCCTCACCAGGTAAATGCACAACGTTGCCTCGTCTGAATGCATCGCGATTATTGGCATGAAGGCCTTTTTGCAGAAGCTCAGGTATTGTTTGAGACATTTCTCTGCATCTTATCTCCGAATATACTGTGAATAAGCAGGTCCAGACGGGAGATCACGTCCAGCATCCTGCCCGGCCTCTCTTCAGGCCGGTTCTTAACACAGTCCATTACCAGTTTCGACACTCCCGGCGGTATCTTGCGGTGAATCTCATGCGGAGCAGCAAAAGGCTTCACCTCAATTGCTACCAGACTATCGTTCTTCATCGGTATCAGCGTCGGGATGTTCCTGCCGGTTATTGACCAGTACATCGTTGCTCCGAGATTAAAAATATCCGTCCGCTGCTCAAGAGGCTGTCGCAGAACCTGCTCTGGCGCTATGTAATCCGGTGTGCCCTGGATCCGAGGCTTGGTTGTCCCGACTCGACAGCTCTGACCCAGATCGATTATCTTGATCGCGTAATCCTTGCTGATCAGAATATTGTTCGGTTTGATATCACAGTGGATTACCCCTTTCTCATGCATTGTATTAAGTGCTGTCGCAATCATCCTGAATAATAATAGCACATCGCCAAGGCTCACCGGAGGTGCTTCCTCGAGAGGCACACCGTCAAAGTACTCCATCGAAAGCAGAACCTCGCTCACACGCAGAAAGCTGCGTCTCTTAACAAGTTTAAGGCATCGGCGAATATAAGGATGCGAAAAACTCTTTGAGACCCTGTATTCTGTACAAATCTGCTCGAATATCCGCGAATCTTCCGGCTTCTCCAGAATGCACCTCTTAAGCGCAACTTTCTCTTTCGTCTGCTCGTCGATTGCAAGGTATATAGTGGTTCTCGCACCTGTACCAAGACGCTTTATTACACTGAAACCGTCCGTATCAAGAATATCTTTGCTCATTTCAGGAATCTCATCACTCCAGGTAACTACCGGCCTAAAAAACCGGCGAAAAAATTACCATTACCGGATAATACATAACCAAACACAACACTATAAATAAAATGGACAGAATTGTCCAGCAATTTACCTCATCTTACAGGGCAAACGCATCTAATACCAATTTTAGTTATTGATTGCCGATTCAATCCAAGGAAGAAGGCATAAAGAACGGATGGTTTCTGGCTGGCAAGTAACAGCACACCAAGCCTTACCAACGTCCTTGTCTAACTGATCGGCTGTA
>JBDRHL010000120.1:0-3713 GCA_043816955.1 Planctomycetota bacterium | reverse complement strand
TACAAGGAGGCCTTCCTTCACGGCTCCACCGAAAACAGCCGAATACGGGCCGCAATCCTCCTGCTTCGAAGCAAAGACAAAACCGCCCGTGACATCCTGCTGAACGCTCTGTCTTCGGCGGAGAATCCTGTCGCAGGCACCGCTGTCTGCAAGGCACTTATACAACTGCGAAGTCTGGAGAAAACCATTCCTGACACCGAAGACTTTTTCGAGCCTCTGCTTGCATAACCGACTGTGAGCAAATCCATGTTCATAAACCGGGCAAGTTTAATATGGTCACCAGGGTTCATGTGCAGGCTCTTGCTGTATTCTTTGCAAATGGCGTATTTGATAAACCTGCTGTCAATGACAAACTCAAATATCGGCACTCTGTCAGTTGGTTTTCCAAGAAATGTATTGACTGTTCGATTCATTGCTAACCTTCCCAATCTTTATAGAGTTTAATGTTCTCTGTAACAGATCACTTTTTTGCTAGCGGGATGCGAATTTTGGCAAAGTAAATCTGGCCCATTTTTAGCTCTTCATGGTCGGAATAATATGTAAGCCAGAGCAGATCATTGTGCCAGACCATACCTATATATCCTGCCGTAGTCCCGCCGTCGGGTTCTCCTCCCGGCAGAGGCAGAAATTCTTTAACCCCGGCCGTAACAGGGTCTATCCAGCATAGCGAAATTCTGTACGGGTTGTACAACCGCAAACCTGCCAGTATCCTCCCATCCGGCAGAACTATCATATTAGGTCCGCCTATCTGTTCCCCGGTACTTTGCCACGTCCACTTCTTATACGGCGGATAGGAAGTGCCAAGTTGAGCATAGTCATCCTCAATATTGCCGCTTGTATTCTTACCGTTGGTACGTAACAAGCATAGAGCTGTATCTTTTACATCGTTCATGAAAACAATCGCCGCTTCATTTGGATATATTCCGTCGGTTCCTTTTGGATCAGTGCTGGCAAAATATTTCGGTCCCCATTTAATCAATGAAGTGACTGTTTCGTCGGTACTTTTATATAGTTGAATATATGTGGGTCCTGGAAAACCAATGTCCATATCAGTATCATCATTGTTATTGGCAAAACCATAAGCTATACCGTTATGCCATACGATACGCCATAGCCATTCGCCTTTTTCGCCAACGTTAACAGGCTCACTCCAATTTGAGCCATCTGACGAAAACCACAGGAAAGTTTGTGAATCGGTGCTGGGCCTGAAAGCACACGATGTCAGCACGAGGTTTCCGTCACTTGGCCGGATGCTCAATTGCGGATCACGCAGATCGTATGTTTGAGGATTCGTGACCGGTGCCGTAATTATCGCAGCGGTTTTCCAACTTGCACAGTCGTCGGTACTTCTAAGGACCCTGATTTGGCCGTCCCATGAATCACTGCGACTGGCCTCGCGATATACACAGTACCACTGCCCTTTATCTGTGCGAATTAAACTCGTAAATCGGTCGCACCGCATTGTGTCATGCAAATTAGATGCTATCATTCTGTGCTCAAGAATTTTGGCTTGCGAGTCAGTCAAGTCATTATTGCATTGCGGGCCTATTATGCTTTTGTGCTGCTCGTAGCCGCCGGGGCTATCAAAATAACTGGCGGCGATCAATTTTCCATTATGCCGAATCTTAACCGAGTCAATCCAGCTTTTGCCTTGCGAACCATTTGTAAATCGGATTTTGTTCAGTACCGATGTATTATGCCACCAGGCCATTTCGCGGCCAAATCTGGCAGGGTAGTCGAACTTAACGTCATCAATCCAGAATTGCCAGGTTTTCGTCGCAAAATCCAGAATTGTTACTATCTTGTACCATTGGCCTGAATCTGCTCTGAAATCAGTGTACTCCATACCTTTCTTTTTTTTGCCTTTCCCTTCACAAACATAGAATCGAGGCATTTCATAGTTACCGCCTGTCTCCCACCAGGCAAAAGGACAATGCCATCTATAGGCCCACTCATTATCATCACCACTGACATAAGCTTTTATTCCCGATATTTTGTTTGGATCTATGAACAACTCATAAGGCTCTGTTGCCTTAATATACGGTATCTTGGCATGTTTGTTGGTCGTGTCAAGATTATCAACGGAGTTCTCCTGTTCCATATACAGTCGCATCTCGATTTCGAGAATGCCGGAGTCGATAGGCGGAAAATGCCGTTCGATTGTTCCTGGTCTGGCCAGTTCCAGAGCCATATCGCCATCGGCTTTGATAGCATTCTGCGCGAAATAATCTTTTTTGGTCCCAGCTCTTCCAGGAATAAATTTCCACGGCGTGGCCCAACCGAAATCCGCTTTCGATATGATCTTACTGTCAGAACTCCGAACATTTGCGCAACCAGCCAGAAATACGAAAGCTATAACAGCCACACAACCTAAAACTGATTTAATTGAAATCATCAATATCCTTTCTAAAAATAGAGCTACATTGCATTGACGCCAAAAACCACGTTGGTTTTTGGAATATCGTCAATTCTATCGATTTCTTCAACACCTTAGGCTATGGCAAAACCTCTAAACGCATGAGTACTCCCTCAATTTCTCAAAATACTCTGTTCTGGGCAAGATGCCATACCCTTCGTTGTTTACACCTATGAATTTCCCGCCTGAGTCAATCGAGGTATAATGATACATCGAGTGCAGGAATATACCGCCTGCGCCTGCCGATTTGGCCATTTCAATCTGCCCAATAACTTCATCTGGCGTCAACCTGTTCCAGTTGCCCATACTGAAAGGCCCGGCTCCCCTGTTGACGAACCAAGCGGTATCGCCCCAGGTATAAAGCGGGAAATCTTTGTCAACGGTATCTTTGAAAACAGACATGTTGCTTGGCTCTATCTTTTTGTAGTGCGGACAATTTTCTTCCGAGCAGATGCCGTCAACACTTCCTTCGGCGATCCAGCCTTCCCAATCTTTATAGAGTTTAATGTTTTCTCTGCCGGCCCACTGTTTTCCCATCCCCATCAATGTATATCTGTCGGGCACAAGACCGATTATGAATGGTTTATTATGTTGATGTATTACTGCTCCTGTTTTTGCCAGCAGAGTTGAAAAATGTTCCCCTTTTATCCTGTGCCATTGTTCGGTATCATAATCTTCGTATCGGATATCGATACCGTGTTTTTTGTAATAAGCATCGACAACGCTTTTGTTAAAACCAAAAGGCTCCATGTTTTCCTGAGAGCCTGGGCCCATCCAGCATGGCGCCCAGCTATGTGATCTTGTTGACAAATAAAATCCATCCACTCCATAGCCCATGACTTCGGCGGCAAGGCCTGTTAGTCTTTCCTGCACGTTGCTGTCACCAAAGTCGGGCACACCATGATAAAACCGTGAGCCGTCTCTGCTGCACCAGAATTTACGAGGCTTTTCGAACCATACCGGATCAATCAGAGACACCCAGTCTCGCCTGACATTATGAAACTCATTCCAGTTAAACCAGGCAAAAATCTTAATGCCATGCCTTCTCGCCGTGCGAACGGCAATCGCAAATGGGTCACAACCTCTCATATATTCGGCAAGACGATACCAGATTGCAGCGTCCGGATTATATTGATTGACGCAGGAGTTGTCGAACGTTGCCATCAGCTTGCTCTGGTAATACGCTCGTCCCGCCAGGTTACAGCGGTAAAGAAATGTAAGCCCTGTTCCTTCAAGCATTGAAAAGAGCCATTCAAAATACTCTTCATCAATAAGTTTGTGGTGATATCGCGGCGGA
>JBDRHL010000119.1:0-33099 GCA_043816955.1 Planctomycetota bacterium | reverse complement strand
GGCCATCTTTGCCAACTCATTCTCATTTGGGCTGAGATTGATGTGTACGGTTAATGGTCTTGGCATTCCAGAACTCCTTAAAGAATCTTCTCTGGAATACCTATCGGCTATCGGCAGTTAATATCTTGAATTGGTATAAGAGCAGTAGATAAGCCGCGCTGATATATAAGGCGAGATGGCCTCCCAGCCAAATAAGACGCTGCTTCTTTGAAACTACAGCCTTTTCTTCACTCATGTTTTTCTCCTATGTACCATAGGCATTATCCTTGCTTAGAAGTTTAATATTTTCCAGTCCTGGTCTTCTTTTATAAAGAAAACTGGAAAGCTGTAAGTCTGCCCTGCGGAGGTGGCCAACATTTCGTATTTGACTTCATCGAGCCTTTGTCCTCCCAGACACAAAGCGGGGCATTGCTCGGCTCGGCGAAGATTCTTTTTTGCAGCTTGATGACCCTGTTGTTGCCTGTTTTTGTTGTGATTTTGCGAATCCCGGCTGGGATGAATGCAGATTGACATTTTGTGGCGAGGGGGGTAAACTGCCGTTTTCACGTATTGTTTGTGGACAATTGGAAGCAGAATTGCCGGAGCTTAGAGCAGAATGAGCAAAAAATTGATCGTTTTGGCGGTGGGAGCACACCCGGATGATATCGAGTTTCTCTGTGCTGGGACTTTGGCTCGCTACACAAAAGCGGGTCATAAGGTCTTCGTCTGTCATTTGTGCAGCGGCAATCGGGGGCATACGGAAATACCGATGAACCAGCTTGGTCGCATTCGGACGCAGGAAGCACGGGACGCCGCGAAAATCATCGGTGCAGAACCGCTGACAACCGGATTTGACGATGTGGATATATACGTCGAGCGTGAAGCAATGCTCAGATGTGTGGACCTCGTTCGTCAGGTCAAGCCTGATGTGATCATTACGCACAGCCCGGATGACTATATGCCGGACCATACAGCAACTTCGAAACTTATGATGGACGCCAGCTTTATCGCGACGGTTCCATTGACGGTAACTGAGCATGAGGCGCATAAGAAGCTTGCCGGTGTTTACTACATGGACAATATGGGCGGGTTTCACTTCGAGCCGACCGACTATGTTGATATAAGTGAGACGATAGAGATCAAACGGCAGATGCTCTTGTGTCATAAAAGCCAGGAAAAGTGGCTTCGCGAGCACGATGGTATTAATATTATTGAATTCATGGAGACGCTTTCGAGATTTCGCGGGATGCAGTGCGGCGTCGCGTTCGCTGAAGGCTTCCGGCAGGCAATGGACTGGGGGCGCGTCGGCACATCTCGTCTTCTGCTTTGAAGAGATTGAGACGAAATTTTTGAGGAGGTCAATAAGATGACAGGAAAAATCACGGAGGATATGTTCAGATCGGAGAAAATAATCTCGAAAAAAGGCGGCCATAAGGTCGAGGCGGAGATTTTTACCGATCTTGGCGCAAACCTGGGGTCTTTTAAGGTTAACGGCAGGGAGCTGATTTATTTTCCAAAGGACAAACTGATTAAGGAAGATTATCATTCCGGCTGTTTCATGATGTTTCCAACTCCATGCCGATTGACGGACAGCAGATATACCTTTGGTGGAAAGAAAATTCTGCAGAAGAAACACGGGCAGGATGTTTCAATCCATGGATTGATTCGCGATGAAACCATGACAACCAGCAGGCAAGGCGACAGCCTGGTTTGCTCTATAGATATTGCCCCCGGCCATCCGGTCTATGAGGGCTATCCTTTCAAATGCAGATTTTCGCTGAAGTTTACTGCGTTGGAGCGAGGTTTGGAAATCGCATTCAAATATGAAAATACCGGCTATGAAGCTGCACCGTTTGGTTTCGGCCTTCATCCTTTCTGGGGGATACCGGGTCAGCGAAAGGATGTTTTTGTGCGAGTGCCCTGCAGGTATGTAATGGAACTGGTTGATCTGATACCTACCGGCGAACTGACCGAAGTAGAAGGTACATCATATGACATTCGTGATTTTAAGAGTCTGGCCGAGGTTTCGATTGATAATGTTTTCTGGGGGCGGGATATGAGCGTTGACCAGGCGATAGAATTCCGGGATATCGCTCTGCGGTTAACCCTTGAATCGAGTGAGGAATTTGGTTTTATGATTGCTTATACTCCGGCAGGCGAGCCTTTCGCATGTGTTGAACAGCTTACCTGTGCGCCTGATGCGCCGAATCTGTATGCCAAAGACAAGGCGGAGATAAGCGGATTAAGGGTCGTTTCTGCCGGTGAAGTTGTTGAAGGATGGGTACGTTACAAAGTTTCTGATTTGTAGGAGTATAATGTAATGGCTGTTAAATGTGAGCAATTATTAGAAGCGGCAAGGCGGGCGGGCAGTTGGTTTGTAAGCAGGCAGACCGGTAAGGGCAACTACATCGGCAATGAGCCTGTTGATTCAAAAGGGATATATCCCGATACGCATGATGTAGGATGCTACTATAAAAGTATCTATTTTCTGCGAAGTGTCGGCGAGGCGGCAGCAGCGGCAAAAGCGATGAATTACGTGGTCGCCAGTTTCATGAGCAAAGACGGTGATTTTTATAATACGCCCGAAGTCAGAACAAGCGGCAGCTATACACCTAATTTCTGCCAGCTTTATCCGAATATGTGGCTCCTGCGCGGTGCGGTGATGATGGGTTGGTATAAGCTATACCGCAGAATCGTCGGTTTTCTTATGAGGTATCGGGATTCTCAGACGGGTGGTTTCTATGCGACGGTTAATCCTTCGACAAAGGTTATTGATTCGAACGCTACGGGATACGGCGCGCTTTGCTGTCTTATCGCCGGCGAAGAAAAAGCTGCATTTGAAAGCATCGAGATGATCCTGAAAATGATAGACGAGCAGCCTGACAGTGACAGGATGTATCTTCGCTGGGAACAAGGTAAGGGATATTTGGCAGATTTGAGTAATGTGCCCGACAAGCAGCTTCTTTATCATGTTATCGATGCGAAAAAGCCCGCCCAGGCTTACTGGTGCTGGGCCTGGCCGATGAATACGCTGATAGGCATGTATGAATATACAGGCCAAAAGCGGTATCTTGACGGGGCGATCAGGATTTATGACTTTCTGGCGGGTTGTCACGAAAATGCCTTTGCGTTTACCACTGCCGGCAAAGGCGGATGGGGTTCGTCAATGCTTTACCGTATTACCAGCGACAGGCGTTATCTCAGGACAGCAATGAGCCAGATGGAGTGGATTCTGGCTGCTCAGCATAATGATGGGTATATGCTTGGGCCGGGCGCAAAAAACATTGATGATCAGCCTTTGCGAACAACCTACGATTACACAGCGGATTTCAGCACGTGGCTTGTCGGCACTGCAATCGAACTTGCCGGAAGGATATAAAAAATATGGCAGAAGAAAAACTTGTACTTGGAATGGATGTAGGGGGCACAAAAACCCATGCCATTCTTGCAAACACAAAGGGTGAACTGCTTGGCCAGGGTTTTGCGACGGCAGCCAATATCAATTTTGTTACACTAGAGCAGGCAGAGGGTGCTTTTACCAAGGCTATAGGTGACGCGGTTAAGCAGGGAGGCATAAGGGAGATAGCAGTTGAAGTTGCTGTCATCGGTATAGAGCCTTCCCCTGAGCCGCTGCATCCTGTTTTAAGTCGTCTAGTCAGGCCCAAAAGAATAATTCACAAAAAAGAAGGTGAATGTTCACTTGTCGGCGGTCTTGCGGAACATGTGGGGCTTTCACTGATCGCAGGCACAGGTTCGGTGGGATGGGGCCGTAACAAGCACGGGCAAACTCATATGACCAGCTGCTGGGGGACAATCGGCGATGAGGGCTCGGCGTACGACCTTGCGCGTCGCGGCGTCAATGCGGCGTTCCGGGCTGCCGATGGACGGGGACGTCCGACCGCGCTTGTCGATAAACTGCTCGAGAAATTCGGCGTTGAAGACATGCGTGATGTTTGTACCCCTATTTACCAGAGTGAGGACATGCGAAAGAATTTCGCATCACTTAGCAGGATGGTGATGGAAACCGCGATGCAGGGCGACGAAGCAGCAATAGAGGTTGTTAAGGAAGGCGCCAGTCAGATAGCAATATTTCTGACGGTATGTGCCGAACAGCTTGGCATGGAGACCGAGCCTTACCGGATAGCAGCGACCGGCGGGCTTGTGAGCAAAGGGGGCTGGTATTTTGACCTGATTCAACAGGAGATTCACAAAAGGCATCCCAAGGCTGCGCTGGTTCAGCCAAAGTTTGAACCATGTGTCGGGGCGGTTCTGCTGGCGCTGAAGGAACTGGACGTCGAGTGGGACAAGGGTGTGATTGGAAATATGGAGCGAACAGTCAAGCTGATTGAAGGATAATCAGCCGAATTAATGAAGGCCCGCTGAGTCGGGCCTTTTAGCTTTCAGGTTTGAGAGACTGGTGTGAATTGATGTTTTACGTCAGAGGTCGAATTGTTACGCCGAAGGATGTTTTTCCCGGTTTTGTACGGATTGAGGGTGAGCGGATCACAGGGATCGATACAAAAGCTGCCGATATTGGCAAAGTTTACGATTTTGGCAGCTGGCTTGTTCTGCCGGGTTTCATTGATATGCATCTGCATGGTGTTGGTGAGCATACGATATTTGATATGAACAGCATTACAGGTGCAGCGTTTGAACAGATTCGTCACGGCACGACGGGTTTTCTGCCTGCAGCAGCCTCGGTGAGTGAGGAAAGATATATTGAGTTTGGACGCAATGTGCGACAAGCTCAGCAGCGATGGAAAGGCGGTTGTGCGAGGATTTTTGGCGCAGAGTTTGAAGGACCTTTTATTAATCCTGAGTATAAGGGGGGAATGAACGCGAGGTATCTTCGGCCAATGGATACAGCAGAGTGTACGCGGTATATTGATGCTGTCGGTGATGTTTTAAGGGTAATGACACTTTCGCCGGAGCTGCCGAACAGTCAGGAGGTGATAAGGTATCTGGCGGGTCATAATATAACGGTCTCAGCGGGTCACTCCTGTGCAGACGAAGACGAGATCTGCAGTGCGATTGCAGCAGGCCTGAGTAATGTATGTCATCTGTTCAATACTTTTTTGAGACCAGCCGATATTGAGAGCGGGCGAATTGACAAAGCGGTGGTTGAGAAGCTTCTTGCGGATGAAAGGCTGAGCTGCCAGGTTATCTGTGACATGCATCATGTTTTACCGCAATGGGTGAAATTTGCGATAGGTCTTCTCAGCCCGAACAGGTTCATCGCTGTGACAGACAGCATGGCCGGGGCAGGTCTTGCCGGTGGTGAATACATGATGACTAACGGGCGGAAGTTCACTACCAAAAACGGCACAGCGAGACTTGTGGCTGACGGGACACTGGTAGGCAGTGTGATTACGATGAATCATGTATTTGCCAATCTTATTGAGAAATGCGACGTAAGCCTTTGTGATGCGGCAAGATTTACGTCGACTAACCCGGCAAGAGTGTTAAAAGTTGATGGCGAAATTGGCAGCATCGAATCGACCAGGAGGGCAGACTTAGCGGTACTGGATTCAAAATATAATTGTGTATCAACGTTTATTGACGGAAAGATCGTCTACAGCAATTGATTTTGCGGGATATAATATCCGTGCGTTATGATCGATCGAATCGGGCGGAATTTTTTATTTTGGCGCGATGAGTTTAACAGACTTCCAGATTCCACCAGGCCCGGCTGTATCGACTACTCTAACCGCAATGAGGTGGGTTTTACCGGGTGTGATATGATTCGTGACGTCAATCTCAAATGGAGTGTTCCAGC
This sequence comes from Planctomycetota bacterium, assembly GCA_043816955.1. GTDB lineage: Bacteria > Planctomycetota > Phycisphaerae > Sedimentisphaerales > CAYZTY01 > JBDRHL01. The sequence continues at coordinate 27,344 of JBDRHL010000119.1, read as the reverse complement.
CGGAGCCGCCGTGCGTGAAGGAATCGACAAACTTGCCGTCGATGTATATCCAGCAGTCTTCGTCGACGGCGCCGAATGCCAGCAGGAGTTTTGGATTTCCGATAGCTTCAGCAGGCACAGTCCAGTTTTTTCTATACCATGCATATCCCGTGTAGAGGTAGTCAAATGCCTCCCACCAGTCACCGATTTCAATATCGCCCCATTTTGAATCATCCAGTTCGAGAGCATACCATTTCTGCTCAAGTCCGACCTGATTGGGGTCTTCTTTGAATTTCCAGCCCTGCTTGGGCAGATCGGCAATCAGCTTGTATTTTGTCCAGAGTCTGGAAAAGACGTATTCATCGGAGTAATCTGCCCTTCCTTTTGCGGATATTTTTACGTCTTGAGGTGGCTCAGACTTTTGCGGGGGACTTTGCTGTTCCTGTGTTCTGGCGACAAAATCAAGGGGATGGACGTCGCGGGCGTTTCTGATTGCATCCCAATAGGCTTTGGGAAATTCGTTCTGCCAGAAGTGGCTGACTGCTCCGGTGTAAATCCATACATACTCATCACTGACTTTAAGTGCATAATGCAGGGCATGTTCAAATTCTTCCGGTGTGAAATAATTGTTTTGGAAATTCTCAAGGTCCCAGGTAAGGGCGTTGGCGATCCATAGGCCGAAGCCGACTTTAAGCTGCTTGTCATAGCGATTCGGATCGCTTGAGAAACTGCGGCAATCGCGAATTTCCTTGGCTGCGTTTATAAACTGGCTGTATGTCCTGTATCCATAGGATTTTTCATAGCCGTCAATGATAGTAAGCTTTTCATTTCCTGCCATAAGCCCGTCGAGAAAATCCGGCAGCAGTGCAAAACCGGCTTTTTCGCGGGACAGCCCCTGGTATAATTCTTCAGCGAGCGCCCAGTATCCGAATGTGATAAAAATCTTCACATCCGCAAAGAACAGTTTGACGGCCTGAGCAAGTTGTATTCCTCTATTGCGAGCCTGGTCCTGGTACTGAGAAAACGACTTTTCGGCAGCCAGCGGGTGCGACCAGTAGGCAAATGGTTTGTACTGATACTGCTCAGTATCCAGAATGATTCCAGGCCAGCCGGCAGCACGGGCAACTTTGGCGGCGTTTACGAACTTTGCGGTAATGGCGTCCCAGGCCTTGTCATCAAACCAGTCGACGTTTCCGGGTACGACATTGAGTCGGATAAAAACTTCGAGCTTCGAACCAGATTTTGCCTGATCGGCAGCGTTCATGTCTGTAGTAAAAGCCTGCTGTGGTATATTCTGATCCGACCAGAACACGTCGGGTGAGTAGTCTACGTCAGTAAGGCTGAGATACCCGACTAATCCGTTAATGGGTCGGTGTGACAACTCTTTTTGGCGTTGTAATATCTCGCTGGGGGTTATCTGGCCGTCAAAAATAATTACTTTTTTTCCTGGTTCGATCGTTGACTCCGGCTGATTCTTACTAAAGGCGCAGCAGCCAAGTGCATGTACAAAAACAACTGCTAAAAGTGGCCAATGTCGCATCATAGATATCCTCCTGGGTAAATCGTGCAATAAGAAAGCGTATGCAGTGTCGTTTTTTAGTCTGAATCGCGGCATAATAACAGGATGACGGCAATATGCAATAATTATTTGTTTTTTGGGGTGATATTGGTAGAATAACACCCTGAATAGACTGGAGTGTCCCGCGCAAGCGAAAGGTATTCGAAAAGAGCGGGGTGTAGCTCAGCTTGGCTAGAGCGCCTGGTTTGGGAGCAGGAGGCCGTAGGTTCGAATCCTATCACCCCGATTTAGATAAACCCATACAAGCCAAAGGCTTATATGGGTTTTTTGTTTGTGAAAAAATTAATTACTGAATTAATCGTATTTGTTGTCACGCAGAATTCACGCAGAATAGCCAAAAAATCGTTGATTAGCCTACTTTTCTCGGCCTGCCCCTCCCTCTCTTTTGGTCGCCGTTTGCAACAACAATGTCCAATTCCGTTTTATCAAATACAAGATGCCCACAAATTTTCTTTGGGTGCAAAGCACCTTTTCTGATAAGTCTATGCATTGCCAAGTCTGGGCGGGTTATACCGAGCCGGTCGAGACCAAGATATGCAATAGCTTCGTTCATCCAAAGGATAGCAGCTCTTTCCGGTTTGTCTTTTTCCGTTGTGTTTTCCATAATAGCCTACTTTCATATTTTAAGGCTTGTTTCACTTTTACTATGAATCATTTTCGCGAAGCCGTACATATTTGTAGGCCTCGTTTGCGACCAACGCGACTTTCGGAAGATCTTCGATGTTAAAGCTGTTTGTGTATTTCCAATCTTCGCCTTCTTTGTAAGCCTTAGTGATTGTTACAGAGTAAAACTTGACTGTTTTACCCTCTACTGTTTTGGTTTTTGCCCAGATGCTTGCTGAGACTGGGCCGCAACTGAATTTCTTTTCTGGCTTTCGCATTGTGATATCCTCTCAAATAGTTTTTTTATATTTACGATATTGAAAACAAGTCAGCTTGAAACAGTGATTCTCCAAGGATGCGAGCTGGCGGGCCTAATCGGGAAAACGGGCCAGCTTCAGTTGGTATTATGATCCAGGTGAATGTTTGTTGTTGATTAGACCAATTGGCTCTATTTCCCGGCTTGCTTTCTGTTTCCATTTTATGCCTCACTGTTTTTTGCTCGATTGATTCTGTTTTTTTCTTCTCTGTAAGGTAAAGTGGGATTTCGAGCCTTTTAATTTCACTTTTGGGGATTTTTTTGCAGATTTTTTGATTTTTTTCTAAAACAGGCCAAAAAACCGAATTTTTTTGAGATTTGTGAAATTAAAAAGGCCGTTCGCCATCTTTATATTACAGAGAGTATGGTAGAAAATAATGTTAATTGGAATTTAGGAGATAATAGTTATGGGTTTCAGATTTCAAAAAGGCGATGATAAGATTGCTGAGTATCTTGCAGAATACAGAATCCTCACCGTGACCCAACTTGCAGCGCTTTTACAGAAGAATAGGCCGGCGCTCAGGAAACGTCTTCGCGATCTCAAAAAGGAAAGATTGGTAAAAGTAACAAATAATGGGTTTGGACGGAATTTTGGCCGGCCTGAAGAACTACTGGGATTAAGTGAGGAAGGAGTTGACACTCTTAGGGAAAAGAATCTCATAGGTAAGGATGTACCATATGAAAGTGTTGGCCCCGTAAGCACTCGTCTTAATGACCATCAACTTTTGATGAATTGGTTCAGAATACATCTCAATCAGGTTGAGAGGGTGCTTCCGAAGCTTAATTTCAGATTTCTGGCTTATAATTCACCCTTTGTACCGCGAGAGCCTGATGGGCGCATAATTACAACTGACTATTCACCAATTGGCCGCAGAACTGTACGCCAGATCAAATTTACACCGGATGCTGTAATTGGCTCTACCTATGCAGTTACACAGAGAAGTGTTCTGTATTTTCTTGAGGTCGATTGTGGAACCGAAACATTATCCAGTCCACAACGGGACATGTCTGACATTCGCCAGAAAATACTCAATTATCAGTGGTATTTTCAGAGCCTGAAATATAAGCGATATGAAGATATATTCGACATTCCCTATTTACAGGGCTTTCATTTGCTTTTCCTCACGAGAACAACCGGGCGTCTGGCAGCTTTATGTAAATTGATACAAGAAATGCAGCCATCGAATTTTATATGGGCAACAGAACTGGATCGTATATTTCCTGATGGCGTCTCCGGGAAAATCTGGGCGAGAGGCGGCAATCTTCAGGTTATGCAGGGATCTATGATTGGCAGCCTGTGTTGCCGAGCGTCCCTGGCGTCGTAGTTGTGCACTTGTAGAGGTATAACTAACCAAGGTGACTTTCTGTTAAGAATAGCACCGGTATATCCATTCCCCCTAAGTCCTGACTTTTCTGCATTTCTCGATCAACCCCTTCAGCAAATGCCTGTGACAGAAAGGATTTTTCTCCCGCTCGAAACATAGCAGGGTTATTGTTCTGCTATTTGCTCTCTTTGCCAGTTCCTTAATCTTTCCCAATTGTGCTGTCATCTCTTGATGGTAACGTTTCTTATAGCTTTCCCAGGAAATATTACGGTTTTTCCAATCCCGCAGCAATTCAACGCTGGGTGCCAGCTCTTTCAAATGCTCTGTCAGAAACAACCGCTCTTTAGAAAAACCACGGGGCAAATATCGGCTAATCAGGATTCTTTCACCATCCGTTTCTTCAGCGGAATCATACACGGATTTTGTTTTTATCATGACACTTCTTCTCGTTTGTTAAAAGTTGTTTTAAATCAGGTGGTTAGTAAACCTTCTGTGGTTTGCTATTGACACCATGCTTTCCTTAACTGTGTATATCAAAGTTCAGCAGAATCTCGCCATATATCTTGTCTATCAATTCGTTTGGCAGGTCAAGTACAATCTCACGGGTTCGTCCGTATCTGCCGCGTGAAAGTACCCGGCTGCGCAGCAGCGAGTAGATATCCAGTTCAGATATCAGATCGCCGAAAGCACGACCAGTCAATGGCCGCAGTTTAGCTTCATTACAGAATGCCTTGTAGGCATCATAAGTTTCACCAGTAGTTACCAGGCTTTTTGGGTTATGACGTGTGGCATTAACAACAGCGATCATAGCAGCCTGTAATTGTGCTGGAGCTGAACGTAGTAATGTGAGATAACGATCCTGGTCGAGTTGATTAGCAGCCTTGTCAACCAAATCAAGCGTAAGTTTTGTGCCGGCTTTCTCAGCTAAGTAAGCACTTTTGGCTAACATTGCAACTGCCTTACGTGCATCCCCATGTTCACGGCTGGCCATAGCAGCAATCTTTTCGATTACACCCGTCTCAATAGATTTTGGAAGCAAGGCTTTTTCCACGCGAATCCGGAGGATATGCTGAAGGTCAATAGCATTGTAAGGTTCAAATATCAGTTCATTTAGTTTTAGAAATGACTTTACCCTTGGGTCTAAGTGGTCAGGCCAATCCAGGCGGTTTGAGACAAACACCAGGATCAGTTTAGCAGGTATCTTTTGGGGTAGCCTTCTTACCAAAAATGTCATGAAGTTATCCTTATCGCGGCGGACATTATCAACTTCATCAATAAAAAGAACCAGATAGCCCTGGTAGTCAGCCAGTTTTGTTTCAATTCGGATCATCATTTCTTCAAGTGATATTCCCTTCTGGTATCGCTTGCTTGCGTTCAGCAGACAGGCCAGATCGTTCAGGGCCCGAAAGCATGGTCTTGGATTAGACAAATCCAGATGTTCATGGCGGATGGGTATGTTTTGGGCAACGCACATCTCGGAGAGCAGGTTAAGGAAATAACTTAAGGTCAGTGTCTTGCCTGTTCCGGTCTTGCCCCAGATAGCCAGATGACAGGGATGATCGCCTCGCAGGATTGCGGCGAAATGACTGCTGAGTTCCCGTATCTCGGCATCTCGAACATTGGCATTAAATATCTTTTCAAGTACGGCTAATTGTTCAGCTTTTATGAGCTGCTCATCATCCAGGAAACGGCGGTCTTTTATAATTGCACTACTTACCATGTGTTGAATTTGACTGAGTATTTTAGTGCGAACCTTGCTTGTCTCCATTCGAAAATCACCTTCATATGCGTTCACTGGAAGTGCTACTATAAAAACCTTTTGTTGAAAATCGCTACCAGTGTGGGGGAGTAGTTTTCTAGTGGAAACTGGAAAAGAGCCTTTGGGAGATGTTTGTTTTTTTCGCTTTTTTTATGTACTTACTGCCCAGTGAAACCTTTCCTTCAATACCCCTTTTTTAAAGGATTTATAAGCGTCGTCTTTTAGTAGTAGTAAGTAGTAATAATACAAACATATCTATAATTCATTCTGGCCGGTTCCAGTGGAAATTTGCTCCCCCTCTCTGAGTGTAAATTGGCCTGTCTGACCTGGCTATATTCCGGTTTGGTACTGGGTCTGAGCAGGGGATTGGTGAATCAAATTGTACCCGGCCTTCGTTCTAAATAGTAACTTAAGTCCGTTTTAGGCCCTCAAATAGTAACTTAAGTCATGCGAAATAGTAACTTAAGTACCCCCCAAATCGCTATTAGGTGCTCTAAATAGTAACTTAAGTCTGTTTTGGGGCCTCTAAATAGTAACTTAAGTCAATTGGCAAAATTCACCTAACGCTATAGAACAAAAGGTGTTACAGAAAGTTACATAAGTCGAATATATATATATTTTGGTTAATTATGGGTATGGGTATATGAAATAGTATACTGGATTTGCTTGATTTGGCTGTGGATAGTTAATGGTTTTTTTGTGGAAAACAAGCTTCGCTGCCAGTCCATTTTAGCTGTATGATCCTGCCGTTTTTTATGCCGTGTTGTAACAAGATATTCATGTATTTGATTGGTGGACCGGGGCGATTCTGATGGTTATTTTTACGGCTGTTTTTATGGCCGAAATCAGGTCTGTTTTTGTGAGTGAATTGATCTGTTTTTATGCTTGTATTGGCTGTCTGCTCCTGTGTGTATATACTCCGGTGGATATCACAATATTAGTGTTTTATGGATAAGAATCTTTGGTTATTTTGCTAATAGCTTGCTGTATCGATACGGGAAGTTCTGGGTTTGCGGCTGCATATTGATCATGTGATTTGTTCAGGTATACGCTCAGGCTCACGCAGACCCTCTATCGTAAATCTTTCCCCTTGCGGGTCGGCCTACAGGCCTAAAGATTTATCGAAGGGTCAGCTCAACGGCCTTCGCTTGAATAATGGCGGTTCGCCTGGAAACGAGCGAACCTGCTACTCTATTTCTTATTGAGGGACGCTCAGGCTCACGCAGACCCTCTATCGTAAATCTTTCCCCTTGCGGGTCGGCCTACAGGCCTAAAGATTTATCGAAGGGTCAGCTCACGGGCCTTCGCTTTTACTAAGACATTTATTTGTCTACGAAGACCCTCTTAACCCATATTGGTAAGAGGGTCTTTCGCATTAGACGAAAGACACCGAGGTAAATAAAATGGTAGGACAAACACCTATAGCTAAGTTTAGAGCAGGTCAGGTTGCAGCAGCAGTCTGGGCAAATGATGTGGAAGTAAAGGGTAGAACCGTAACGATATTGAAAGCAACGGTTCAGCGTAGATACAAAGACCAGAATGGCAATTGGCAGTCTTCTGGTTCGTTCAGCAGGAACGAGATACCTTTGGCTATCCACTGTCTTCAAAAGACCTTTGAAAAGATTGTTGAGACGCAGAACGATGCGTCCAACAATGGCAATGGTAACAGCAACGGTACAGTTGAAGAACCGATATTGGACGGAGTTATGTAATTGTCCAAAAGTGGTTCTTGTAAACAACTGAACCGCTTTTTTCTTTTTCTTTAAGTTTTTTTCAACGTTGTCGTAGCAGAGCAGCGATATAGATTGAAAACCTTCCCGTAGATTTTCAATCAGGAATTTTCACCACGCAATACCGCCCATTTAAATCTTTTGGCTGAGAATTAATGGCCAATACTTTGGCCATATAGACAAAAAAAGACAGCCAAAAGCTATAAATGCGGTATCGCTATCGGCAAAAATTCGCAATTCACCGCCAACGTCGGGAACCTGGCCGGGCACATCTCAACTTCCACAGAAATTGCTGCGAAGCTCGTATTATAAGTTCGCACACTTGCGAACATAAAAAAAATTAGTCTTCTTACCGGCCAGAACCCTCGACCCTCTTGCAATTTTCCTGATTTATCTTAGACGGTTCGTCAAGATTGGCGAACCGTCATATAGAGCGGTTTAGCTGGAGTTGGAAAAATGGAGAAAACAAAACAAGAAGTTTTTACAGGTCCGTGGGCCTTGCCGATAGTTCGGTATGGAGCAACAAGGTATTTTGCAGATTTGAGACTGAGTCAGTTCAGGGATATCAGTAACCCGCACAACTGCGTTGATTTTAACAGCGAACAGGGCAGGCGTATATGCAGGCATAGTGGTGTTGTTTTATGTCCCGAATGCGGGACAGGTGCTATTGTTTCGCCGGCACTGGATATAGAAAAGCTTCGATGCGTAAAGTGTTTTAATTTGATTGTACCCCTGTTTGATATATAGAATGGGTTGGTTTCGATTTTTTTTTCAGAGGTGCAAAAAGCTTAAACCCCTTTGGTTTAAGAATCCTGTAGATAGCTGATTTTTTCACAATTTCGGGGGCGGGCTGCTGTTTGAATCCCCAAATTATGCTTTACGGTTTTCAATAATAGTACTCGAAGGCTTTCGAGCATATACATTTTCTTTGGAAAACCGTAAATCATTTACGGGATTCAAACTTCCGCCCACTCCAGCCAGAAATTATGAAAAAATCAGGGCCGTGCTTCCACCTTCTCATCTAATAGGGAGAGTCCGTGCCATTGGAGAAGACAGCACGGACTGCTTGCTATTAGGCTCGAAGGCGGACTCCACGGCCCCTTCCCCCTCCGTCTTTCGCAAGGGGTTGTCGAAAGACGGAGGTTGTTTCAGATGAAACAAAGAATAAGAATTGAAGTATTTGACGGTGTAGAGGTGCCTGTTTCACCTTTACTTAAACGGGAACGCAGTAATAGATACGGCAGTATACCAGACCTTGACGATGAGGAACTGATAGAGCCTGCTGAGATTGACAGGGTGTTCTTGAGGGAGGCTTTTGCCCCAATACTTGCCTTGCCTGTAAAGGGCAAAAAAGGCGGGATTAAACCGAACATCGATGAGGATGGTTCAGTTGACTGGGGTGCTTTTGGAACGGTTGATTTTGATAAATACGTAGAGTTTGACAAGCTAAGGTACAAAGCAGACAAGCTCAGAGAAGAGCTTCTCCACGAGCGTATTATAATGGAGATGCTGAGCGAAAGGATAAAAAGCAGGAGAAAGTATAAAATCCTTGAGCAGGCTGAAGCGGGTCTCATTGATGTAGAGGAAATCAGTGATTTCGATATGTTTTGCCTGGCAAAACGTTACGTGCGAGCAAAACGCATACAGCGTGAGATTGCCGCACTTGAGAAAAAGAGCCAAGAGAGGCGTGAAGATAAAGCAAAAAAGGTTTTGGGGTCGCTTGATTAGCGACTCTAAATTGGTTCTTTTCATCAGGCAGACCCTTGCAGTGTCTGCCTGAGCATCTGATTTGGCTATGGCGGTTCACAGCATTTACGCAGCGAACCGCCATAGAGTGGTTCGGTTGGTGGTACTAAAATGAATATACATAAAAAGCGAGACATCGTTGACCATATTCGTAAGCAGGGAAAGCTGCCTACAGACCAGTTTGGCCAGATTTTGCCGGTCAAAGACCTTATGTTGTGGTTTGAGCTGGATAAGTGCCTGACAGTAAGTGAACAGGAGGTCATTAGGAAAGAACTGGCCGCGTTAGTTGATGCAGAGGAAGCTATGGAAAAACTGAGACTGATGGAACAGGCTCAGACAAACAGGTCATCGTAAAGTTTATTTTATCACGCTGGGCTTTCGACATTGAGAAGAATTTCCGGCGGCCAGCATTTTACAGAGCTGACCGCCGGAAGGCATTTAGCCGGTAAAAAACAAGGAGATTGAAAAGAATGAGATACAAACTTATTGGATTCAAGGGAAAAAGGGAACTTGGGCCGTTAAGAGACCACAAGGGGGAAATCCTTGTATTCCAAACCGAGGAAGCTGCGATAACAACAGCACAGACCGAAAGTATGCAAATGGAAAATACAGGTGTTCGGTTTGAAGTCGTTCCGATTGAATAAAGAATATGCAAAAAACAATAGCCGGAGGTGGAAGAATGTCAGAAAAAGAAAAGTGTGAGGCAGAAAAACTTATCGAGAAGCTGAAATCCGAAGGCTGGAAAGAGCAGGTGTCAGGTACAATCTACTCTAACGGAACTGTAGCTACAAATCTGCTCAAGAACAACGAAGTCGTAACTATAATGCAGCAGTTTTTTCCGGATGATGAATTTATTGAACAGGAATGGCCAGGGGAACAAGAGGAATAAACTGATAGAATTCGTTAGAGTGGGGGTTATGGATACCGTAGTACGATTTGTGATGTTTACATTATGTCAGGCTTTGCCGTACACTAACATCAAATTCTGCACAGGCTTCAATCGAGCCTTGTACGGGCCTCCGCTTTCGATGTTGAAAGAGACGGCAATAAATTGCCGCCGAGTGATCTCGGCGGCTTCCTGACTTTTCATGGGACTGGCTGTCCCCTGAAAACCCCTGCTGCCGGCGGGCCAATTTTTTTCAAGCAGGCTGGTTATAAGCTAACCGTTGTTTTTACTATAAAGTTTATAAGTCACAAAGACCCTCTTAACCCATATTGGTAAGAGGGTCTTTCGCATCAGACGAAAGATTCCGAGGTAAATAAAATGGTAGGAAATCAAACACCCATAGCTAAGTTCAAAGCTGGAGCGGTTTCAGCTGCTCTTTGGGAAAACGATATAGAAGTGAAAGGTAGAACCATAACCATATTGAAGGCAACGGTTCAGCGTAGATATAAGGACAAGGACGACAACTGGCAGTCGAGCGGTTCGTTCAGCAGGAATGAGATACCGTTGGCTATTTATTGCCTTCAAAAGTGTTTCGAGAAGATTGTTGAAAAACAAGGCGAAGCTGCAAATGGCAACGACAATGTTGAGGAGATAGCAATAACAGACTGATGAGTTTATTGAAGGCGGCTCGTGCAAACAGCCGGGCCGTTTATTTTTTTTGTTTTTTAGAGGTTTCGATATGGCGATTTAGACGGAGGTATAAAAAAATGGAAAAAGACGAGATTTATGCAGAACTTGACGAATTCAGCGAGAGGGTGCTGAAACTCTTTAATGGATGGCGAGAATCTGTCAGGGCAACTGGGGACAAAAAGGTATTGAAAAAGATAGACTGGTTAAAGAAATTTCATACTTATATGCGAAGACAGATTCTTAACCTTGAGAAAGATGGCAAACTTAAAGAACCAATTCTGCCTGATTCAATGGCACGATTATCGAGAGCAAACTTTAAAGACAGGTATGAATACATGTATAAAAGGGTGGGACTTTATGCGAGACCTGACCAATTCACGAAGACATTACTGGAACTGTTTGAGGACTGGAGGGTTTTTTTCAACTCAACAGAGCATAAGGAAATATTGAAGGAGATATTGGAAGACTCTGGTTATTTAGAATGTTTCTGTCGTTTTGTGGAGGCACATCTTCGTAGGCTTAAGGGAAAAGGCAGGCTTGAAGGACGACTTGAACTGCGAATTAAGCAGGCAGAGAGATTGAAAAAACAGCGTACATCAATAGCCCGTATTGCAAAAGAGGATAAATTCAGGGAGAGCTTGGTGGAATTCTTTGAAAACTGGAAAGAATCTGTCAAGGCAACCGGGGATAAAGAGGTGCTGGACACCGCAGGCTGGTTAAAGAAATTTGGTACTTATGTGCGGAAACAGATTTTTAGCCTTGAAAAGGACGGCAGACTTAAGGAACCGATCATATCTGATTCGATGGAACGGGCGTGGCAAAAAAAGCTAAAAGATGTGTATAAGGAAGACAGGCATTATGTAAAACCTGACGAATTTACGGAAAGATTGCTGAACCTCTTTGAGAAAGTGAGAAAACTCAAGAAGGAATTATTTAAGGCGTATACAACCATGCTGGCAAATACGGACTGGTTAGGCGATTTTTGTTCTTATGTGGGGACTACCGTTAGGAAGAATGAAAGCATGGAGGTGCTCACAACAGAACCACTTAAGCGTTTGCAAAAAGAGGTTTGATTGCTGAGCTTGCACACATCCTGGCTATCTTCACAGGCACTGCCAAAACGAGGCAGTGCCTGATTCAGAGGCACGGAGGCTGATAAAAATGGAAGACGAAATCGATTATGAAAAATGCGAGGTTTCGCAAAAAATACTGAACGAATTAAGTAAGATTCAGCAACACGGTAAAGCAGAGTTTATCGAATGGCTGAAATCCACGGATTTTTTCATTGCACCATGCAGCAAAGGCAACCACCTGAATATCAAGGGCGGGCTGGCACAACATAGCTGGAACGTTTACCAGTTATTCAGTGAAAAGAGTCAAAGGTATAATTTAGGGCTTTCCCTGGATACAGTCATTATTTGCGGGCTTTTACATGATGTCTGCAAGATAGATTTTTATCGAAGAAAAAAGAAATGGGATAATGAAAAGAGAAAGAAAATCTGGCAGTATGGTTATAAAGACAAGTTTCCAATAGGCCATGGAGAAAAGTCAGTCATTATCCTTCAGAGGTTTTTTAGATTATCAGAGCAGGAATGCTGTATAATCAGATGGCACATGGGCGGATTTGATTTGAGTCCGTATGGAAGCTGTGCCTATCAGAGGGCAATTGAGTTGTATCCAGCCAGCCTGGCTCTGCATACCGCCGATTATGAATCAGCAGTGTTTCTTGAGAACAAAGACGAACCAGACAAAGATGGTGGTTCACAATAAAATTGGTGCGAACCGCCATAGAGCGATTCGGCTGGAGGGGATAAAAATGTGCGGGCCTAACTATGAGCTTATGGCAGAGCTTGATGCGGCGGAAACCGAAATCGAGGAAAAACTGCTGAGTTTACTGAAGGAATGGAAAGAGTATATATGTGTATTGGATAAGAAAAAAAGAACAATATCAGAGTGGAGGAAGCTGTTCTATTCATATGTCGAAGAGCAGTTAGCTGATTTTGAAAAGAAAGGCAAGCTTAACGACTTGCTGGAGAAATAAAAATGAGCTTGATTTGTGTTGTATGCGGAAAGGTAATCGTGATGAGCGACAACCCAGACCATTATGGCGTATGTGCCGCCTGCCCATCAAACAACTTAACAAAAGAACAGCAGGAAAAAATCAATCGTGGCTTTGGAAAATGAATAGTGGCAACTTTGATTTAGGCGAATGTTTCTGTGATGTTAAATGCATTCACGGTCACAAAACAAGGCTGTTCAATTTGGGTCGAGGCCACTATGTTGCCTGCGATACCTGCCGCACTTATATTGTTGTCGGTGAAAACCTGATGAGCTGTTGGCGGCAGGAAAACAAAGACATCTGGCAAAAGAACTATGACAGTGTAAAAGGCTACAAATTCATTGAGTAACGCTAAAGCAGATCGCCGCCGAGCAAGCTCGGCGGCTTTATGACTTTTTAGAGGCCTGCTGTCTCTAAAAATTCCTACTCACAAAAGTGCCATATACATCACCTGAAAAGCTGTTTCTGGCACTTTTACGAGACCTCTGTTTTTCGACAGACTGCCCTCTTATCACCATCTGGTGGTGAGAGGGTTTTTTTTCCAAAAAGACAGAGATAAATCATATATAGATTTGGGGGTTGTAAAATTGGCAAAGAAAAAACAATCAGCATCAGTACCCATAGAAGATGCACTGTTCTTTCCGAAAGACTTCAGGGAATTACACGAAAGGCACGCAATTTACATCAAGAAAGGAGTCATCATTGACCTTGATAAATTATGATTATGATACGAAAGGCCTCCTCTTTGGATTAGAAGGAGGCCTTTCGCTATAGACGATTGGCTCGAAGGTGAAAAAATGGCTGAAGAAAAAACAGGTTTGGCTGAGTTGAAAAACACGGCTATAGGATTTGACAGGGCCGAGATGCGGGACGTCCATATTGTCAAGGACGGCGAAGATTATCTCAGCAAAAGACATATGGGGATATGGAACGTTGACAGGAACGAACTGGCTTGCTTAGCTCCCAAGAGCTATATGGTGATCCAGCACAGGTATGCGGTAGAGAAACTCATAGAGGCAATAACAAGCCTGAACATCAAGGCAGAAGCAGAATTGAAGAAATCCAGACACGGCATACAGATCGATTTTGATTTCCCGGACTCGAAGATGGAACTGACCGAAGTTGGTGAGAGCTTTACCGCAGGGATAAGGGTTGTATCGGATTACAGCCAGGTGGCAGGCTTGGTGATAGCCGCACGTGTTACGAGGTTGGCGTGCTCGAACGGTATGATCGTAAACGACATCGTAAAACCAAGGAGAGTAAAGTACACAGAAGAACTGAAAGTAACGGTGGAAGGTCTTATCGATAAGATAATAAAAGACATCATAGCCAGCGATGAGAAGCTTGCGAACATGGTCAGTATCTGCCTCAAAGACAGCGTTGAGTGGCAGGCCCTGCAGCTTTTGACAAAGGCATTGTTCAAAAAGAAGAAATACGTCAAAGAGATTCTATCGAGAGTCAAGCTTGACGAAAACGGCCGTGTAACCAGATGGGATTTTTACAACGCAGTTACCAGTTACGTGAGCCGTGCCGGCAGCAGGTTAAAGCCTCAGATTGATACCTGGCTGCAGAACAAGGCACAGAAAATATTAAAAACTTCCATCGCACAGTTGACAGAGGAGATGGTAAAGGTCGAAGAAAAGAAATCGGCCTGATCTTTTTGAATGTATGAGGTGAAGCACCATGAAAAACAAAAAAACCGATAAAGAAGCTGATGTGAAAACTAAGTCGTTTCAGATTAAGGCAAGGAAAGCTTCGGCCCTGGAACTGGGAAAACTGAAAGGTGAAACGCTGTTTATCAATCCAGGGGAACAGATACACAAAGTTGTAATCCTGGAATTGGGTAATGGAGATGTCACAAAGGTTCTGTCAAAGATACGTGATAAGGACAGCTTGATATATATCCTTGTCAGGAACAAACGACCGACAGGCCAGGAAACAGCTATGAAAGCCGACAAATGGGTAGCGGAAAAAGATTACGACAAATTCATTGCCATACTCAAGAAGGATGATGGTGTACGTGAAATATTGAATAGCAGCAGCGAAGAAATGTATAAAGACCTTGTGTGTGCGACAGATTTTGTGAAAACGGAAAAGACAGCAGGGACAGCCTCAAAAGACTAAAATATTTTACAGTTGGTTTTTGATTATGGCGGTTCACAGCATTTTAGCAGCGAACCGCCATAGAGTGGTTTGACTGGAGGCATAAAAAATGGAAAAACCAAAAGAAAAGGCATTTACAGGCCCGAGAGCCTTGCCCATAGTACAGTACGGACCAATAAAATATTTTGCCGACTTGAGGTTAAAGGAATTCAGAGACGTTAAAGACTTTAGTAACTCTGTTAGGTTTGATAGCGAGAAGGGACGGCAAATATGTATACAAACCGGCGTTGTTTCGTGTCCCAGTTGTGGGATGAGTGCTATCGTATCAATGGCCTTTGAGAACGAGACGCTTCGATGTATGCGGTGCTTTGCTTTGATTGAGCCGTTACACGGCGAGTAGAATGTTTTGATTATGGCGGTTCACAGCAGTTTCGCAGCGAACCGCCATATAGAGCGGCTCGGCCAAGGGATAAAAATGAGAATCGATAAAAAAAACAAGCAGGAAGTCATTAGAATATGTAAGCCGCCAACGGATTGCAACATGTACATAAAGGAACTCGAAGAGACTTTGATGAGTTGTTTTAACCAATGGCGGGGAATGACGGCAGTGACATACAGGTATCTTGGCAAAGAGCAAAGCCAAAGAGTGAAGGGTTTAGATTGTGTTGAGTGGTTTTGTGCTTCTACGAAAGCCAGGCTTGAAGAACTTAGAAAAGAGGATAAATATCCTGAACTGTCTGAAAGTATAGTATGATAAACGAACTGAGCGAACCGCCATAGAGCGGTTTGGCTGGAGGGTTGAAAATGAGAGTAGAAAAACAAGAATTCGTTACGGGCCAAAGGGCCTTACCAATAGTACAGTATGGGGCGGCAAGATATTATGTGGATTTAAGACTGAAGGGATTCTGGGATATCGCAGACCCACAGAGTTTTATTGACTTTGATAGTGAGCGTGGCAGGTTTATGTGTGAACACCTCGGTATTATTTTATGCCCTGAGTGCAAGACAGGAGCGATTATTTCGCCGGCACTGGATAGGAGGAAGCTTCGGTGTGTGCAGTGTTATAATTTAATTATACCGGTATTAGACATATAACACGCTTCGATTTATGCAGAAAATCGAGAAAGAAATAGAGCAGCAGCCGGGACTGCCGGACATGCTG
This sequence comes from Planctomycetota bacterium, assembly GCA_043816955.1. Lineage (GTDB taxonomy): Bacteria > Planctomycetota > Phycisphaerae > Sedimentisphaerales > CAYZTY01 > JBDRHL01. The sequence goes on along the minus strand of JBDRHL010000119.1, from coordinate 11,407 downwards.
TGAAATAGCTGATTCTAACCCATGCAGTCATCACAGACCTGACTCATCCATTTTTCAAACCTAATGCCAGCCATAATAGCCTCTTTTTCCCCGGGCTTTGCTCCCAGGTATTCCCTGGACAGTTTAGCTGCTCTATCGTCAGATCTCTGCCGCAGAAGCCGCAATATTTGTACTTTTAGTTTTCGCATACGAGATCACCGGCGTAAGGGATGAACCATCTACTTTATAAATTTTTTGCAAAACTCAGCTTTTCATTTTATTTACTGTCGGGTAACAACGAAAAACAAAAGATTTAAATACTGGAGCGTATTTACTACCGAAAAGGAACAATTTTTCAGGTTGTAAAATGAATAATCCAAACATTTCAAATGGGCCGGTTTTCGATTCCGGCTATAAGCCGTATTTCTATCAGTCAGGAAAATTTCTGGCGTATGATATTCCTCACAGAGAGCCTAAATCGACATATTTTAGCACATCTACCGGCTATGACTTTACTTCTGGCATAGTGCCTAAAAGTACCTGGCCCAGGCAGACAACCGTCGAAGATATTATCAACAGCGGCTATTTTCCAGTCCAAAAATCAGAGCCTGAGACGGCTATTATTTCTGATAAGAAGCAGACATCAGGCCTTGGTCTAAGCGATATCATCAGCCAGGTAAGAAAGCGTTATGATATTTATGAAAGAAACAACTATCAGATAGAACTTGGCAAATGTTATGCACTTAATTCTGTGTTTTATGTTGAAGCCATGCGTGGCGGTCTTCCACAGAACAGTCGTGAAGCCTACAGCCTCACCAAGAGTCTGAGGGAACTCTACGAGCAACAGAGAGATGAACGTGTAAAACTATGGCAGGATGTATCAAAGTTAAAACAGGCACTTCCCGAGCAGGCCCAGCAGTATCTGACGGCCTACCGGAAGGTCTCGATCCTTGAAGATGACTCGATAGGTGATCCACTTTGATGCAGCGAGTACAGGAGTTATGCCGGAAATTGAAGCCTGTTATGGGCACAAAGATAGACAGATTATGGAAAGCCTATTTAGCTGAATCCGATGCAGGCGGCAAGGCCGACATAGAGCAGACTCTGGAACTATTGGCGGCTAAACATCTTGGCACGAGCTATGAGCTTGACCGCTCACCGTTCCCACCACCGCCGAAAAAGTTTGCCATATCCGGCGATATTGAACTCGGTGCAATCTCATATGCGGACCAAAAATTGTACCCTTTTTGCTTTAAGAGCCAGCGTCTCAAAGAGCATATTCTTGTAGCGGGCAGGAGCGGTTCGGGAAAGACAAATCTTACATTCATGCTCATGCAGGGTATTATGTCGCGGGGCATTAAGGTACTTGCCCTGGATTGGAAAAGAGGGTACCGAGATTTAATGACGTTGTATCCTGATCTTCATGTTTACACTGTTGGCAGGAATGTTTCACCGCTTCGGTTTAATCCTCTAATACCGCCTGCCGGCTGTGAGCCTCATATCTGGATTAAGCTTATTGTCGATGTAATTGCCGGTGCGTACCTTGGGGGCGAGGGTGTAATAAGTTTGTTGGTCGCGGGACTCGATCATTTGTACCGCGAGGCAGGGATATTTGATAAAACACAAAGACGCTGGCCAACAATTCACGAACTACTTATTTGGCTAAAGACCGTCAAGCTCAAAGGAAGGGCTGCGATGTGGCAGGCCTCGGCAGAAAGAATTCTATTGGCGATGACTTACGGCGAGTTTGGAGCGGTTCTCAATACCCAGGGCAATAGTCATGTTGCAGAACTTCTCAATTGCAACGCGGTTCTTGAGATGGATGGATTGTCCAGTTCATCAGATAGAGTTATGTTCTCCGAGTCCCTGACATTATACCTGTACCGGTATCGTCTCGCACAGGGCCCGCAGGATAAGATCAGTAATGTAATCATTCTTGAAGAAGCCCATAACCTGTTATTGAAGAAGTCATCGGAATCAAAGGAGTCCGTATTAGAGACTTCAATCAGGATGGTAAGGCAGTATGGCCTTGGTTATATCTTTGTGGATCAATCCGCATCGCTTTTGAGTAAAGTAGCCTTTGCTAATTCTTATGCGACAATAGCCTTGAGCCAGAAGCTTCGCTCCGATGTACAGGAAATCTCCGGGGCAATGAACCTCACAGATGAGCAAAAGCAATCTTTGAATACTTTGCCTGTCGGCACCGCTGTCGTTCGATTAGCTGATGAATATCCTGAGCCATTCCTTGTTAAAATCCGTCTCTGTCCGGTTAAAGAAGGCTCTGTAACAGATAAGGCAGTTAAAGCCAAATGGGGCAGTAATTACACTGATACCAACTCAAATAGCTTTATACAGGCTTGTTCGGCAGTGATTTCACCTATTTCAGTCCCAGATAGAAATAAAGAAAATAAAGAAAAAACAATCAATACTGAAAATAATAAAGATACCCACCCACCATCCCCCAAGGAATCAGAAGATAGAAAGAATAAGTCTTTGGACGAAAAGAATAAATCTTTACTATCTTATGATTCTAATCCGGAACCTCCCGGTAAAGAATTGAATCGTGAAGAGATACGCTTCTTATCAGATGTGGCGACTCGCCCATTATCAACAACCGTATCCCGCTATCACCGCCTCAACCTTTCCCGCCGTCGCGGCAATGCCGTCCGCCAACACCTTGCTGCTGCCGGTATCATAAAAGCTGTTACCATCCCTACCCGCTGCGGCCAGGTTGTACTGTATGAACTGACCGATATTGGCCGGACAGTTTGTTCCTCGGCACATATTGAGGTTGCCCCCAAACCTCGCCAGAGCCTGGAGCATCGCTATTGGGTAAGACAAACCGCCAAATACTTTGAAAAAAGAGGCTATGAAGTTAAACATGAGCATCCAGTTAAGGGTAACGGTGCTATTGATATATTAGCCCAAAGAGGCGGTAGGAAAGTCGCAGTTGAGGTAGAAACTGGCAAATCGAATATCAAAGCGAATCTCGATAAAATAAAAGATGTGGGATTTGACCGGATAGTCTTTGTCGCTACATCTCCGACCGCGGTCACAGCCTGCCAGAGGGCTATCGAAGCCGTAGAATACAGCGATGCTGACACAACTGAATTGCTTACCTGGCTCGATATCTCATAGTGCCTGGCAATTTAGCAGAACGGGCAAATGAGACAGGAAAGAGGCACGGCCAAGGTGAGTTTTATGTTAGTAACGAATAAAATTTACTGTATGGACTGTATGCAGGGAATAAGGCAGATTGAGGACAATTCGATTGATTTGATACTGTGCGATCTACCCTATGGCGTTACAAAAAACAAAAAAGACATTCCATTGCCGATTGATGAGCTTTGGACGCAATACAAAAGGGTAATAAAAGATAATGGCGTTGTAATACTCACTTCGCAATTTCCATTCTCTATTGATTTGATAAATTCAAATAAGGCCTGGTTCAGATATGATCTGATTTGGAACAAAATCCTTCCAAGCGGTTTTCTTAACGCCAACAGAATGGCATTAAGGGTCCACGAACATATCCTGGTTTTCTACAGGAAACAGCCTACATATAATCCGCAATTCGATTCAGGCAAGCCGAGTCATTTGAAGGGAAGTATGAAGACAGACACAAACAGAAATTATGGAGTACACGGCAAAGTAGATAACTGTAAATTGCATGGCAGTAAAAAATTTCCACTATCAATCGTCAAGTTCCAAAAACCGCATTCAAGCAAAGCTCTGCATCCAACAGAAAAACCGGTAGAACTTTTCAAGTATTTGATACGAACATATTCAAATAAGGGGGACATGGTTCTTGATAACTGTATTGGTGTTGGGACCACTGCAATAGCTTGTAAAGAACTGGGGCGTAATTTCATGGGTTTTGAAATCGACCCCAAATACTGCCGAATCGCAAAGAAGAGAATAGCACAACTTAGCGACTATCCATAACGCCCGGGCTTACGATAGGCTGAACGGTTGCGATAGATATTCTGCAGCCTATTGAAAAGTTTCTTTTGCCAGTTGGGCCCCTGCATGTTTTTACGTGACATCAGCACTGCCGGTGTCTGGTTGTCCTGGTATACGTTCTTTTTCCTGCGGTAGATAGCACTGTTTGATTCGATGATATAATCTATGGCCAGGCCATTATAAGTGGGCAGGAAGAAATCGGCGTACTCGATGCATCTTTTGCCGTTTTCGATAACTAAAGTCGGCTGTTTATAAAGAAACGGTATATTGTAACTTTGGAGCATTTTAGCTATAGCGGCTTCTTCTTTCGACTCGTATGGATAATCCGGGCCAACCAGCCTATCTTCAAGTGCCGGACTTGAGTTTGTTGCTATCACTTTTGTTCACCTGTTTTGTTTCCTGAGTTACCTTTTTGGTAATAGCGGTGAGTTTATTCTCCGTTTGTTTGATAAGCTTGAATAACCTGCTGTTATGGCCCTGGAGTTTTTCAGCGGCCTTCATGCAGTCAGTTAGTTTTTGGTAATCATAATTGGCTGTGTATTGTTGTGCCTGGCTGGTAAGTTCCCTGATCCTGTGTTCATTTTCGGCAACAGCTTTATCGAGTCTTTCAAGGCGTGTATCGATACCGATAAGCTGGTTATACCTGGCGGCTAACTCGGCAGAGGCCTTCTTCTTTTCAGAGACCGGAAGTTTTGAAAAAACACCCCTTGTTTCTTCAAGTCTTGCGATATGACCATTGCGAATCCTGTGTGCTTTGGCTCGCAACTGTGCCATTTTTTCAGTCAGGTAGCCTTCGGCTGGAAGCATCTTTTTAAGCTGGGCTGAAACATTACCTGCATTTTCAGGATGTTCGTTCAAAGTTCCTGTTTCCTTGCGAAGTTTTTTCATTTTTTTGGACAACTGGCCTGACAGGTGCCTGTCTCGATATAAATCGCTCATATCATGGCGGACGGACGGCAAACTGGCGGATACTTTAGGAAAGCGAATCGAGTGACTACCGGTCTTAGACAGGAATGCGATCATACCTACTATCAAAGCAACCACTGTGATTGTCTGGATAATTTCAGACTCTACAGGAATATTTAGCTTTAGGAGTTGAGCTATTAAAATACACGCTCCGATTGTGATGCCTGCACCAGCCCAAAAGCCTCCGACATGCTTTATGGATTGGTACATAACAACTGATAGAACGAGTATTGCAAAGCCGATAGCAACCGGACCAAGGTTCTTGATTGAGAGGTTATTTTCCTGTTCCCACCATACCAAGCCTATAGATAAGGCAAAGCCAATTGAAACTGACATCGCTACAGCAGATCTTTGATGATCGAACCGTTTGCCGAGAACCGCATAGACAAGAGATGTGAAAAATGCGAATGCTAAAACAAAATCCGGCAAAAGAGATTCCATCCATTCAGAAAGATTCAAATTGTCAAGCAGTCTTTCGGGTCTCATGCGAGTCCCGATGGGAATACTACTATTTAATTGTTTTGTTTTCCGGCAAGCCCAGTAAGCGATGAACTGGGCTTGCCTGGCAGAGGCAGGCGGAGGAAAGAAAATGGATACGTTAACAGGGAAAATCCTGAACCTTGAACAATATCAGTGTCGGAAATGCGGCAGGTATTTCTATATAAACAAATGTGACAAAAGTGACATAGAGTTTGACTTTGGATGTGTTTTCGGCTGTGACGACAATGGTAGGCACATAAGAAATATCAAAACCAAAATTCAGCAGGTAGATGATGTGCCAGAGCTAAAAGAAGATGGATATGAGAGAGGTGATATATAATGTCACAAGCCATGGAGTATGAAATATGTATAACGTTGTCAATTGGAGATTTTATAGAATCAATGGGTAGAGATCCGAAAGATCGAGCCGAGTTTAACAGGTGGGCAGAATTAGCGGAAAAAGGCTTGTTGAACGGTCACATTGACTGGCACATTATTTACGAATGCACAAAGGATGCAATGGCGGGCGATGATGAGGATGAGCAAAATGAATCTGACTGAGTTTGTACGCAAAAACGATATCAAATGCGTTGACGGCGCTGATATCAACCATAGTCCTGATTTCTATAAGATGCAGCGGTTTGAGAAGACCTGCCATACAGTTACAGATGTTCCGTTCCTGGAGACGGAGACCTATATCGTAAAAAAGTTCGATATACATCTTACCGGCTTTATCAAGGAGAAATGGAACAAAGCGGAGAAGAAGACCAAACGGCAGTTTTTTGTCAACCGCTCGTTTACTTATCCTGATATGCCTGATGAAGTTGAAACAATCGAGGACTCATTCACTGCCGGCAAAACCATTGATGAAGCAATAGCAGCAATTGAAGCTGAGAGACAGCGTTTTGAATTCTTCAAGGAGTTCGATTTAATTGATACCGGCAGATACTGGCTTAATCGGGATTTAAAACGATGCCTTGTCATGGATGGACAAGTCATCGTTATCGATGAATAAAACCAAAAGGTGATACAAATGGGTTATACACATTACTGGAAAAGAGTAGAAAAGTTCGATAAGGAAAAATTTGAAAAAGTTGTAAAGGATTTTAAGGCTGTATTAAAGTACTTGTCTGAGTTTGTACCATTGGCCGATGGCTTTGGGAAAGGCGAGCCTGAAATAAACAGCAAAACAATCTGGTTTAACGGAGTGGAAAATTGCGGGCATGCCGATAGGAATTTGGGAATTACCTGGCCGGAGAAAGACGCATCCGGAATCGCATTTGTTGTAAAGAAATACAAGGATATCCCCACCAGGACATTGCTAACTCTTCTTTGCGGGCAAGAAGAAGAATTGGCTGTTAATGACAGCGATGTCTCAGGGACATGGTTTGCGGGGTTAAAACTTAAGCACAGGTCCTGTGGGGGCGATTGTTCTCACGAGACATTTGGCTTGCCTGTGAGAATAGAGAAAGAAGATTGGCAAAAACCGATAGGCGAGATAAGCCATTATGACCAGTACGGCAAACCAGTCTATAATGACGCCGAAGAAGTCGGGCGTTATTTCGAATTTTGTAAGACAGCATATAAGCCTTATGACCTGGCAGTAATAATCTGTCTGATAATAGCAAAACATTATTTGAAAGAACAGATATTGGTTGACAGTGATGGTGCTCTGGACAATTGGAAAGATGGAATGCTGATCTGCCAGAAGATGTTGGGCTATGGTCTTGATTTTACCTTCAAAAATTGAAATGGGTGATGCAAATGGATGGGAAAATGAAAAAATACATCGTCTTCGTTCTTGAAGATGACAATGAGGTAATGCGAGCTGCGATAGAACCTGACAGTGACCTCGATGCGGCCAACAAACAGATGAATCGTGAGCTTATAAAAAAGCACAGAGCGATTATTGAAAAAGTTAAAAACAACAAGCTGCCCTCACAGGAAGACTTGCCACTCATTAGAGATGCCAACGAGATACATCTAAACGATGCTGATAATATCAGCGGCTGTCATAAACAGGCGGTTAATCTGGATAACTGGCTTGATTTGATGACAAAGCTCTCAGCAAATGAGGCGGTTGAAATACTTGAAAAACATCTGCATAAGGATTCTCGCACGCCAGTGATAGTTTTCAGGGCATTGCATACGCTGTGGGAGGAGATTACTCCTAATAATGTAACTGAAAAACCCGCGTTTGACAAACATGGCAAGTGCTTAAAATGCGGCAGCAGGGTCTCCTTTGCGGATATTACCGATACCCTCGTTATTATAGGCGATGAAACCGTCAAGCGGTATGACGGCGATATTACCAACAGAAACTGTGTGAAGTGTACTTATCCTAAGCGGTACCCTGACTATGAATATTATGATAAGGAGTGATGAAAATGGGAATCGTATTTGACGAACTTAAAAATGGCGGATTTGTTATCAGGGAAAGTGTTACAGAAACATGCATAGGAGAAAGCTGGTCTTTTGCCGGTTATGTAGAGACCATGAGAAATGCTTTTCTTGATCCTTTTGATAATATGAGAAAAGAGGATCTTCTCGATATCTTCACAAGCCCTGAAGACAAAAGGCTGATACACTTATTTTTAGATGAGTGTAAGGAGTGTGGAGAGCATTTAGTTGATTGTGATTGTAAAGACAGACTCGACCTGAGATGGGCGAAGGAAAAGTATCCTCAATTATTCAGGTGAATCGGATGAAAGTTGTGGTTCACACATACAGAGGAACTGTGGATAAAGTCCTTATAGACGGCAAGAGTGTCGAGTTTGAGGTCAAAGATTATGATGACTCTGAAGAGGAGACATTAGCCTTTTATAACGACAAAGACTATTACACTGAGACTGGCGAAATTAACAGGGAAAGAAAGGTCAAAGTTGTGGTGGGCAAAGACAAGGTTTGGAAGATATATGATGGCACCGACGACGGAAGAGGGGTTATGTGGTCTGAGAGCAGCCAGTACGAATCTTATGATGGAACCAAGACAGAGCTATTGGAGAATATGAAAAGGGATGGGTGGGAAATAGATGAGTAGAAATAAGGGTTGTAAAATCAGATTTGAAGCACAAACTCAGCATGTAGCCGACGACGGCTACAAAAGTATTTATAAAAGCTTGATATACCATTAACGGGTGATACACAATGCACTTGCACAATTCGGACGTTTTAACTTTTTTGAAATTGCACATTGATAATCCAAATATAGAAAACTTTCTGAAGAGACAGAAACAGATAATCGATTCAATGAACAAGAAGTGCGGGACTGACCACACTGACTATTTGGACTATTTGGAAGAAAATATAGGCGATGACGCTTCGTTTACAATAGACGAGTTAAAGGCGTTATTAAGGCCTGCTTGAAGCCGAGCAAAAAGGCTTTCCAAAGAAGATGTAAAAAAGAAATGAAACGGTTGAAGAAAAATGCGAAGCATATATCTGGGCAAAGTTAAAGACACGAGGATTACAAAAAGTGCCAGGTTTTTCAATCTCTATATTGAAATCTTCGAATGGTACTTTGAGTTGATCTTCTGAAAAACAAACACCATTTTCTACGTCAACTGCTACCGGATGGTAGTTGCACACATTTATATATTTCATGTCCCTTACGGGTACCGCGGAGGTGATGTTTATGCCAAGAGGAAGGCCTTTTAAGTGCCCGTATAATGGGTGCGGCTCAACGGACACAGTAAGTAAGGGTGTCAGAAAAACGAAGTTTATAGGCGTTCGCAAAATCAGGCTTTGTAAAGCTTGCGGTCGAAAGTTTACCCCACAGAACCAGAAGTTAGTTGAAGAATGAATATAATAAAACTTGCATTTGATATGGCAGCAGCGGTGCAGAATTTTTTCGGCAAGGCAAGGCGGTTCTATTACCTTGTTATGCTATTGGCTTGCCGCTGCCCAAAATGCAACAGTGCCCTAACAATGATAGCTGAGGGTATGTGCAGGTGTAATTCATGCAAGTTTGAGTTCGATCCAACTGTTGAATTTCAAAGATGCTCAAAATGCGGTGGCAAGCCTGTACTGCGAGTCAGGCGGTATTACTGCAAAGATTGTGGTAGCGAAGTGATATCGAGATTTCTTTTTGATACTCTGCCGTTCGAGCGAGAGTATTTTAAGACTAAAATGGCTGAATCACGGCAGCGAAAAAAGGAGCTTAAAGAGCGTGTAAAAAAGATGCTCGCTGAGAGCCGTTCTGCTAATTTGCCGCTGCTGGCAGTTGATCTAAATGGTATGCCCGGCCTGGTAGAAGCTCTCAATGGTCTTACAGCAGGCATGGATACAGGGTTTGTGGTTCAAACACACGATGAGTTCGATCTGGGACGCTATGAGAGGCACATACAGGCCCATATGGGGGATTTGGCTGTAAATCTGCTGGATATACCACCGCTTAGTGAGAATAGCCGAAAAGACGTTATATGGCGGTTTATCGCGGTTATATTCCTGGCCCATACCGGTATTATCGATATATGGCAGGATGGCCGGGATATTATGGTGATCAAACATGAAACTGACACAGAAGGACAAGGAGTTTTTGGAGAATTTGAAGAAGCTGACCGAATCGAAAGACCTCTGGGTAGAATTGAAGCCTGATGAGCCAGACTATATGGTTCTTAAGGGAACGTATGGTGAAAAGATTCATAAGACTTTCAGGGTAACACGGCAAGGCCTGCGCTGGCGTTTTCAACGGTTGTTTAACCATGTCTATGTAGAAGCATTTCTTACCATTTTGATGATCGAAAAAATCTTCGGTACGCAGCTGCGGGAATATGCTGTCAAGATAAGCAAACAAAAGTATGCCTTGAGACAGGAGGCTCTACAAAGGAACATTGAAGGCCAGGAAAATTCTCACAAACCCATAAAGATTGAAACGAAAAACTTATAAAGATATTTACATTCACACCTGATATTAACCCATATTTTGCGGACACCTTTTTCACAAAAGCGATTGTTCGCATGAGGATTTTAGCACATGAAAGCAGCGGGGTCAGACCCGACTCATCATGAAGCGATTCCTCGACGAGAAAAACGGATTGGCCAGAGGCCAGCCAGGGTTTTATGTAGATAATTCTATAAACTAATTTCACACGTTAGCTCTCGACGAGAGAAGGATTTCTAAAAGAATTTACAGAAAACTAATTTTAACCAGATGGCACGCATACCAAATGAAGCGTGCCATCGCTTTTTAATGAAAGGAGTAATTGGAAATGTCAGAGTAGTCATTGAACTTGAGCCTGTACAGGTTGAACTGATTGAATGACCGATGTTGCGTATAGATACTGATATCCAGTTAAACCTGATTGGCAGTTTATGTTAATCATTTCGCAGCTATCCACACAGGTATAACAATACCAAAATAGTTTATTAAGAAAAATGTTACAGGGCTTCTGGTCATTCCGGGAGCTTTTTTTATGCGCATGCAATTGACTTACACAACTTCGATGACACAACCGGCATGCGGGAAGTGCCATCGAATTCTAACGAAAGGCAGGTGGCACATGATTTGTACAGAAAACACGATCAAGAACACTATTTACTCAGTTGGGACAGACAAGACATTAAGTTTGAAGGAAAGAATTGCTGATGTACATGGAGCAAATTCAAGGGTGATGAAAGCTGCAAATGAATTAGACCGTTATGTTGCTGACCCTGAAACTAAGGAAAGTTCATGGTACTGGAATTTCTTCAGTCGGGTTAGATCAGGGATGTGGTGTCTTTATCCAAATTCAAACGATATGGTCAAAACACAAATGGCCCGCGAATTCATAGATGAGATCTTTAATGGCGGGTACATAAGGGCATTGCGGTCATTGGCTGGTGAGAGCGGGGCAAAGAACGTTATCTTTGCCAGGGACTATGCGGATGGTTACGGCGTTTCAATAGGTGCGGCGTTACTATTTGGCCCCAGGGGCGGAGCTTCTATGGAGCTTCTGCATTTTTTAGCTGCAGAGCGTATTCACGGCCAGCATAGGCATGGAAGTGCACCAAATCCCAAATGGACAGAGGAAGCCCGTAA
>JBDRHL010000118.1:0-55883 GCA_043816955.1 Planctomycetota bacterium | reverse complement strand
AGTCAACGGATAGCTGTTGATATGCAGCGTGATGAGTACAGCGTAGGCCTGAAAAAGGCTATAAGTACATTACATTGGAGCAGAAGCCGTGAAAACCGAAAAGCAGGATAAAAGAGACTCTGTAAAGATGCTACAGTCTCCATTAATTTGGCGATAAAAAAAATAGAGCTTTCTAAGGAATCATTACCGCCTTTTGATGAAAAGCATTTCCTTATTGGAAGGGCAGTAGATAAGTTACTTGAAGATGCCAATATAAATATTTTTATGAGCACGGAAGTCGCAAAGCAATATTGTTTAATAACTTGGCTGATTACAAATGCAGACGCCGTGGAAAGCAATTTGGGAATTACAAGGTTTGAAAAGTGGCCTTGGACGGTTGAAGGAAACCGTTATTCGCTTAACTTTTTATGGAAAGACCAGAATTATAAAAAATGGGTAAATCTTACTCGTAGAGCTTGGGCAAAAATTGAAACTGAAAGGGAAGAAATAGGGTGGGAAAAAGGACAGCATAATAAACGAGGCAGGCCAAGAAAAAATACATACGATGAATGCAGACGAATGCAAAAAGCCTATGATAAAAAGTATCGGGAAACACAAAATTCAAGAGCGGCTTGGAATGAAGTTGCGGAGTTATATGGCAAGAAAAACGGGGATGCCGTAAGAAAAGCTTGCGAGAACTATCGAAAAAATAAATTGGAAAAAAGGACATAATAATTTTGTCCATTTTTGTCCAAAGTAAAAACTCAAAAAATTTTTGACAGTTTCGGAAAATAATTCTATACCGCAAGTCATTGTTACTTCAGAGACTATATAGCCCAATCATTGCCTAAGCCCTCATTTTAGAGACAGAAAATACATTCCAATTTCGAGACTGTAGTAGCTTTACAGAGCAAATAATATGTAAGGTCTTTGAGTACAATGACTTGTGCAACATCCAACTTGGCTGATAGCACCTTCCGGGTTCCTGTTCCGTGGATCCAAACGTTAAACTTGGGTTTTTGCCACGATTCGGCTGCAAGCAACAGATGCCCACCACGCAACATACTCTGTAGCCTTGCTACAGTCTCAATTTAAGAGTTAAATATAAAAAAAATCCGCGTCAATCCGCACAATCTGTGGTTATATTTTTTCACTCGCCCTGCGACAAAACCTTATCTTGGCGCCTTGGCCCCAAACTTTTCGCCCGGCCTGAAAACGCCCGGCTTATTCGGATAGGCTCTTAATCCTGCCTGCAATTTTCGAGATGGTAATAAAAAACTGAAAAAACAGAAATATTTGCTTGACTAATTCGTAGTGGCTACTATATAGTACTACCTACGGGTATAGTTATCGGAAACGGTGTGATAGTTCTTGTCATTTGTGCCGGGATTCGCGGAAGCTGAATGATATTTCGGGTAGATCGCAGTGTATGAATGGTTATAACGGCAATATTTCGAGTGAGGAATTACAGCAGAAAATCAGCGAATTTGAGTCTAAATGTCGCGATTCGGGACTGAAAGTTACGCCTCAGCGTATCGCAGTTTACCAGGCGCTGGTCGAATCGTCTGATCACCCGTCCGCTGAGGTCATCTGCCGTCGAGTTCGCAAGGTTTTGCCCGGCATTTCACTGGATACAGTAAATCGAACGCTGCATACGCTCAGTGAGATGGGGGCAGCGTTTGTTATCGAAGGCAGCGGGGACGCGATGCGATTTGACGGGAATCTTCGGAGTCATCAGCATTTTAAGTGTATTAAATGCAAAAGAATTGTTGACTTTCACGATGAGGGCTTCGACAATATTGAGGTACCTTCAAGCATAAGCGAACGTTTTAAGGTTTTGCGCGCATGTATATACATTGAGGGGATATGCGATGCATGTTGCAGGTCAATTTGACACAAGTTTCGGTGTGAATAATCAATAGTGAGGCAGAAAGTGAGGATGTACTATGGAATTAAAAGGGAGTCAGACGGAAAAAAATCTGGTTGCGGCATTTGCGGGCGAGTCGCAGGCGCGCAATCGTTACAGTTTTTTTGCGAGCCAGGCGCGCAAAGACGGCTATGAGCAAATCGCTGCTGTTTTCGAAGAGACAGCCGGGCAGGAGCGTGAACATGCCAAGAAGGAATTCAAGTTTCTCCAGGGCGGCGAGGTTGAGATACAGGCGGCATTTCCGGCAGGTGTGATCGGAAGCACTTACGAGAACCTTCAGGCCGCGGCTGCGGGTGAGCATTATGAGACGACACAGATGTATCCGAGCTTTGCGAAGGTTGCTGAGAAAGAGGGTTTTGATGAGATCGCCAAGTTCTTTCAGGAAGTTGCAAAGGTTGAAAAAAGGCATGAAGACAGATACCTGAAATTTGCCAGAAATATTTCTGAAGGTCTGGTATTCAAGCGTGCAAAGGCTGTTCGCTGGGTCTGCCGGAATTGCGGTTATGTACACGAGGGGCCCGAAGCCCTGGAGATTTGTCCGGTGTGCGCCCATCCTCAGAGTTACGCTGAGATTGAGGCGATAAATTACTGACGGCAGCCGTTGAGCCGGTGTTTCGGCAAGACAGGATCAGAGGTATAACCTGAAATTACAAAGGAGGGATTGCCGTGAAAGAGCGAAGAGGTGTTATCACAATGAAGGGTAAACCGCTGGTTCTGCTTGGCGATGAGGCCAAAGTCGGCGAAGCGGCAAGGGATTTCGAAGTTACAGCCGATGATTTGTCTTCGGTACGGTTTTTGTCATTTCGGGGCAAGGTGTGCATCATATCATCGGTTCCCTCGATCGACACAGGAGTCTGTGACATTCAGACTCGCCGGTTCAACGAAGAGGCAGCGAAGCTTGGCGATGATGTAGTGATTCTGACGATAAGCATGGATTTGCCTTTTGCGCAGAAGCGATGGTGCAGCGCTGCCGGGGTGAAGAATCTTAAGATGCTGAGCGACCATCGCTCGGGCAGCTTCGGGGAGGCGTTTGGCGTATTGATCAAAGAACTGCGGCTGTTGTGCAGGGCGGTGTTTGTGGTAGATAAGAAAGGGGTTGTCAGATACTCGCAGATAGTCGGTGAGATTGCCGATGAGCCGGATTACAAGGCAGCGTTGGAAGCTGCAAAGAGGTGCCTTTAGACAAAAACAATTTTTACATGGGAAGGGGAAATACTATGAAAAAGCTCAGGCCGAATGTTTATGCTGTTGGTGCAATTGACTGGGATCGACGTCTGTTTGATGCGTTAATCCCTCTGCCGGACGGGACAAGCTATAATGCCTATCTTGTCAAGGGCAGCGAGAAGACGGCGCTTCTCGATACGGTCGACCCGACAAAGACCGAGGAACTTATCGGGAACCTTCTGAAAGCCGAAGTTGACAAAATCGATTATGTTGTCGCTCATCATGCCGAACAGGACCATTCCGGCAGCATACCGGATGTTCTTATCCTGTATCCGGAGGCAAAAGTAGTTACAAATCCCAAATGCAAGTCGATGCTGATGGATATACTTCCTCTCGAAGATGAGCAGTTTATTACCGTAGAAGATGGCGAGAAGATCAGTCTTGGCGACAAGACGCTGGAGTTTGTTTATATCCCTTGGGTTCACTGGCCTGAGACGATGGGTACCTACCTTGCGGAAGAGAAGATATTTTTCCCGTGTGATTTTTTCGGGTCTCACCTTGCTGCGAGCGGTTTGTTTGTAGAGGATGAGGGAATTGTTTATGAGGCCGCCAAGCGTTATTACTCCGAGATTATGATGCCATTCAGGGGCACTGTTCGCAAGAATCTTGAGCGGATCAAGAGGCTCGATATCGAGATGATCGCATCGAGTCACGGGCCGGTATATGACAAGCCTGAGTTTATTATCAGCGCATACGAAGACTGGACCAGCGATGAGGTGCATAATGAAGTAGTTGTGGCTTATACCTCGATGCACGGCAGCACGCGAAGGATGGTCGAGCACTTCGGCGCAGCGCTTATGGACAGGAATATCAGTGTGAAGCAATTCAACCTGGCAGATACCGACGTGGGGAAGCTGGCAATATCTCTGGTTGACGCGGCAACGGTCATAATAGCGTCGCCTACCGTGCTTGTCGGTGCGCATCCGTCCGCGGCGTACGCAGCAATGCTGACGAACGCACTGCGGCCTAAGACAAAGTTTGCATCACTGATCATATCTTACGGCTGGGGCAGCAAGGCGGCAGAGCAGCTTAAGAGCCTGCTTTGCAATTTGCAGGCGGAGTTTCTGGAACCTGTGGTAGTTAAAGGGTATCCGAAAGATAAGGATTATCAGGCGATTGATGCACTTGCCGATGCGATTCTGGCAAGGCATAGGGGATTGGGTATTGTTGATTAAAACGATATTGATTTTGAAGGAGATCAATCATGGCAAAACGGCTTGGGATTTACAAATGCGAAGAGTGCGGGAATATTGTGGAAGTTCTTCATGAAGGTCCGGGCGAGCTTGTCTGCTGCGGTCAGCCAATGAAGCTATACGTAGAGAACACGGTCGATGCAGCGAAAGAAAAACACGTTCCGGTAATCGAAAAGATTTCAGGCGGCTTCAAGGTCAGGGTGGGAAGCACTGCCCATCCGATGGAAGAGAAGCACTACATCGAGTGGATCGAGCTTCTGGCGGGAAACAAGGCGTATCGGGAGTTTCTGAAGCCCGGCAGCGTGCCTGAGGCGATTTTTGCCGTTGAGGCAGAGACTGTGACGGCAAGGGAATATTGCAACCTTCACGGGTTGTGGAAAGGAGAATTACAATGAGTATACAGTTCAGCGCAGGTGAAGTATTCGAAATGGCAGAACAGATCGAGCGGAACGGAGTTAAATTCTACAAAAGCGCAGCAAAGAACGCCAGAAATGAAGGGGTAAAAAATCTGCTTATTGAGATGAGTGAAACAGAGGCGAGCCACGAGCAGACATTTATCGAGATGCGCAAGGAACTTACCGCGGAAGAAGAGGCAAAGACGGTTTTTGATCCGGATAATGAGATAGTTTATTACCTGCAGGCGATATCGGACAGTCACGGCTGGGAAGGCATGGCGGCACCTGAGATGGAGTTGACGGGACACGAAAGCATCGATGAGATACTCAACTGTGCAATTAAGGCGGAGCGCGGGTCGATAGAGTTTTATCTCGGGATGGAAGAATCGGTATCTGCCAGACACGGTAAAGAGAAAATCAGGGCTGTCATCCGGGAAGAGATGAGTCACGTGGCGATGCTGCAGAAGAAACTGAATGAACTGAAGTAGAGATTTTGCCAATCAAAGCGGAAAGGAAGTGCGGAAATGACAAAGTACAGATGTACTGTTTGCGGCTATATTTATGATCCTGCGGTTGGCGATCCGGATAACGGTATCGATGCCGGAACGTTATTCGAAGACCTGCCGGACGATTGGTCCTGTCCTGAATGCGGGGCTGCGAAAGAAGAGTTCGAGCCGTTAGAGTGATTTACTCCGCAGGGCAGGCGGGTGTGGGAGGAAATGCAGGTTTGCGGCAATAACGGGAAAACCTCGCGATGGCGAAAACCGGACTCAACAGGAATGTTTTTTTGAGACAGCCGATCATGCGCAAGGTGATTGCCGCGATGGTGCCTTGTGTTCTGGGAGGTGTTTATTATTTCGGGTGGCGGTCGCTGGCAAATGTGCTGGTTGCGTGGACAGTCTGCTTCGGCACAGAGTTTATTTTCTGTCGGAAGCGGAAAGAGCCTGTAAGCGAGGCGGCATTTGTTACAGCGACTATTCTGGCGATTATCCTGCCGCCGGGCGTTCCGTGGCATGTACTGATAATCGCATGCGTTGTTTCAATCATGTTCGCAAAGGAAGTTTTCGGGGGATGGGCACGGAATATTTTCAATCCTGCAATGGCTGGGCGGTGTTTCGTTTACATTTGTTTTCCGATAGCCCTTACGTCGATGTGGACAAGGCCTGCGGAGGGTTTGACCGGGGCACTGGATCGCTGGAGCACTGCTGCGCAGCCGAATGCGGTAACAATCGCCTCTCCTGTAGGGCTGCTGAAACAGGGTAAACTTGTGCCGAGAGGAAGTAAAGAGCCGTTCGCCGGGAAAAGTATACCGTTTCGGATTGAAGATGGACAGCAGCAATACGTGAGGAAAACATCGCTGCTGAAGGCGTTGATACTGGGCAGGATAAGCGGATCGATGGGAGTGACGAATGTTATCCTGATCTGCCTTGGCGGGTTGTACCTGTTTTATAAGAAGATTGCCAGCCGATCGATTATACTCTCTGTGATAATCAGCTATGCGGTACTAAATGAATTACTGAGCATGTTGTCAGTGCCGGGATTCTACGGGGCAGGTATAGCGCTGTGCAGCGGCGGCTTTCTGTTCGGGGCTTTTTTCATGGCAACAGACCCGGTAAGTGCGCCGAAAACCGAAGTGGGCAAGATCATGTACGGGTTAATCATTTCAGCTGCTACAACGGTTATTAAGAATTTTTCGATATTTACCGGCGGGTTTATGTTTTCGCTGCTTCTGGCGAATATGTTTGCGCCGATACTTGATTACGCGGTGAAGAGCTTTTCAAAACATACCAAGGCGTTGAAGCCGGAGAGGAAGGCGGCTGGTTGAACATGAAGGAAAAAAGCTGGTTTCCCGTGGTTTATATGTTTGTTGTGACAGCGGTTTTCAGTTCGGTAGTGATCGGGCTTACAGGGTTTACCGGCGAGCGTGTGGCGGCAAATAAACGTCTTGGGCTTGAACGGGCGGTGCTGGAGGCGCTTAGGATTGCAAGTCCGGCAGGAGCATCAGGAATTGAGATACATAAAATCTTTCTTGAAAAGATCGTCGAGCCAGACACCGGACAGGCCGGTGCTTATCGTCTCGTTGAACAAGGCAGGCAGAAGGGGCTGGCGATCCCGCTTTCAGGGCAGGGTTTCTGGGCGCCGATGAAGGGATTCATAGGGCTTGAGAACGACGAGAGAACGATTCGAGGCATATCGTTTTATGAGCAGAATGAAACACCCGGCCTTGGCGCACAGATTATGACAGCCGGCTTCAGGGACCAATTTGTGAAAAAAAGACTTGGTGAAGCAGCGGCTATTCGGATCAGACCGATCACAGCAGAACTTTCGGAAAACGAGGTACACGCAGTTACCGGGGCGACGCAGACAAGCGGAAGACTTGAGAAGCTGATAAATGATTCGATAAGAAAATGGCGAGATTTGGGTGAGTTTGAATGACAGGAACAGCAGCGAAGCAAAAAGAGATTATGCTTGAGGGACTCTGGCGGAACAACCCGATATTCAGGCAGGTCCTGGGGATATGCAGCACGCTGGCGGTAACAAACCTGGTGCTGAATACGCTTGTTATGTGTGTTGCGCTGACGTTAACGCTGACGATGAGCTGTATGACGGTTTCGCTGCTTCGCAAAGCGACGCCCAGAAATATACGGATGATGGTGGAGACGCTTATAATCGCTTTCTATGTGATTGTAGTTGACGTGGCGCTGAAGGCGTACTGGCCTGATATGAGTCGAAGCCTCGGGCCTTACGTGGGACTTATTATCACCAACTGCATTGTGATGGGCAGGTGCGAGGCTTATGCCGGCTCGAACAGCCCCGGTTACGCTGCACTGGATGGTTTGTTCTCAGGGCTGGGGTATTCCTTTGTGCTGCTTGTCGTTGCGACGGTGCGTGAAGTTCTGGGGATGGGAACGTTTATGGGTGTTGAGGTGCCTTACTTTTCAACAGTCTGGGACAAGTGGATTATCATGGTAATGCCGCCCGGCGCGTTTTTTACACTGGCATGTGTGATATGGCTATTCCGTACAATCGGGTTATTCGGAGGTACTGCAAAAAGATGAAAGTCCAGATGTGGAACGCTTTTGTCGTGTGTGTATCCGCAGTTTTTACGAGTAATATGGTGCTGAGCTATTTCCTGGGACTTTGCCCTTTTCTGGCGGTGTCGCGTGAGGTCAGGACTGCGCTGAGGCTCGGCGCTGCGGTGGTGTTTGTACTAGCCTGCACATCAGCGTTGAACTGGCTTATGTACAATTATGTGCTGGTGCCGCTTGGGCTGGAGTTTTTCAGGTTCATCATGTTCATCATAGTAATTGCAGCATTTGTGCAGCTTGTGGAAATGACGGTCGATCGTTATTCGCCGGGGCTTTATCAGAACCTGGGGATATTCCTGCCGTTGATAACGGTCAACTGCGCGATCCTGGGGGTGTCGCTTTTTATGGTGATCCGGAATTACAGTTTCACAGTTACGATAGGATATGGTCTTGGAAGCGGGCTGGGGTGGATGCTTGCAATAGTGGCAATGGCGGGAATAAGAGAAAAGCTTCATGAAGAGCGGATTCCGGCAGGTCTTCAGGGTCCCGGCATCACACTGATTATCGCAGGTTTCATGGCGCTTGCGTTCATTGGGTTTACGGGAGTTTTGCAGTAGCGGTTGCTGGTTTTTTGCCGCGGTTTTTAATTATGATTTCGACAATCATTTCAGTTTTAGTTGTAAGCGGTATCGGGGCGGGGCTGGCAGGTGCGCTGGTTATCTGCGAGCGGTTTATCGCAAACTACGGAGAATGTGAAATCGATATAAACGGAGAACGGCAATTCGTTCATAAAGGGGGCACTGATCTGCTTTCAGCGCTGCGTGATGAAGGCATATTCATTCCAAGCGCATGCGGAGGCAGAGGAACCTGCGCGTACTGCAAATGCCGGATACTGTCAGGCGCCGGTCCGCTTGGTCCGACCGAGGCGCCCCTGCTTACAGCGGAAGAAATAGAACAAGGCGTAAGGCTTAGCTGCCAGGTTAAGATCCGCGAAGACATTAAGCTGGTGGTCCCGCGGGAAATTCTAAACGTTCGGGAGCATGAATGTGAGTGTGCAGAGATGGTCGATCTTACCTATGACATCAAGCAGTTCAGATTCAAACTAAAGGAAGGTGATTCGCTCGAGTTTATTCCCGGCCAGTACGTCCAGCTTCTTACTCCGGTTTACGAAAAAAGCAGTGAGGAGGTTTACAGGGCGTATTCGATATCATCAGACCCACAGGATAAGGAAGCGATCGAGCTGATAATACGGCTGATTCCTGACGGGATATGTACGACATACTGCTTTGAATATCTTAAAGTGGGTGATACGGTAAAGATGAACGGGCCTTATGGCGATCTGAGATTAAGTGAATCAGACTGTCCCGTTATTTTTGTGGCAGGCGGTTCCGGCATGGCGCCGATAAAATGCATCCTGCATCACATGAAAAACACAGGCAGCAAACGCAGGGCGACTTACTTTTTCGGTGCGAACACGATCAAAGATATGTTCCTGGCGGAGCAGATGCGAGCATTTGAGCGCGATCTTGCGGATTTTACTTTTGTGCCGGTTGTAGCTTCTCTACCGGAAGGAGCCAAATGGACAGGTGAGCAGGGACTTGTAACCGAGGCGGTAGAACGAAATGTCAGGAACGCGTCAGAATGTGAGGGGTATCTATGCGGCAGTCCTGGTATGATTGAGGCAACAATTGAGGTTCTGAAAAAACTGGGAATGAGCGAGGAGCGGATTTTTTACGATAAATTTGAGTGAATTTGAGGGCTGGAAATTTGAAGAGGTCGCCAGAGAAAAAGAAGCTGGAAGAAATTCTTCGTTCGTCGAAGCTGGTTGCAGGCGGTTTTCTCGGCTCGGACAACCGGGACCTGGATGAGATTATCGCCTGTGACGCTGTGCAAATCAGTCGGCTGGGCTATACGAAAGAACAAATTGCCGGGCGAATGCGCGAGATCACGGCGGCAGGTGTAGCTCGACTGGGGATGGCGGTTGTGGTCGAGGGGAAGATTGAGGTAAAGGTTGATGAATGGAAGGGTATGATCGTCTGTCCCTGGCCTCATCAGGGGCGGTACGCCAAGAGGATAACCATTGCCAGGGATGTGAAGTCCGGCCGAATCATCCGATGGAGCGACCTGAACACGCATATGATCGGTCAGCATGGATTTTTTGAAGGAAAAGGATCACTGTTTCGCCTGGAGCCAGGAAAGCTGGTGGAAATTATTTTTTGCAATGATTAAGCCGAGGAGGAAACCGATGACAGATTATAAATCAATTTTGACGGTTGATGAGGCGGTGTGTGCTGAGATATCAGCACCACCGAGCGGGCTGGTGGTATTCGGTGCATCGGGCGACCTTACCCGTCGCAAACTTCTGGGCAGCTTGTTTGAATTGTTCAGACATGATCTGCTGCCGAGAAGTTTTTACTTTCTGGGCTGTGGCCGGAAATCCCTGACGGATGCGCAGTTTCAGGAGATTGCGGAGCAGGCGATAAGAAACACTTGTGATGAGATTGACGACGGTGATCTTAAAAATTTCATTGAGAGGGTTTACTTTGCCAGCGGTGAATATGACAATGCAGAATTTTACAAAAAGATTATGGCACGACAAGGAGAACTGGACCGAAGGCACGATGTCAAGGGCAATTATGTTTATTATCTTGCAGTGCCGCCTGGTTTGTACGGCACAATAGCCAGACACCTGGGGGAGCAAGGATTCAATCAATCCGAGCGAGGTGATGCGAAACGGGGCGTGAAACTTCTTATCGAAAAACCTTTCGGACGTGATCTGCAGACTGCGGTTGAGCTGAATGCGCAAATAGGGAGATATTTCGATGAATCACAGATATATCGTATAGACCATTATCTTGGGAAGGAAACGGTACAGAATATTCTGATGCTGCGTTTTGCAAACGCGATTTTCGAGCCGATCTGGAACCGCAACTACATCGATCATATTCAGATAACAATCGCTGAGTCAGCCGGTATCGAGGGCCGGGCAGGATATTATGATTCGGCGGGCGCCCTGCGGGATATGTTCCAGAACCATATGCTCAGCATGGTTGCGCTGGCGGCGATGGAGCCTCCGGGTTCTTTTCAGGCAGAGTCGATACGTGATGAGAAAGTCAAGCTCCTGCGGGCGATTCATCCTTTTGTTCTTGAGCCTTGGGAAACCGGTATTATCCGCGGGCAGTACAGAGCCGGCATGATAGACGGTAAAGCGGCGGCCGGCTACCGGGATGAAGAAGGCGTCAGGGGTGATTCAAAAACTGAAACGTATGTCTGTGCAAAGATTCTGATTGACAACTGGCGGTGGAAAACAGTGCCGTTCTACGTGCGGACAGGCAAACGACTCCTGAAGAAGATTACGGAAATAGCAATTGTTTTCAAAAAGGTCCCGCACTCGATGTTTGCGTCATCGGGTATTGAAGAACTGCCTGCCAATGAGCTGATACTTAAGATTCAGCCCAAAGAAGGTATCCAGTTGAGCTTTCAGGCCAAGCGTCCCGGCTCCAAATCATGCATGAGTATACTGCATCTGAATTTTAACTACAGCGATGTTTTCGGGTCCAGGCCGCCGGATGCATATGAACGGTTATTGCTGGACTGTATGCTGGGCGACCAGACATTATTTACGCGACAGGACGACGTTGAGGTATCCTGGCGGCTGCTTAAGCCGGTGCTGGAGGCATGGGAAGGTGACGAATCGCTTCCACATGAGTACGAAGCAGGGTGTGAAAGTTTTGCTGCTGCCGATGCGCTGCCAGAGTCTGACGGTGGCTCATGGCGCAGCTTGTCACGGATGTGATTTTAATGAACTTTTGCGGCTGCTTTACATATACACAATGGAGTGGTGAAGTCTTTATATGCCTGGTTGGCTGGTGAACGCTGCAGAAAAAGTAAGAATAAAATACCATAAGCCCATAGGTCAGGACAGCGGATATTTCAGATTGAGATTCAAGGCATTGTGTTTTCCAATGGGACTGACGGTCGTTATAAGTTAAAATAGGGAATGCAGGCAAACTAATGTGGATTCAGGCTTGCCTTAAGGCGTATGGCGATGTACAATGACGGTGTTATTCGGAGACTCCAGCGGTGAATAGTAAAGACCATGTAGGCAGGGATATGGATGAGGATATTCTTCGGGCGCGGGATTTGATTGGATCGTCCGGTTCGAAAGATTCCCTGAAATCAGGAAGCTCCGTCGAGGATAACATTGAACCGGTGGAAGATATTCATATACCCGAAGAAACGCAGAAGGCAGGCCAGATCAAGGCGCAAAAGAATATCTCACAGCAGCTTGAGGAGCAAGCGGCATTGCTGGAGGGTGAAATCGAGGCCCTGCTGGGCAGTGAAGATGATGGTACCAATAGTTCCGGTACGGCAGCAGGAGAGCAAAGCAAAGACAAAATGCCAGTGGGTTCAGATACGCAGGAAGAACCCGGCCAAGAGCAAGGGGGGATACCGAAATTTGACCTTGCTGAGCAGATAATGGCGGAACAGAGAAGAATCACTTCTGTGCGGAGAAAAGGGCCAGGACAGAAAAGTGAGGCTTCGCAGAAGCAGATGAATAACAAACCGGACATCGGGCAGGACAATCACAAACAAGACATCAAATCGCAATCTGATCAGATAATCGCAGCAATCGTAGCTGAGGATATTGAGCGGCTGTGCAGGATATATGGTTCAGCCGGTCCGACCCATCACCAAGTGCGGATGAAGTGATACATTTGGCTAGCATATCCTGGTTGAAAGATCATTATTCCATGCAAATGATAGGCAGCGCTGCATGGATCATGGGTCTTGCGCATGGGTGGGCAGTTTATGTGCTGGTTTTTCTTGCAGCAGTAGCGGCGGCTGTCTTAGGGGTGTTTTTCCTGAGGCGCCGCAAAAACAAATGCAGCAATAACAACAACTGGAATAAAAGCGGCAAAACCGCTATAGCTGAAGGAGCGGTGTTAGGTAACTCTGTTGAGGTTACAGAACGGATTCTTGCGGCGGAGAAGAAATGCAGGATTATTCTGTTTGCAGGGGCAAACGTGTCATCCCTGCCGATTACAGTTCCTGTTAACAGCGGTATCGAGTTAGCGAAGCGGGGAAAGCGATGTTTTCTGATTGATCTGGATGTGAGGCGTGATGCACTAGCGAAGGCTTTCGGGATTGACTCGGAATGGCAGAAGAGTGACTTTCAGGCGCGATCGTACCAGAGCGAATTAGAAAACCTGTGGATTTGGCCAAGCCATAATTTCATCAAGCTGCGGCATATGAACGTTGCAGGGCTTGTCAAGCAGGCGATGGAAAAGTTTGACCTGGTTTTGATAAACGCGCCTTATCTTCTGAGCAGTCCGGACCGGCGTTATATCGCATCGACATGCCAGGGGGCGCTGATTTTCAGCGGAAACAAGGCAGAAACAGAGTCGCTTTGCGAGTTGATGAAAGAGGCAGGGACTATGGTGATCGCAAGGGTCAGCATGGATGCCGAAGGGCAGGGATGAAGCAGCAATCCCGTGTTCCACCCAAGACATTCGGCTGTCGTCGTGAGGAAAAAAAGATAATTCGCCATGTTTTTCCTTGATAGTTACACAAAAGGTTCTATAATTAAGTATCTGTTTTGATAGTTTTACAGAGGATGGAAGAACCAGGCAGGAGGAGTGATGAGAATTTCCCACCTCGGTTCTCCGATAAATAGGCGGGCGTTTACTACGCGCCGCTATGGAGGAATTTACTCTAATCAAATTTAAGAAGGACGGAAGATGAAAAAGAGTCAGGCAATTATTGTCAGGTTTGTGATGCTTTGGGTTAGTACCATTTTGGGTGCTACAAGTATCTATGCGGATGCGTGGACCACTCACGGGATTACGGGCCCGGATACTGCTGTGGTTTACAGCGAAGGTGACCCGTGGGCTTTTTCCATAGTCTGCTCAGAAGAATGGACATTTTTCAGCGGGACTTTCCATGGATACAGCGGACCTGAGTTTACCTGGAACCTGACCAGCGGTGAGAGCACAGAGTTTCAAGTCAAAGCCTGGGAAAAAGGCACAGGGACCGCTGGTTATGTAATTGATTATTATATCAGCACCGGTCTTCACGGCGTTGACAACTGGATAGTTGACGTTATAAACCTGAGTCCGCGTTTTATGAGATATAGTGACAGCAAAACAGTTAATCTCGCAGAACCCTTCGAACTTTTTTGCTGGGCATATGATCCCGGTGGCGATCCAATAGCCTGCCAGTGGGATTATAATAATGACGGCACCTATGATGTAACAACCCCGGTGGTCGAGGAATGGAAAACTTTTTTCGACTGGAGTTTTGATACTGCTGGTCTTCATGAAATCGGGCTGCGCATTTCGGATGGCGACGGAGGGGCGATATACCATACCTTCGAAGTGAATGTTATTCCCGAGCCTGCCACAATTCTGCTGCTCGGCCTCGGCGGTTTAATCCTGAGAAAGATTTAAGCGGCCCGTTCACACGACAGAAGCCTGTCAAGCAGCGGTTATCTTTTTGCCGGTCAGGATTTTACTTTCAGTGCCCGCAAGCAGGCGTTTTATGTTTGAACGGTGCAGAAAAACGATCAGCCCTGCTATGAGAACTGCGGCAAGCAGAAGAGGCCAGAGGCGGCTGAAATGCCAATCCGGGATCAGGGCAATGAAAGTTGTCAGGACCGCAGGAAAAACAACTGCACCTGCAACTGAAGCGAGCGACATATACCGCCAGGTAAAAAGAACGATCAGCCAGACCACAAAGCATACGAGCCCCGGTATCGCATAAAAAGGCCAGAGTCCGACAACCATGCCGAGGCTGGTAGCGACACCTTTGCCTCCCTTAAACGCGACATATACAGGCAGGATGTGCCCGATGACTGCGGCGGTGCCGACAGCCAGCCAGAGAAGAAGGTGCACAGCGGCTGGAACTGCAGGGACGATAAAATGCTTTGCCGCCAGCATGGGAATCAATCCCTTGAGAAAATCCAGCACAAAGCAGGCGATGCCCCACTTGCGTCCAACTGCGCGCGAGAGGTTCGTAGCGCCAATGTTGCCCGACCCGATTGCCCGCAAATTCTTGCCGTGCATCTTTGCTATAATCAGACCGAAGGGAACTGAGCCGAACAGGTATGACGCTGCAATTAAAATTATTTCTTTCATTGCTGTTTTTTTCCCGAAAGGAGCGATTCGTAAAGATCGAGCAGTTGTTTTGCATGTCTGGTGACTGAAATTTGTTCGGTAAGTTTGTCCTGCGCGATATAACCAGCTGCCCTGTCGATATTGGAGCTGTCTGTAAAGTGATACATTGCCTCGGCAAGTTCATTGATCTGCCTGGGATTGGAAACCACTATGCCATGTCTGTTGTTTGTGAATAAATCTGTTGCACCGTTAAAGGCGGTAGTTATGACCGGCTTTTGCATTGCGAGTGCTTCGAGTATAAACCGGGATGAGGCATCGGAAAACGTCGGCAGTATTCCAACATCAACGACGGCAAGGACGTTTTGCACATACCTGATATGTCCCAGAAAGAGGATTCGTTCGGCGATATTCAGCCTGGCTGCGAGTTTTCGATAAGGTCCTGCAGAACCGTTTCCTGCGACAAGAAGGTATGGTGGCCGGGAGCACTGCCTGACGGCGAGTCCAGCCATTGCGCGAATCAGGGGTCCGAGTCCTTTGAGGCGAAAGTTGTTCGCTACAAAGAGGAACGTGACAGGCTCATCGGCTTCCTTGAAACGCAGTTTGTCACAGATTTGTGAGCGTATTTTGCGGGCTTCTTTGTGGTTTACCTTGCGATCGATCTTCACGCCGTTGGGTATGACGACCATGCGGCTGGAATTAACAGAGTAGTATTTTTGAAACTGCATCCTGACATATTCGGAAAGTGCCGCGATAACAGGGCCGTCCGGATCGGCGCAGAGCCTGCGTTCGGCGGCAAGGAAAGTCTCCCTGCGATAATTAGTAAAACTTGTCATCAGTTTATAAAAGCGGATAAGCCTGTTGCCGTAGCTTGCGGCGTGACGCCTGACCGATTCAGCAAAAGTTCCCCCACGCGGCTGATATACATCGGCGAAGCGAAAAGGCAGCGTGCTGTGAACGATATCATAGCTGTTCTCCCGTAGATGTTTGCGGATTGCTTTTTCAAAAGCCCGCAGCGAGGTTCTTTTGCCATGCTGCTCACCGCAGAGTACGTGAATGTGCCGTCCCTTTGTCTGTCCCTTCGCCGCAAGTATATCAACGCTGACTCCCAGTACAGAAAGGGCCGCCCGCAGTTCAAAAACAGACCGCTCACCACCTCCCAGTGCAACATCCGCCCGTTCTATTATTATCGCGCAGTTCATTTGTGCAAGATTATAAACCTATGATGTTAACTTGAAAAGGGTACAGTTCTGCCGTGTCTGCTGTCGTGCCTTGCCATTTTATGAACCCTGGTGATAACTTTTCTGATAAACGCTTTGTCCCTGCGCCGCAGCTTTTTTGTTTGCGCGTAAGAAAGATAGAATCTGAGACGGTCGGTCCTCGAAAAGAAACTTCCCCGCGCCGAATAACAAAGCTGGGCTATATCCTTTATCCGGAAACGATTTTTCAGGATTCGCGGTTTAAATACCCGATGCAGATCGATAAGGTGGAACCGGCAGTAGTGATCACAGAAGATATGACAAAAATAAAAATCGCGGTGGCGGTATCCTGTCTGGTGAAACTTATGTGCAAACCGGGCAAGGTTACTGATAAAACGTCTTCTCGACCGAAGCGTCTCCGGTGTTTTATGGCCGTAAAAATAACCTGGCAGTTTCCGCTCAAGAGACTCGGCGTTATCTATTTTCCGGGTGCCTATGAAACTTCTTTTCTCAAAACAGAGACCCCACTGCCGGCCGTAGCATATTACTTCTGCTACCGGAATACCAGCCTTACTGAGCGATTCGGCAGCGTCAAGATCAAAAGACATCGAGCTTGCCCGCCTGCGGTGCTGGAACCAGTTCTTTAATTGCCCCGTGATCGGCGGCTTATCATAGCGTTTCAGGAACACCGTTGTGCCGGAGCAAGGCAGAACAAAAACTATTCTGCTTCGGTGTACCCCCAGATTATCCTTTACCAGTGCCCTGCCGCCTGAGAATGAAAAGACATCTTCCAGGCTGCCCAGCCCCATCGCCTCGAAGTCATGCCTGAAACGGGCATTTACAAACAAACCGCTGCCAAGCTCAATATAATCCTTATCGGGCATCTTCGACCTTATTCTCCAGTAGCTTTTGGGCGGCTTGGAAGACCATATCAACGGTAATACCCTCCATGCAGTAATGCTCATTTGCTGTACACCGCGGCTTATCACAGGGACTGCAATCGACGTCAACTCTTATTTTTATCTCTCTGTCATAATTTGTTTCGGTCCAGGCAGGATTATTCGGACCGAAGAGTGTAACAACGCTGCGACCCAGAGCAATTGCCATGTGTCTCGGGCCGGTATCATTGCAGATTACAAGTGAAGCGATACTTATAAGCGACTTTAACTCTCCCAGCGATATATTTGCGGCACGCAGATCTATTATATTATGTTTGGCAGCAGCACATATCTGCCGGGCGATTTGTTCCTCTGCCCTGTTTGGCGCGGTAGAGACAAATACCTTCGCATTATATTTTTCTATGAGCCTGTCTGCGGTTTCGGCGAACCTTTCGCTCGGCCAGCATTTGCTCGGACCAAAGGCACCTCCGGGCACCATAACAACAACAGGGGCGCTG
This sequence comes from Planctomycetota bacterium, assembly GCA_043816955.1. Lineage (GTDB taxonomy): Bacteria > Planctomycetota > Phycisphaerae > Sedimentisphaerales > CAYZTY01 > JBDRHL01. The sequence continues at coordinate 38,429 of JBDRHL010000118.1, read as the reverse complement.
CCGGTTATCTGCGTACCGAGCTTCATCTTCAATCGGCTCGCATCGTCAGGTTCGACTTTTAACTGAAGGTTCTTTCGCAGAATATCACAGCCGAGCAATTCGGCCAGCCCAAGGTAATAATCAACCGCGGACAGCGGCTTATAGCTGCCGTCGGCCATTGTGGGCGGACAAATTTTTTTCGTCAGCATCACCGCCCGGCCCTCACGTGCGTATCCGATCCTCGATGGAATTCCAGCCAGGTAAACAGCAAAAGCTGAACCGAAGGAATTCTTGAAAAGAATCGCTGTGTTAAATTCATACCTTCGCAAAAGAATTGCGATATGCAGTGGATTCCTGCTGGTTTGCCGGATCCAGGTGTCGTTAAGTCCGCTGCCTGTCAGAACACGGTGTACAGCGTCATTAGCGTAAAAGCAGACCCTGCTGTTATGAAAATACTCTCGTATAGCGCGAAGGGCAGGTGTGCAAAGGATTGAGTCGCCTATAGGTGAAGGCAACCAGACTAGGATATTGCTGTTTTTCATGTCTGCTGCCGTGTACCCGAAGGGGTTATTTTCGATTATGCATTATATAAAATGTCAGCGCCATAAGCTGCAGGACAGCGGCAAAGCAAAGGGGTATAAAGACAGTGTCGGATTTCGGCCCGACGCCGAGGAGAAACCATATGCTGAGCACCAGACATAAAAGCACGATTATCTGCAGCATTCCAGCCAGAAGCTTCATTGCAGAAAACTCATGAAACATGTCCGCCCGGTGCGCGGTCTTGAGCTGCTGGAGTATCTCTCGAAGGATCGTTGCGGTTGAGGCATCTTCAAAAGCCGCTGAGGGTGTGTGTATTGTTTTTTCCGGATTTGCAGAGGATTCCACGGCTGGCGAATCCGCTGTTAGTTGTGTTTGTGCTGTCATGCCGGGGGAGGGTTTGACAGCGTTTTTCGCCTGCGTGCCGATATGGTGCTTGATGATATTCACACATTCCTTGAGGTTTATTGCCTGATAGTCGGGCCTGGCATCCTCGGAACGGGCTGATTCCGGGTTCGGGATCGAATTGATCAGAATTGTCCTGCAGCCGGCGGCACGGCCGGCGATAACATCGCTGTTGGCGTTGCCGATCATCCACGACTGCGAAAGGTCGATGTCCATTTCGTCGGCAGCCAGGGTCAGCATACCGGTATTTGGTTTGCGAAGATCGCTGTCCCGGCGATATTTTTCAATCACACCCTGGGGATGAAAGGGGCAGTAATATATCTGATCGAGATAAGCTCCCTTCTCTGCGAGCAGCTCCTTCAGCCGCTTATGTATTGTTTCAAGCACCTGCTCGCTGACAATCCCGCGTGCAACAGCAGACTGATTAGTAGCGATGATAAGTTTATAACCCATTTTTTTCAGTTCGATCAGCGCTTCTGCCGCCCCCGGAAGAAGCTTTACCTGCGAGGGATGATTTAAGTAACCAACGTCGTCATTGACGGTCCCGTCGCGGTCCAGAAATATTGCCTTGCTGTCCATATGAAGTTGTTATCCTTTATACCGATTAACTTTCACAAAAGTTCAGTTCAACCAGGTCGCAGATAATATGATAAGCAAGCTGGTGCATCTCCTGACTCGGTGCGGTTGAATCCGCCTCGGCGCACAGACAAAGGTCGGCTATCGCCTCAAGCTTGCTGTCCGGCCTGCCGGTAAACCCGATCACCGCTGCGCCTTTGTCCTTGGCAAGCTTTGCAGCAGCCAGAATATTACCCGAAGAGCCGCTGGTTGAAAAAGCCCACAAAATGTCATTTTTTCCGACGAGAGCCTCGACCTGCCTTTTGAAAATGTCGTTGAAGTCATAATCATTTCCGATAGCTGTCAGAACCGACGTATCTGTTGTCAGGGCGACTGCGGGCAGGGCCTTTCGCTCGCGCAGAAATCTGCCGACAAATTCACCTGCAATATGTTGTGCATCGGCGGCTGATCCGCCGTTGCCGCAGATGTAAACACACCCGCCATTTTTCAGCGAGGCAGTTATCAGAGTAACTATCTGCGCGATTGTTTCGATGCTGTCGGCTTCCAGCTGCGCAACCATAGCCTTATGCTTTTCAATCGCCTCTATGATTCGTTGTTTCATCAAGACGCTCCTAAAAACGGAATCAGGTCTCACTTGCCAGGGATTTTATCTTTTCGATGGTAGAAGTTGAGCTTTTACCGTTTACCATGGGAGCCAGGACCACCCTGCCGCCTTGCGATTCGACAAATTCCCTTCCGATGACCCCTTTGTCGGCCCAGTCTTCACCCTTGACCAGGACATCGGGCTTGACCTGCTTTATCAGTGCCAGCGGATCAGGCTCTTCAAAAATCACGATGTAATCCACACTTTCCATCGCCGCCAGAACCGCTGCGCGGTCATGCTGGTTGTTGATGGGCCTTGCTTCGCCTTTTAGACCACGCACTGAAGAATCGCTGTTAAGTCCCAGCACGACGATATCCCCCTGGGCCTTTGTAAATTTCAAATATTCGATGTGTCCTCTGTGCAGGACATCGAAACAGCCGTTCGTAAAAACAATTTTTTGTCCCTGCCTGCGGTGTGAATCCAGTTCTCTGAGAAGCGATTCGATTGCCCTGATCTTACCGTTCTTACCGCGATTAAGACTGATGATTTCATTTACTATCTCATCTATGTCAACCGATACCGCACCGAACTTTTCAACCTCAATTCCGCCGGCAATATTTGCCAACTGAACAGCGGTCTTGTAGTCGCAGCCGGCGGCAAGAGCCACCGCTACAGTTGCCAGCACCATATCTCCTGCGCCGGTAACGTCGTAGACACTTCGAGGCACAGTGGGAATAAGCTCATTGAGTTCTGCTGTGCGAAGATAAGCGCCTTCCTTGTCCAGTGTGATTATAACAGCCTGGATTTCAAGCTTTTCTCCAATGTAACGTGCCGCCTCGGCAGCTTTATCAATGCTGTCTATCTGGAAACCGACAAATGTGCCTGCTTCTTTGCGGTTCGGAGTAATCACCGATGCACCTTTATATTGAGAAAAATCGTGTCGCAGCGACGGGTCAACCAGTACCGTTTTGTTCGCATCCCGCGCCAATTTCACCAGTTTGGCGCAGAATGCAGGAGGCAGCACCGCTTTGCCGTAATCCTGCAGACAGACGACATCAGCCTGTGCAAGCTGATGTTTATAGGCACAAAGAAGCTCCGTGTAATTGCTGTCCGGGAGCGGTTCGGTCGATTCCTCATCGATTCTCATCAATTGCTGGGGGTGTTTATGCTGGGCGAGACCTACAATTCGCTCTTTGCACGTAGTCCTGTAATGAGGCAGGATAAGCAGTGAATCAACGTTAACACCATAGTCGAGAAGCTTTTGGCGCAGCAGACAGCCGTTTTGATCATTACCAACCACACCTAGGCAGGTTGCTTTGGCCCCCAGTGCCGCGAGGTTAGCCGCAACAGATGCCGCCCCGCCGCATTTACATTCCCGCCGCACCACCTTAAGGATCGGCACAGGCGCCTCCGGGCTTATTCTCTCGGCATCACCGTAAACATAGAGATCCAGCATGAAGTCTCCTGCTACGAGGATCCGGGGGGACCCCAGATTTGTTACTACCTTAAGTAATTTCTCATACATTCCGGAAAAACCTTTCCTGTCGTACAGCTCAGCGCTACAGAGCGTTGAGGGTGGCATCTATCATCTCGATTATTTTATCCTCCCCCGCGATAAATTCCAGTTTAACCTTTACATAAGCCAGGGTTATTTCCCTCTGTTTTGTCGCCAATAGAGCTGTTTTTACCCAGTCCTTCTGCGTCGTTAAAGTCAAATCTGCCCCGAGATATAAGGCTTCTTCCAGAATATCCCGAATGTCCGCATCACGGTACTGATAGTGATCATTGTATACCCTGCTGCCTACAATATCCAACTTTAGCTTCCTGAGGCCGGCGAAAAATGAATCCGGATTACCCACGCCGCAGAACGCGTAAATCTTCTTTTCGCGAAGTTGCTCGATACTGTATTCACCCCTGAGCATCTTTACACTGATCGGTGCATGTACTGATCTGGCTATGGCTGTATCGGGATTAAGGTGTTTTATCCTGCGTTCGAGTTGATCGAGCCTTGCAGGTGATGTCTGGTCACAACGTGTTATTATCACTGCGTGTGCCCGCTTGAGAGATTCTGCCGGCTCCCGCAAAAGGCCTCGCGGAAGAAGATAGCCGAAACCAAAAGGACATGTTGCGTCGATTGTAACGATGTCAAGATTACGTCGTAAACGCCGATGTTGAAAACCATCGTCCATAAGCAATACCTTCGAGCCGTATTCTCTGATCGCCTTTTGAGCTCCGGCCACACGATTAGCGTTTACAATCAGTCTGCCTTGTGGGCAGGACCTGCCTATTATGGCGGGCTCGTCATCGTATCTGCCCCTTCTGGTTTTGTAGCCGCGAGTCAGAACGGCAAACGGAATGCTGCGCTGTGCAAGCAGTTTGCCGACCCAGATAACAACGGGTGTTTTACCTGTTCCGCCCACCGTTATGTTGCCTACGCTTATCACTGTGGCATCGACGTGAAACGTCCTGAGCCACCCTTTATCATAAAACAGGTTTCGCAGCCCAATTACATACCTGTAGATAAAGCAGAAACACCACAGGAAAAACCTGAGCAGACCTCTGAAAAGGCTGCCTTTCTCGCCGGCTATCAGTTTGCGGTAACTGTGCTGATTCAATTTCAGACTTCCTTGATCAGGAGTTCTTGATCCTGCGAATGACGGCATCGGCCATCTCGCTTGTCCCGACAGCGGCAGGATCATTCCGATCGGCTTTCATATCATAGGTTACATCCCTGCCTTCGGCGATCACTCCCGCGACTGCCTTTTCGAGTTTCCGAGCCTCAGCCATTTTGCCGAGGTGATTGAGCATCATTACACCGCTGAGTATCAGTGCAGTGGGGTTGACCTTGTTCTGTCCCTTGTATTTCGGTGCGCTGCCGTGTGTCGCCTCAAATACCGCGCCTTTTTCGCCTATGTTTGCCCCGGGCGCCACCCCAAGCCCGCCGACAAGACCGGCGCACAGATCGCTTAGTATATCACCGTAAAGGTTGGGCAGCACAAGAACATCATAAAGCTCAGGTTTTTGAATCAATTGCATGCACATATTGTCAACAATGCGGTCTTCGAATTCTATGTCCGGATAATCCTTCGCAACAGCCCTGCTGGTCTCCAGCCACAAACCGTCGGTGAACTTCATTATGTTTGCCTTATGCACACTGGTAATCTTGTGCCTGCTCATCTTACGCGCATAATCAAACGCGAAGCGGAAAATACGCTCTGTCGCTGCCACGGAGATCGGCTTGATACTAATTCCGGAATCCTTCGTAATCTTTCGATCGCTGTGCCTGTTCAGCCAGTCGATAAGCTCTGCTGTATCATCCTTGCCCTTTTCGTATTCTATCCCCGCGTACAGGTCCTCGGTATTTTCACGAACTATTACAAGGTCGATGTCCGAATACCTGCTGCGGACACCTTGATAGCTCTTGCACGGCCGCAGGCAGACGTACAAATCAAGCTGCTGGCGAAGATATACGTTAATACTCCTGAATCCGGTGCCCACCGGAGTAGTGATCGGAGCTTTGAGAGCAACACCATTTTTCCTGATAAGCTCGATGGTTTTGTCCGGCAGCGGCGTTCCGAGGCGTTCCATAACATCCAGGCCCGCCTCGGCAGTTTCCCATGTGATACCTGCGCCGGTTGCGTCGATGCATCTGCGTGTTGCCTCGGCGATTTCAGGTCCGATACCATCGCCAAGAATCAGCGTAATGTTTGTCATTTCCAGTAATTCCTTTCAGTCGTATGGACGGAGCTAAATATGGTAACATATCGGCTGTATCCCCAAATGTCAATGATTTGCAATCAAGCAGGCAGAGGAGCGACGAGGTAATCGCTGGGATAGGTTCTAGTGATAAATTGCCGTGTTACCTGATAAACTTTCTGTCCCAGGATGGCTCCATCGGATTCAGTGATTTGACATCTATTGTCAGGGAAATCTGATATTTCTCCAATAGCTTTTTGAAGTTCACCTCCGGTAACCGGTCGAAGCAGTCTATGGTGATTTGGTATCTTCTGTTTCGAATTTCCTCTGCCCGGCCGAGTGAAGCAGCAGAGAGTAAATTTGAATGTTCCCTGCGGATTTGGGCAAAAAAGTCCTCCCAGAAGGTTATCCCATATCTCTTTTCGCAGATATAAAGCAGCCATGCGTGGATCCGGTCGCACTGGTTGGCGGGTAAATCCTCCGGAAAAACATATCCTGCCCGACAGTACCGCGTGAAAGTTTCCTTCTGGCCGGCTCTTGTGGCATTGACCTCCTGTATACGTACAGGATTGCCTGCAACCTGTTTTGTGACTTTCGTACCAATCGTCCAGCCGATCATTTCCCAGCCGAATTGTGCTCTTGAGGCGTGCACAAAATTATGTGCCATCTCTTCTATATACCCGCAGAGATGGGGTTTTTTATACTGAATCCATTCTTTTTGTGACTCCAATTCAAGATTGTCATAACTGTACCATACAGTGCAGTTGCTCGTCCCACCCATAGCATTTCTGTTATTCTCGGGAAAATGATACACGACCATTTTATATTCCGTGTGCATGCCGACAATGCTGTACATCTCATCATAGGCCTTGCAGAGATAATCGAATATAATCTGAGCCTCTCTTTCCCGTTTCTTCGGCGCGAACAGGCGAAGGTATGTGCTGTCGAGCATTACACCGGCTTCATTACATTCCTGTTCGTATGAATCGAGCGTCGGAAATTTCAGATCAGGATTCAAACGCAGCGGCAGTATCCGCAAATCACTCAGGGTAATATATTTGAATCTCAGGCCGTCGCCGGACAAATGACGCAGTGTAATATTATTTACACCCTTTCTGAGGCTGATGTTGAATTTTTCGGAATTAAAAACCTCGGGGCTGTCAACTGCGTCGACAAGCCTGCTTTTCCCAATTGGCTGATCGTTCAGTATGACTTCAAACTGTTCTTTTCCGCTTCCGCCCGGACTCCAGGAGATATGCAGCCGGTTCTTCTCTGCTGTTGGGGCTTCAAAAACAAAGTTAACTTCCCTGACGTTTTCCATGCCGGAAGCCAGATGGCCAAGCCCTGTCGGACAGAGGGCGCCAGCCGAGGTGAGGTTTACTGTTACGCAACCGTTTTCGATAACGTAAGCCGTGTTGGTCGGGTCGAAAATGCTACTGTTTTCGTCAATGTTCCAGAGGGTTCCGGCAGTTGCCCCCGTGACAAAAACCCCCAACGTGACAAATACTGCTGCACCAGTATATTTTCGCAACTTTGTTTCCTGTCAAAGCAGCAGACTTTATCTGAAGATCCACTTCTTATCTTTGAGCTTCATTTTCGCCTGCTTGCGAAACTTGGGGTCGCCCCCGATGGCATATTCCAGTTCGAGCGTCTTTCGCAGGTAGACCTTCAGGATGCTTCCATTTTCATCCCTGGCTACGGGATGGTCGATGGCAATGGTTTCATTGCTGAGCCCCGCGACAAAAAGTTTCACGCTCCTGGCCCTGCTGTCAAAATCGGGCCAGATGATCACAATATCCTTTGTGTGGTCCTCGCCCTGGAGAATTTTGTTATCTACAAACTCCAATGACTCAAGAAACGGATACCTTCCCTTGTAACGGAATTTAATCTTCTCAAAAACAACGTTTCTGACATCTTTGTTGGCAGGGATCATATCAAACGTATCGGTCATCAGTTCGCACCTCGGGTAGAAACCGACTGTAGAGTCGCTCTTATTGGTCACAGTTATGATCAGATACCAGAAACGGCTGGGCCTCTTCTCTCCGGGAAGCCGGACCATAATCTGCTCAGGGTGCTCGAAAACCGTCTGAAGGGTCCATTGCCCGGGTTTCTGGACTACTGCCGGCTCCGGTACAGCCGGCCAGGCATAACTGCTTCCAAGAACAACGATTAAACTTACGAATGCGCCGCATCTTCTCATGTTACGTGCCTTCCGGTACAATAAGGATTCATCTGATTTGATAATCATTATACAACAAAGCGACAAACCGGCCAAGGAGAATTTCACCCTATCTATCTGTTTCCCATTAAGATTTTACCCGAAATTTGTCGCTAGTAATCTGAATTGCATCCTTGCTCGGCAGCATTATTTAGGCTATGCTAGCGGTACGATGACGGCTTTGTCAAAGAAATGGATGGAAGTTTTCAGGACCGGATAATGACCAAAAAAAAGAGACAACTTGTTGGGCAGATTGAAGAACTGCTCGAAATCAATGAAAAATCAAGGCTGGCTGATCTCCTTGGCCGGCAGAGAAGCAGTGATATCGCAGAAGTGGTCGAATTGCTCAACAATGAACAACGCAGAACGATCTTCGACGTCATGGACAAGCCTGCCTCTGCCGAAGTGCTCGAAAAAGTCGATGAGGCGACTCGCAGTGAGCTGTACGATCTGCTGGAAGATGAGGAACTCAGGAGCTTAATCTCGCATTTAAGCCCGGACGATGCGGCAGACGTGTTATCCGAGCTTTCTGAGAAGGAATCGACTGAGTTGCTCAAAAGCATCCCCGCCGCCGAATCGGCGCAGATTAAGGGCCTGCTGCGCTATTCGGAGGACTCGGCGGGTGGTATCATGGACCCTGTGCTCATCAGCGTTCGCGAAAACACAACTGTTGCAGAAACGGTCAACAAAATCCGCCAGGCCGAGATTGATGAGGATTTTTTCACGATTTTTGTGGTAAATAGTAACGATAAATTCCTGGGTGATGTAAGAATAAGGCTCCTTTTAACAAGTCGCGAAGACACCATGATAGAACAATTGATGGACACCGACACCATCTGCGTTCATGTTGACACCGACCAGGAAGAGGTAAGAAACATTTTCAGCAAAAATGACTTGATCGTTGTACCTGTACTCGATGGTACCGGCAGGCTTGTTGGACGAATAACTGCTGACAGGATCATTGAAGTTGCCGAAGAAGAGGCGGCAGAAGACATTTACGCGATGGCAGGTACCGATCCGGATGAGCTGGATAAAATGTCCGCACTGCATGCGGCCCGTGTTAGAATGACCTGGCTGCTTCCTTGTCTGGCAGGTACCGCAGTAACCGCTTGTGTGCTTATTTTTTTTAAGAACTTTAACCCCTATATTTATGCCGCGGCCAGTGCGTTTGTGCCGATGATAGCGGCGATCAGTGGAAATGCCGGCCTTCAGACCTCTGCTATAGTCGTTAGCGGGCTGGCAACCGGGCACCTGGCAGCACAGCGATTAAGTCAGGTTTTTGCCCGTGAGACCCGCACCGCTTTACTTGTGGCGCTAAGTTGCGGGATTATCGGCGCTTTTATCTGCACATATCTTCCCGGCCTGTTTGCACAGCCCAACACTGCAACAGAGGCTTCTGAACATTTGCGGGTTGCTATCGCCTTTGGTACGGGGATGTTTTCAGCGATAATGGTGGCGACCACACTGGGGCTGCTGCTTCCCTTCCTCTTCAGGAAAATCGGCATCGACCCAGCCATAAGCTCCGGACCTCTGGTAACCACCGCGAATGATTCAATCAGTGTCACAATCTATATGACTCTGACACTGCTTCTCATATAATACCGTCGCTTTGATCTTATCTCTTCTCTGCCGTAATCCATGTCGCACCGTTGCGCGGATTATCTGCCACAACTTTCACATTCTCAAACACCGCCCGGCCGATCAATTCAAAAAGCTCTTTTCGCGAATATGCTCCAACCATGATATTGAATAGCGCCGGGACAACCGGCCCGGTCTTTTCATCGTTCAAAACAAAATCCTGTATTATAAGCAGCGACCCAGGAAGCATTGAGTCATAAGACTTTTGCAGCTTCATCGACGCCCGGCTGTTCGGACCATGCAGAATATTTGAAAGCAAGACCACGTCATTGTCGCTGCCAAAATCATCGGTTTCCCAATTCCCCTGCTGTACCCAAACTCTGTCCTGCATGTCCTCTTCGAAGATATTTCGTTCTGTTATCGTAAACGTCTCGGGCAGCTCAAAAACTGTCGCTTTGAGTTCAGGATACTTTCTGCATAATTCGATAGAATACGTACCCGGCCCGCCGCCCACATCAAGCAGCTTTCTTCTTCCATCCAGATTAACCGTCGCAAGCAGCATATTGGCTCGCCAGGCAAGGGCACTATTTTTCATTGCAAGTATAAAATCTCTGTGCTGCTGGGCGGGACTTATCGGGCCGGAAGGTCTTAGCCTGATGTGTTCATCAAGCTTATCCCAGAATTCCCACACTACAGCAGAATGAGCGATCATATTCCCCTGGTACAGCCGCGCCCCTTTCACAAGGTATTGGCTGGCAAGATCACTGTTGCGGTACTTGTCGCCATCTTTGTTCAGCAGGCCCATCGCGACGCAGCAAATCAGCAGTTTTTCGGTCATATCCAATTTGGTGTTACATTGTTCAGCAACACGCTGGACAGATAAGGCCTGGCCGGCAAGGATGGTAAATATATCCAGCCCGTTGGCTACCTGTAGAATCCGCGAGGCACGATATCCCCACAACAACTCGTTAATATAGCCCATATCCCTAGTCAATAGTTAGCCCTCCATTGTTTTTGTTCTGAATATTTCAGCCAAAGATACGTTTGCAGAAAGTAAAATAACTTTACTTCCAATCGAACACAAGCAAATATTGGCTAATTATCTACAAGAGTGAATCGAACAGGACGCCCGGGAAAACTAAAAGAAAAATACCAAATTTGCTAATATGAAAATAACGAGGTTGACAATTCTGCCGATTATATAATACAATATCTATTTAAGGGTTTGTTTTTACAGGTGTTAAGGTGTTTGTACCGTGTTTTGCCGACAAAATAATTGCATGCAGCCCAACCTGTTGCTGACTAACAGCTTACGTATTCAGGAGAAGTTTTAATGCCCAAGCCCCAGCCGATAGATACTCATGTCGATAGCGCTTCTGAGCCAGAACTTAACAAGTATTTTAAGTATGCCATAAAGATCGGGGCAAGCGATCTGCACCTCAAAGTCGGCCAAGCCCCTAAGATACGGGTATACGGCACTCTTAAAACAACGACCGGCGAAAAAATGACCGAGTCAAAAATGGAGCAGCTTGTCTTTGAGATTATGAGCCCTGCGCAAAAAAAGTTTTTCATGGAAAACGGTGCTCTGGACTTTGCTCACGAAGTTACCGATATCGACCGCTTCCGAATCAATATCTTCCGGCAGCGGGGTATGATCAGCCTAGCAGCAAGACGAATCAGTTCAAATATACCTCCCTTTGAAGCGCTCCACCTGCCTCCAATCGTCGAAAAAATCGCCGAATCACCGGAAGGATTGATCCTTGTTACCGGCCCTACAGGCTGCGGCAAATCAACAACGATAGCTTCGATGATCGACCACATCAACCGCAATAGCCCCTGTCACATTATCACGATTGAAGATCCGATCGAGTATCTGCATAAGGACAAAAAGGCTATTGTCTCGCAGCGAGAAATCGGTATCGATGTTCCAAACTATGACGATGCCCTCAGGTCCCTGATGAGGCAGGACCCGGACGTCGTTGTCATCGGAGAGATGCGTGACAACGACACAATTACCGCGGCCATGCGGGCAGCCGAGACCGGCCATCTCGTGTTCGGCACCATGCACTCGGCAAGCGCTTCACAAACGGTCCAGCGTATCCTCGACCTGTTCCCGCAGGAAGAAAGGGATCTGGCAAGGCAAAATTTTGCCCTGACATGCAGGGCGGTAGTAAGTCAGATACTTCTGCCGAGCATAAAGGAAGGTGTGGACAGGATACCTGCCATAGAGATCCTGATTGCAAACCCAATCGCCAAAAAGCTCATATCCGATGGCCGCGAAGCAGACCTGCCCGCGGTAATACGATCCTGTCAGAATGAGGGCATGCAGGATTTTACCGACAGCTTGTGCCATCTGGTCCAGAAAGAATACATCGAACTCAAAACAGCCTACCAGCATGCCCCGAACTCGGAAGAACTGAAAATGGCCCTTAAGGGCATCAGAACAACCGCCAGCGGTATCCTGTAAGGCTGCATTGGAGAATTTATGACGGATGTACTGATCGCTAATATTGAGTACGGCGGTTACATATCTCTGGTGAAAATGGCTGTCTTTGTGGTCTCGTTTTTCGCCTGGCTGCCTGTTGTTTCATGGGTGCACAAGGATGCCAAAGACGTCAAAACGCGAGTGCCCCTCTGGACGAGCATCGTCTTTACTGCCGGGGCAGTCGCCACAATAGTTTGGCTAATCGTGCCCTTGTTTACCATCGCCCTGCTTTTCTTTATCGTCGCCGTCAGCACAGCTTCGTTGGCATATGTTATGCATCGAAACGCCATGGTTGCAAGCTTTGAACGAGTCCTTACTGCCGACCATATCAAGGGGCTTTTTATAGACGAGCAGAAAAAAGTCGCTGCTGTCAGCAAGGGAATGACATTCCGCACAGCTAACAATAATGAAGTTCCCATGCCCCAGCACAAAAGTGCCGACTTTTACGGCTATAAAACTGCAAACGAAATTCTCGACGATGCAATATGGAGGCGGACAAGCCATATTTCATTTTTGCCCACCGTCAATACCTATAATGTTGTGTACAGAATCGACGGTGTCGGCTTCAAACAGCCCGACAGAGATAAAGAGGAAATAGATCTCTTCATCCGTTTCCTCAAGCAACTGGCAGATCTGGATATCAATGAAAGAAGAAAGCCGCAGAAAGGTAAATTTCAGATTGCCAAAGGGCAGGACAAATACGAATGGGAAGTAACTACGGCTGGCTCCACAGCCGGTGAACAGGTCCAATTGGTCCATATCCGCGAAGAAGGACTGCTCAAGCTGGCGGATATCGGTCTGACCGCCAACCAGTATGAGATGCTGAACCAGATCAGAGATAGAAAAAGCGGTGTATTTATTATTGCCGGCCCCGGGAAAACAGGTGTTACCACTACTTTTTATGCAATCTTGAGAAATCATGATCCATTTCTCTTTAATATCAATACACTTGAAAAACACCCCACTGCCGAACTGCAGAATCTGACACAAAACGTTTTTTCACTGAGTGACACCGGCACTACCTCCTATGCAAGAAAACTACAGACCATTCTACGGACCGGGCCGGATATTGTGGGTGTTGCCGACTGTCAGGACGCCGAGACTGCCCAGTTGATTTGTGTCGGCGCCAAAGACGGCAAGATAATGTACACAACCCTGGAAATGCCGAACATTATAAATGCCCTGGGCAAATGGATCAGCCTTGTCAACGACAGGAAACTCGTTGCCGCAACACTGATAGGAATCAGTTGTCAGCGTCTTATTCGCAAACTATGCGATCAATGCAAACAGGCATACGAGCCTAACATGCAGGTTCTCAGGAAATTCAACATCCCCGCTGACAAGGTCAAAGTCTTCTACCGGGCAGGCAAAGTCATATATGATAAGCGTGGCAAGGAGTCGATTTGTCAGCATTGTCAGGGTACGGGCTTCTATGGAAGAACGGCTGTTTTCGAGTGTATTATTATAAACGATGAGTTAAGGACGGCTATTAAGGGGAATAAGCCCCTTCCTGAAATAAGCACGCTCTTCAGACGTGCAAAAATGCTTTATATGCAGGAGCAGGCAATCCGTAAAGTAGCCGAAGGCATTGTTTCCATAAACGAAGTAATCAGAGAATTTGCCCCGCCCAGGAAAAAAGCAAATGAATAACGAAAAAACAGAAACCAAACTACAGACAGATTGCCGAACCGACAGCGATATCCGGGAGATACTATGCCGGCCGTTTTAGTTACCGCAATAATAATACTGGCTTGCGTAGCAAAACAGTATTTCAAGGGAGGAACTGTTAAGGCATTTGCTTCACTGGTAACTTCTATATGCGCAGCAGGCCTGGCGTTTAGTTTTTTTGAAAAAGCGGCAAGCCTGTTCTACGAATATGACTTTCGCGTTGCATGGGCACAGCCGGGATGTTTTATACTTATATTTATCATAAGTTTCGCAATCCTGCGAGTAATCGCTGCGAAGCTGGTGTATTTCGACGTTGAATTTCCTCCGCTTTTCGAGCGAATAGGCTCTATAGTTTTTGGAGCTGTTTTGGGATTGGTGCTTGCCGGCATCCTGCTCAACGCCGTTGCCATGATGCCGATACCCGCAAAATGGCCTTACGCCCGCTTCGACAAAAACAGGCCTGACCCGGACCAGCCCAACAGAATTTTCCTGAATGCCGATGGATTTATCACCGGCCTGATAGATGCGATGAGCAGCGGCAGCTTCAGCGGCAGCAAAAGTTTCGCATTGCTGCATCCTGATTTTACCAATCAGATTTTCCTTAACAGAATCCCCATTGACAGGGAAATTGATATTGTTACCGGCAGCAAGGCTATTATTGTTCCGCGCAAAAACTCCTTCTGGCCCGCTCCTGATGACCTTACCAATACTACCGGTGAGCCGGTGAGGCTCAAGGGCCGCCACACATTGACTATACTTCGAGTGGGGATAAAGCCCGGCTCCAGAAAACAGGGCGGCGCTATGGACGAAAGCAACCGCGTCCTGTTTACTCTTTCTCAACTGCGCCTGATTTGCAGCCAAAAAAACAGCACGGATAATACCGGATATACTGCTTATCCAATAGGTTATTTGCGCACCGCCGACACTATACAGTTAAGGCCTCTCAATGAATCTATATTGATGCAGGCGGTAAATTTTACCAACGACCCAAATTATGGCCCTGTCAGATGGCTGGATCTGGCGTTTCATATTCCCACCGGCTGTGTTCCGGCTTTTGTACAGTTCAAAGAAAATGCAATCGCCCAGGTCGAGTCAACCAGACCTGCTGAGCAGCCTCCCACAATAATCCCATTTATCCAGCCCGACAAGCTCGTCAGCGTAGGGCCCGCAAAACTTGAGCAGGTTTCATCAGGAGGTATTAACGGTTTGGAACTGGCTACAAAGCCTAACCTGCTGGCTGGAACTTCATTGCAAATAAGCAATATGGACGAATGGCTCGCTGCAGCAAAAACACCGTTGAATATGGAAACAAAATTTGACGGAGACATGATTACCTGCGTTCACACAGAGCTTGTTTTACCTATAGAAGACTCTTCGCAGGTACGCCGCAGGAAACAAAGTAGGAGCCAGCCTGTTACTACCCTGCTGAGTCCGCGTTCCGGCTATCAGATCATCTCGCTTAAGTGCAGCAACCCCTCTACTGGGATGCAAATAAACTCCGCCCAATTCCCCGTTCTGTACGATGTCTCCGGCCACGTCCATCATCCCGCCGGACTTGTCGCAGCAGGCAGGCTCGGCGCCGTGCTCACATATGAAGTTGCCTATTGTTCTCTTGACGCTTCTCAGGTTCCCGGCGGGCTTGTGATAAACTCTGCTGGAACAGTTACGAAACCGTTTCCTCAAGCTTTTCTGCTTCCCGCAAAGGCACAGAGCATCAGTGAGCTTTATCTGCTTTACCTGGTCAGGCCCGGAGCGTTTATAATTACAGCCGGATCCCCAAGCTCAAAAACCAAAGCCCCTCTGCAGGGATTCGAAGCCTTCGTCGTGAATTAAAACCTATCCAACAACTTTTCGCGGCGGAGAGAAAAGGCTTGCGCGGGGGGAGTTATGTGGAAAAATAAGTCGGGAATTGGGGATTTTGGGGGTGGTTTTGAGGGGGAAAATCTTCGTTTTTGGGCGGATATGAAGGTTCGACAGTTAAAAAAGGGGAAATTTTTTTGGATTTTTGTATCATTTTTTGCGAAAAGTGCGCTCCTTTTTACCCAGTTCTTGCTACGTTTTGTACTACTTTTATACCATTTTTTCGATTTTTTTCGTGTTAAGATATGGCGAGTTTAACGGTTGTAACGATTATGCGGACCTGCGGGAATGAGGCGAAGGAAGTCTTTAGTCTTTAGTCTGGAGTCTTTAGTCTGGGGGATGGGGATTGGGGGCAGAAAAAATCAAAGATTAAAAATCAAAAAGCAAAATTACAGAGCAAAAAACAGAAATTTAGCGGTAAATTAGAAATCCTCGATTGGGGATGGTTCGGCTTCTCTCACCACAAGTTTTGGATTGGGCGAAAAGAGGCTGGGGGATGGGGGAGGGGGATAGGGGTTAGGGGTTGGGGATTCAAACGATTTTGGATTTGCGATTTTGGATTGGGCAACGCCAATCGTCTCAGGAAATTGCCCAGATTATACGCCAAAGCAAAAAGTTGAAGCCGAACCTGATTGTCCACGAAATCAGTTGATTTTCCTGCTGAGGCGGTGTAGTTTATGAGAGCATCGGCGGGCTTTATTCGACCAGCAGGGAAAAGAAGAACTCGAATATCGTGTTAAAGCGATAAATAAGGCAGGCGAAGGACAAGCGAGCAATAGGGTGATGGTGGTTTTGTAAAAAAGTAAACTATTAAAGAGATTGATTATGGGATTATTTTTCAAGTCAAATATCGAGAAGCAACTTGGAAAACTTTACGTTACCATGTTTCAGGAAAAAGGCGTATCACCAGTTGAGGCAAAAAGGACCGTCCACCGTCTGCTTAAGGAGGCAAAAGAAGAAGCTAAAAGAGAAGGAACTTTGGATTTACCTCAGAATATAGGTGATATTTTCTTAGAAAAAGAAACAATTGATAAAAAATATAAATCTATGCTGGCAAAACTGAGGAGCGAAGGTGTAAGAGACGAAGATATAAAATGCTGGTGGAATATGCACGACCTTGAAAGAAGAATGATGCAAAAGGCTGATTTTATGGACAGATTTACTTTATTTTTAAAATTAAGACAAGAAGATAGACTTACTGAAGAACAAGCGGCAAAAAGGGTGGGAGGGAGTCTCCCTATTTTTGGCGACCCTGATGATACTACACTCAGCACTGGTGAAGATAGACCT
Source organism: Planctomycetota bacterium (assembly GCA_043816955.1). GTDB lineage: Bacteria > Planctomycetota > Phycisphaerae > Sedimentisphaerales > CAYZTY01 > JBDRHL01. The sequence continues at coordinate 21,554 of JBDRHL010000118.1, read as the reverse complement.
CTACCATATGAACTTAAAGACAGAATAAATATTTATATTGAAAAAAGGTCGCAGACAGACCAAAAACAATTCAAAAGAGAAGTCAAAGAATCGTCAAGTTTTAACGCTTTGGTAAGAAAAGAGATTGAAAAAGGAAATATATAGTGCCGAGCAAAAACAATGAGTAAATCGTCAATTGCTAAAATGATGCGGTGAGATTTTTCTGGATGGGGATATCATGAAAAACAAAGAACTCGATAAGCTTGAGCAAAAGTGGGATGAGATTAGCAGGATAACAGAAAAAGGTGCTGGCGACAAAGAACACCAAAAAGCAGAGATATTAAAACGACACGGAATAAGCAGCCTTGCCCCTGAAGGATACAATCTAAGTGAACCAGAACTTGACACCAGATTTAATGATTATTTACATGCCCAGAGAGAAAAAAACAATCATAGACTAAATTTTTGGTTGGTAATTGTAACAGTAGGGATATTGGTTGCGATGGTATTGATTGCTGTATTTAAGGATTAGGGAGATTGCGATTTTGAGTAGTAAATTGATTAAAATGGTGTGTGGATAACTTTTCTGAAAGGGGATTAGATGAAAAATTCAAAGTCAAAACATAAATTTCGTGCAAGTGTTGGAGACGATTTTGGAACAAAGATGGTAACTTGGAAGCTTGAACTTTTTTTCTCTTTATTTTTTATTCTTGCCAGTTTTTCACCATACCCCAAGTTAGCAATAGAAGAAGGCTTCAGCGCTTGGCTTGGAGCTCCTTTGTTTGGGACTATTGTATTATATTTTCTGATTACCGGTGTTTTAGAATGGTTTGAAGTATATCTTATTATGCGTGACGAAGAAATCAGAAGTTTAGAGCAAAAGATAGACTCGTTAAGCAAGAACGGGCAAAAACAATAAGTAAATCGGCGGTCGTTAAAATGGTGCGGTGATTAACTTTTCTGAAACGAGGATAAAATGGACAAAACTCAATGCTGGAATTGTAAATTTTGGAAACCACTAAACTATCCCTTGCATCTTAGCACTGGCGAAGAGATGGATTCTGAACCAACAGATGGAATGTGCGACAAACATAACGAAAAAAGAGATAACATTGAATACTGTGATGATTATAAACCAAAGTAGGATGTAGGTCGTGATATGTGAGCAATCGTTAAAATGGCGTGGTGATCGTGGTATTGTGAGCTTACATCGTGGCATTGCAAAGTTACAAAGCGACAGTGTCGCCTTACATCATAGCATTGTTAGCTTATATTGAGGCATTGCGGTTTTACATCGTGGCGTTGTAAACGGGCAAAAAGGCTGGTCAGTTGTTTTAAGGCAGTTAGGCGAAAAAAATGAGATTTTCAGGCAAAGAAGGGGAACCAGTTTTTTCCATCCACAAGACATAGTAGGGATATAAATCTCAAGAAAGGTCAATGTCATGGCTAAAGAGCCACTTGCAGAAGTTTTTGGGTTTCCGACCAACAACATTACCTCAGAGGCAAAACGTTACCGACATAATGCACTTTGTCGTTTCGGTAATAAGGTGCCTAACTGCACCAAGGACAAAGCGAACAACCCACTCGGGGTATGCAGTATATTTGACGGAGAAGACATCGTTATTACCTGCCCTATTCGCTTCAGAGAGCAATGGTTGATTGCTGAAGATGCTGCTTCATTCTTTTTTTCCAAAGGCACAAAATGGACAACGTTAACGGAGGTAAGGCTGAAAGATAAACATGGGAACTCGGCTGGCAACATCGACGTTGTTCTCTGTTCGTATAATGACCGTGGGAAGGTCACGGATTTTGGTGCGCTTGAAGTTCAAGCTGTTTATATTTCAGGCAATGTCCGCAATCCGTTTGAACATTACATGGAAGCACCTGAGGAACGGATTAAGATGGACTGGAGCACGCGCCCGAACTATCCCAAGCCCGATTACCTTTCGTCTTCACGCAAGAGGCTTGCCCCGCAGCTAATCTTCAAGGGTGGAATACTCAAAGCTTGGAGAAAGAAAACTGCTGTTGCTCTGAACCGAGGCTTTTTCAATACTTTGCCGACATTGCAAGAGGTTGAGCCCGCGGGCGCGGACATTGCTTGGTTTGTGTACGACCTGGTTCAAGACGAAACATCTAATGTCTTCACATTGAAGCGGTGGAAAGCCGTTTACACCAAGTTCAACGAGAGTTTGGAAAAGATCACACGCTCTGAGCCGGGAGATATGAAAGATTTTATTGAGGTGCTTCAAGTAAAGGTCGATGAAAAGCTGGACAACAACAATGCGCCTGATACGGAGGTCATTGATGCACCCTTCTAATTCAGGATATCAGATGACCCTCTTCGACGTTCCTGCATCGGAGCTGGTGGTTAATGTAGCTTCGGTTCCTCAGCGAAGCCCGTTTCGATATCCCGGCGGGAAGACATGGCTAATCCCACACATACGTCAGTGGCTTACGAGCATTGAAAAGCGTCCTGCCATATTTATTGAGCCGTTCGCCGGCGGGAGCATTGTGGGCTTAACTGTAGCCTTTGAGGGTTTGGCGGAGCATGTCATCCTGGTCGAATTAGATAAGCAGGTCGCCGCGGTGTGGCAAACTATTATCGAGGGTGACGCGGAGTGGCTTGCGGAACGCATATTGAGCTTCGATGTAACATTGCAAAGCGTACAGGATGTTCTTTCATTAGAAGCAATGGACACCCGCGAGGAAGCTTTTCGGACGATATTGAAGAATCGGACATATCACGGCGGTATTCTGGCCCAAGGGTCGAGCCTGATTAAGAATGGGGAGAATGGGAAGGGTCTGAAATCTCGCTGGTATCCTGAAACACTGGCAAAGCGTATTAGAGCAATCGGGCGGATACGAGACCGGTTTACATTTATATATGGTGACGGAATCTCAGTCATGCAGGATTATGCTGGGCGCAAACGAGCCGCATTTTTCATTGACCCTCCATATACAGCGGGAGGTGCCAATAGTAAACGTGCCGGGAGGCGGCTTTACACCCACCATGAAATTGACCACGAACTGCTTTTCTCGACTGCAGAACGAGCAGCCGGGGATGTTCTTCTGACCTATGATGATTCACCCGATGTTCGGAACATTGCGGAGCGCCATTCGTTTGAGATTAAGTGTGTTGCAATGAAGAACACCCATCATGCCAAGATGACTGAGCTACTCATTAGCCGAAATCTTGACTGGTTGCATTAAATCGGTCTTAGTTATGGCAGCCGAGAATCCTGATCTTGGTCAGGATGTCTGGCCACATGACACCCTGACCGAGTTCCGACCAGAGCAGAAGAAGAGGGGGATATAAAGAGATGAAAAGACCGCTATGCAATGGCTCAGAATGATTACCCGGATTCTGGAGCGGGCTTTCAGATTTCCACTGCTTTACCTTGTCGGGCGGATAAGTAGATTGCATCGGTTGTTTTCTGGATCAGCAAGGCTTTTTCCAGGTCCGTCCCGGGTGGGCGGTTTTGCCTGACTGCTTCAATAAAATCGATTACAACGTCTGCGCTGCCGGTTTGCCAGTTTTCTTTTCCCTGCCAGATGATTTCCTCAGATACACTGCAATCATCATTGCCTTTTGTGTATATGATTTTCTTGTCTTCAGCGGGCGTCATGTAAAGATACAGCGAGCCTTGGGTGCCGATTATATCCCAGGCAGCTTCCTCGCGGGCAGCAGCGAATTCACCTCGTTCGAAACTGATTGCTGTGCCGTCTTTGCAGAGTATAAATGCCGCGGCGTGTGTCTCTGCGTCGGAATCGGGGGTAGCACAGGCGGCAAATTTTCTCGCCAACGGCCAGGTCCTGCCAAGGACAAGGGCAGGCTGAAGCTTCCAGCCGAAAAGGCTGAAGATGTAATCGAGATCATAGCAGCCCCAGTTCATAAGGATTCCGCCGCCGTTCAGGTCGGTTTTGAGTCGCCACGGCGGCGGTGTTTTGCCTGGCGGCTTTGCCGAGCCAAGTGCTCTTACACGGATCAGGCGGATACTGCCCATCACGCCTGTAGCGATAAAAGCCGTCGCTGCTTTGGTGGAATCATAGAATTGATACCTGCTGGAGCAGCAGCCTGCGATGAGATTTCCCCTTGCTTTGATCATCCGGCGTACCTGCGAGGCGTTCATCGCGACAGGCTTTTCGAGCAGGACGTGCTTTCCCGCGCTAAAAGCCTGCATCGCCAGTTCCACCCGCCAGCACGTCGGCATGGCAATGATAACAGCCTGGATATTGCTGTCCCGCAGCAGTTCGGCACCATCGTAATAGACCGCTTTTGCGGCGTATTTTTCCGCGGCCTGGTCGGCTGCTTCTTTTCGCACGTCAGCAACAGCGGCAATCTGAACGCTGTCTAATCGGCTGGCTGTATCGAGAGCGACATTTCCCATAACGCCGCAGCCTATCAGCCCCACTGTGACCTGTTGCATCGGGATTCCTTTCAATTTTAAGTTCAGTTGTGCGATAGAGCCGATTTTAATGTCCTGACGGGCATGGGGCAATAGCCAAAAGTTGTTAATCCGGATTTTGGGCTTTTTAATTTGTTTTTACAGCGTATAATTATGTAATGCTGGAAGCAGGGCTTGTACAGATATATACGGGTGACGGGAAAGGAAAGACAACAGCGATGCTGGGTCTTGCACTTCGGGCGGCTGGTCACGGGCGCAGCAGCCTGATTTGTCAGTTTCTCAAGCCTGCCTCTCTGGAACTCGGGGAGCGCAGAGCGCTTAAAGCAGCGCATCTTCTGATAACAATCCAGCCTTTTTCACAGGCGTGGGATATGAACAGGTCTTTTGACGACAAGGGAGCCTTTGAACAGGCGCGCAAGGCTATTCACGAAAGGCTGACCGAGATTGCTGATCTTGCGGCGTGTAGGTCGCATGATTTGATAATTCTGGATGAAATAGTGTTTTGCCTGTCAAAGGGCCTGGCGGAACTGGCGGACATAAAAAAAATAATCGATCGAAGGCATCGCGGGGTTGAGCTTGTGCTGACCGGCAGGGGCGCAACGGCAGAACTGATTGAGCTTGCGGACCTTGTGACGGAGATGAAAAACATCAAACACCCGTTCGAGAAAAGTATTGGCGCCAGGAAGGGTATAGAGTACTGATTGCCAGAAGAGGAGTCTGTGATCGATGAGTAAGAAGGTTGGGGTTATAATCTGTGCGGCGGGGACGAGCAGCAGGTTCGGGGACAAGAGGAAGAAACAGTTGGCTGATGTGGCAGGAAGGGCAGCGTTTCTTCGCAGTGTGGAGGTTTTCGCCGATCGGGATGACGTCAAGCAGATACTGCTTGGGATATCAGAGGAGGAAGAAGAACTGATCAAAGTGAAGTGGGGTGATGTTCTCGGCTTTCACGGAACAAAGGTATTCATCGGCGGCACGGAGCGATTCGACACGGTAAGCAAGGGTCTTGAGCTTGTAAAGAGCGAAATTGAAATAGTTGCTGTTCATGATGCGGCCCGGCCTTGTGTTACAAAGGAGTGGGTTGACGAGGTTATTAAGGCAGCTTCGAAAACAGGCGCAGCAATACTTGCCTGCCCCGTCAGGGCGACGATAAAAAAGTGTAAAGCCGGGTTGATTGTGGATACGGTCGACCGGAGCGAACTTTATGAGGCCCAGACACCACAGGTATTTTCCCAAGAACTGCTGAAAAGGGCATATGGCAACATGAAGAATCTGGATACGACTCTGATCAGCGACGATGCACAGCTTGTCGAGGCGCTGGGTGAAAAGGTCAGCATCGTGGAGACAGACGCTTCCAACATCAAGCTGACGCACAAGAGCGATATTGCCATAGCCGAAGCGATTCTCAAATCCCGCCCGCAGCCGAAGCGAGAGGGACCGATCGGGCCTTATATCGAGGCACAATGGTAGGCCGGTTCAGCAGAACAATTTGAGTGGTTGACAAACGGACGTGGAAGGATTCTAATATCAGTGTAGGGATTGGAGATTATTTTTTGAAAGGAGGCCGAAATGGCAAAGGTATTTCTGGGCATGTCTTTAATCGCGATAACCCTAGTTCTGGCGGGGTGTCTGGAAGTTAACAAGGGCGAAGGGCAAATTATCGCGCCGCGGACAAAATACGCACCGGAACCGGTGCAGGTGCCGGTAGTTTCCGGCGCGGTCGAAGCGGACATAGTCGAACAGGTCGCAACTTATCGCCAGGCTTATCGCCAGGGGCTGCAGTCGCTGATCGATTATTACACCCAGACGGGCAATAACATGAAGATGGAATGGGCACAGAAGGAGCTTGCTCAACTGGATCTGATGCCGCAGTATCGGTATATAATCCAGGCAGAAGTTGCCGGGCCTGAGCTTAAGGCAATCAAGCCGATTCCGGCAGCGAACGCACTTTATGATGAGGCGGTCAGTTATTATAAGGCTGCGCGGCTTATCCCGATCTTAGTCAACGACGACAAGATGCGAATCGCGCTGGACAAGTTCAATCAAGTGATACAAAAATACCCATCCAGCGACAAGATTGACGATGCCGCTTTCATGGCTGGTGAAATTTATTATCACTTCAAGGATTACTCAATTGCGCTTTTATACTTCCAGCGAACATACCAGTGGGATACAGAGACACCTCATCCCGCTCGTTACAAAGCCGCGTCAATACTGGATCGCCGCCTGAAGCAGCGGGACGAGGCACTTCGGCTATACAGGGAATCTATCGAAAAGGAGCCGAAGTATCGCAATATTGCCGAGAAGCGGGTTGCAGAATTGGCGGGTGAACAAACGAAAGAAAAATAGCAGAACAACCTGGTTTGTTCTGATGCCGACAGCGAGGCTGTCCGGGCCTGAAAATACGGGTTTAGACAGTCTCGCTGTTTTTCTATATAATCAGCAGCTATGAGTTGTGAGATTCAGAACAAAGTAGCGGCGTTTATCAGGAGTGAGGGATTGACAGCTTTGGGGGGCAAAATCACCGTTGCTGTATCGGGGGGAGCTGATTCTGTAGCGTTAATTCATATTCTCAGCGACCTGAAAAATGCAAACAGAATTGAGGCAATACTGCAGATTGCTCATATCAACCACCAGCTTCGCGGCCAGGACAGCGAGGCTGACGAGTTATTTGTGGCCCAACTCGGCTCCAGACTTGGCATTGAAGTTATTGTGCGGCGGGTCGATGTGCGGAGCTATGGGGCCAAACACAAGCTCTCGATTGAAACGGCAGCGCGGCAGCTTCGTCTCGAGGGGCTGAGTGAAATTGCCAAAGAGAACGGCAGTTGGTGTGTGGCGACAGCACACCAGAAAAATGACAATGCCGAAACGGTGCTGCATCGTCTTTGGAGAGGATGCGGTTTTCGGGGGCTTGGGGGCATTGAACCTAAAAGGGTGTTCGATAATGGCGTAACTTTTATCCGTCCGCTTCTGTGCCTGAGCAGGGACGAAGTGATCAAATACCTCAAAGATCGCAGGCTCAACTGGCGCACAGACCGTACGAATTACGATGTCTGCTATACGCGTAATTTTATCAGGCATCAGTTAATCGAGAGCATTCAAAATCGATGTAAGCAGGATGTTGTGGAAATGTTATGCGCTCTGGCCCGGCAAAGCAGCCGGCTGCAAAAGCTGGTTGATAAGGCTGCTGACCCGGCCTGGGAAGATATTGTCAATGCGCAGAGTCTGACGGGAACAGTGATGGATATTAAGGGCTTATTGAAGCATGGACCAATGGTAAGATTCGAACTGTTTCGTCGGGCATTAACACGCCTGGGCAGCGGTGAGAGGCATCTTACAGAAAAGCATTACAAGGGGATATCCGCTCTTGTGGATGAAAAAGCAACCGGCAGGCTGGTGGAGCTTCCGTCGGGCTTTTTTGCACGGCGTGAATATGACAGGCTGGTTGTTGGAAAAAGCAGCTATACAGCGGTACAAACGAGCATCAGAGAGAAATTTCTGGAGGCGCCCGGACAAACCAGTTTCGGAGAGCATTTGATCAATGCTGTGCTTCTGAAAGCCGATCAATGTGATATTGAGCAATTCAAAGCTTCAAAATCGAAAGAAACGGAGTGGTTTGATTTCGATAAGATCGTGATGCCGCTGAAGATTCGGTACCGCAGGGCAGGTGACAGGTTTGTGCCGTTCGGGCTGAAGGTGCCCAAAAAACTGGGGAAGTTTCTTACGAACGAAAGGATCAAACCGCAGCGAAGAAACAGCCTTTTGGTAATCGAGGATTCAAGGAAGATAATCTGGGTAGCGGCGGTCAGGGCGTCTCAAGAGACCGCAATTACGGAGCAAACCAGGAATATCCTGCAGCTGCAGGTGGACTTAAGTTCTGGTGCCGGGGCAGATAGGTTTCTTTGACGCAGATATAGTATTTTTATATATGTCTGGATTTCATCGTGAAAAAAGGTGTTTTGGGGAAAAAAGAAAAAATTCTTCATTGCAAAAGTGACAAAACATGCGCAAAATAGACAGTGTTAAAAAGGGACTGGTTGAATTTTGATCTCTGGTTTTTATAAAAAATAGCAGGAGATAAAAATGAACGACGAAAAGAAACATGATGAACTTCTTACTACTACCGATTCACTGGAGGCAATTGGTGCTTTTCGAGCAATGAAGAATTTCCTTTTCATAGTAATACTGCTGTGCCTGTTGCTGCTGCAGGGGTTGTTCTGGGTAGTTAATCTTGGGTTGACTACCGCTACAGAACAGAAATCGACGTCGCCGGCTCAGTCAGCAGTATCAACCGGATCAGATGGTGCCGAGCCTGCTTCTGCGGCGGTTAAGCAGTCTGCACCAGAAGAAAAACAGTCTGATATTGGCGCTAAAGCCGAAGCGGAAAAGGAAGATATTTCCGCTGCAGCCCAGAAAGCGACACAGCAATTGAGCGAACCCAATGTCATTGTGGTGGTGGAGAAGCAAAACATAACGGCAAGTGTTCTCCAGAAGATATTCCCCTTAAAGTTCGCATACATTGCCGGGCTGATCAAGTTATTTAATTATGTTATCATTATTGCCGCCGGGGTTTATTCTCTGACCCTGATGTTCAGCCTGAAACTATCACTCGTCGCCAGGTTTGGCGGTATAAACCATATATGCAGGGCGTTTTTCCTGTCACTGTTTCTGCTTGCGTTTCTTTTGCCGTGGCAGTGTGTGTTTGGCAGAATAATAACGGGAGCAATTTACACTCCCGATGAGCTTTTGCGATGGTGTCCTGCGTGCGGGCCGGGTGTGTCACTATTCTGCAAGGCGCTGCTGTATCTTAGATTCATCGCTCTGTGGCTTCTGGTGGCGTTGCTTGCGATTTTCGCACAGATTCGAAGCTCTCGCTGGGCCAAGGCGACACTTCGCCGGCTGGAGGTAATGTAGTTATAAGGTTTAACTACAGGATGAAACAGTTTTTAAGAGGCGGGAGGGTATAGCAATAAGAGTGTTTCGGGAGAGAGCCGTTCTGCGCTGTTTTCGGATTTGCTTACATATCAATTACGGAAAACTTTCATGGAGCTTATTAACGGAAGAACCAGGCTTGTCATTGACAAAAAAGACGGCAATATTGTTCGGATTGAGGATGCTCGAAGCCATCTTGTTCACGTCAACAGCACAGGCAGACAGGGGGCAGAGAAAGGACGGCTGTTTACCCTGATAGTGCCCCGCGACGGATGGCACAGCAGGTATGCCGATAATACCATATCTCCACCTCCGCAGATTCGAAAATCGGGAAAAGGGCTTGTGCTGAAGTGGAATAGTCTTTCATGTGTGGAAGGCAGGTTGCCGATAGCCGCTGAGGTTTCGATTGAGTCGTGCGGAGATGATGAATTCATATTTACGATAAAGGTTGCCAACCGGGGCGAAAGCGAAATCACGGATGTCTGGTTTCCGCAGATCTCAGGCTGGGAGGGGCAGGGCGGAAAGGGCAAAGACAAACTTGTTTACGTCGGAAGCGGCTCAATCGACCCATATATGTTCCCGATGAATAAAGGCATGACTTATATCCGCTGCCATCAGCGATTGAATTTCCCCAGTGTTTACACTTATACACCATGGATCGATTTGTCAGGGCCTAAAGGCGGCATAAGCTATATGAGCTATCATGAACAGGCAAAGAATTATTCCTTCGCGTTTGAAAATCTCGCCGGCCACAATCCAGGATTGAATCTTTGCTTCGGCATCGCGCACTATACACGCATCGAAAAAGGGCAAACCTGGCAGTCTCCCCCGATGGGGATAAGCGTCCATGCAGGCGACTGGCGGGACACAGCAGATAGATACAACAACTGGGTCGATACCTGGTATGTGCCTGCCGATACACCTGGATGGGCGAGAGAAGCTATAGGATTTCAGAATATATTCTTCCGCAGTTTTGATGGTGCGCCTGTAAGGCCGTTAGAGTCCATGCCGCAAGTCGCAAGAATCGGGAAAAAGTATGGTGTGAATCATCTTTGCGTCTGGTACTATAACTCGCTGGGAAATTATAGCAGGCTAGGCAACCCTGACATACTGGACTATAGTGAAAAAGAGAAAAGGATTCTTCGCAAGGCACTTGCCCAATGCAAGAAAGAGGGCCTTCGTACCAGCGTTCTTATCTGCTGGAACAGCAAAGGTTTCGATCGATCTTGAGGCTTTTAATAAATCAACAAGCAAAGACAGCAGAATCCTTCATCTGAATGGAAAAATCGAAAAAATGCCGCCGAAGGATAGTATGACTTTCCGGTTAAAGGAAAAAGATATCGTTGTCTGGCAGCCGTAAAGAATCATAGTGCAAAATAATTTGTTTAAGTTTCGACCATTAAAAAAGACTTGAGATGGTTGTACTTCGAGGCAGGGATAAGTGGCTTTAAAAAATTATTTCAGGCATTGTTTGGTTATCTTGCCCTTTGTTGTTTTGGTGTTATTGCCGGCATTTTGGGGCGTTTGGGGGGCACATCGAGGCTATGAGGACGGGCATGCATATAGAATGGCCGGCTGTGTTAAAACAGAGGCTGGGGGTTTGGCATCCACATTTTGCCGCCTGGCGACAACGACCCACGATGGGGTGCACTGGATTCCGATTTCGTATTTCATTCTTTATCCTGTACTAGCGGGTGACGCTGACAATCTTGATGCTGTGAATACACGAGTTGTGTTAATAAGCCTGGCGGTTGTCGGCGTAGCTTCCGTTCTGGTCGGCTGCTTTTCCCGTGCCTTGGGGGCCGGCTTTTGGCCGGCGATGTTCTGTTCATTGTGGATAGCCTGCTCTCAGGTATTAGTCTTTCCAATATCCACGGCTTGGGGGGTGACTAATGTGCTTCCGGTGGTTTTTACTATGAGCGGGGCGTGGATGTTGTGGCGTTGGCTCAACGAACGGGATTCCGATGACAGGACAAATAGCGTTCGATGGGGTCTTCTTTTGGGCTTTATATGTTTTCTGACAATATCTGTGCTGACCAAAGAGACAGGTATCCGTGGATTGGTGCTGGCCGCCGGAGTTTTTGTCATTGTGTTAATTTATCGGCGTGAATTGCGGTACCGCAAAGAGATGACGGCACTAATCGGACTTCTCCTCGTTTGGGTTGTTGGGTATTTTCTGATTAGGTATACCTTTACAAAAGCAGCGATACCTTTGCTAAGATATGCAGATGTTCACGGCTATCCGCACATGAGGTTCAGGCCGTTGATCAACGTTAAAAACATTGCAACGCTTCTTTTGGGGAGCATTAACCCGGTAAATTCATATGCAACATATCTAAAAATAGTGCGTAGGGAATATTCAGGAGCAGCATTGTTTTTGTTTCCTGCCATAATTTGGGGTGTTGTTCTTTTCAGCGGATGGTTATCGTTAATCGTAAAGGGTAGCAGAGAAAATAAAGTTACAGCCATATTTATTGCTGTTTTATTATTGTGTTCTTTATTCCCTGAGTTTTTGCTCGGGAGGGTTAGTGAGTACTATGCTATGGCCAGCCTATGTTCATTGGCGCTGCTTTCAGCGATAATATTAACTTTCGTCTGGGCGAAAAAAAGCCGGTTACGGTATGTCCTAATACCGATGGCATGTTTGATTATTGTCAGCAACATTAGTTCAAGCCGAGCAAAAGTCAAAGAGATTCTGGCAACCGGACAGAACACACATGAGATAGTGCAGAGTATGATGGAACTAACAAAGGATTTGCCGGACGGCTCAAAAATAGCGGTGTTCCATAAGCCGCGTTCAAAGGAGGCTTTTTCCCGCTTCGGCGCAAGAGGTATCACAACTACTGGTGTAAATTATGGCTCTGTTCGGAACGTCTGGGTACTGTTCGAATTTGGTGAGTCGATTCCGAGGCCAAGGGAATTTGATTTAATTCTCAGAGAGAGCAGAGACCAAAGAAAATTGGAAGTCGTTGCGCCGGATGAGGTTGACTTGTAAAAAATAATTTGAGATGAGGATTAAGAAGAAATTTACAAGCCGGCGATTGCTTTGGCGGTAATATTTGTCATTTATTGAAAGCCTGAGGAGGCCTGAATATGCAGCCTATCGACTGGGTAATAGTTTGCGGACTGGTGGTTTTTCTTTTTTACATGGCATTTAAGACCAAAAAATACACCAGGAGCGTAGCCGATTCGAAATGTTCTACGAAGCCGGTTTTTCGAATCTTCCGGGGGTCTGCTTTTTGGGGGGTGTATCACGAGGCTTTTATTATTCCGGTGTGGGTGATATTTTCTGCGATTTGTTTGCCGGGCTCAAGAACGAGGAATTCTTCTTCATTCCATTGACCGTCAAAAAGTCTTTGCATCAGAGAAGGTTCTCCTTTAAGCTCGTCATAATTCCAGTTCAGATACTTTGCACATTCTTTCGTAAACTCCCTGTACTTCTGCGAATCGTCAAAGCCCCAGTCAACATACGTTGCCCATGAATATTCCTTGATCCAGTTTTGCTCCATTTCCATAAGATATTGGGCGTTGTCCGGGCCGTATTTTTCCTGGTATTGCATGAGGGTTTTTTCGTATCGTTCTTTGCCGGGCTGGTTGTTGTCTTCTATCCAGCCGGGGCTGTACCAGTATATGCCGCGGTGCGAGTCGAAGTACTGTCGGTATTTTTCCTTTGATCCGAGCAGCAGTGTAATGCAGTCGTGTCCTCTTGGTATAACAACAGGAATCCTTGCGGACAGGCCTACTATTCCGTTGCTGCACAAGCCGTAGCCGAGCAGTGAAGCGTCGTAAGGCCTATCCTGAATATCGGTTGTGTTGTCGAGAGCCTTTTGAACTTCGGTTCGCAGCTTTTCAGGCTCATTATGCAGCCCCTGCGGCATAATGACGATGTCGACGACGTTTTTTGCGCGTGCAGCACAGTAATACGCTTCTCTCTGCAGCACCTTACAAACGATAAACTGCAATCTCATTTTTCAACCCTTTTTCTGCGGGAAGATCGGCTCGAAGTCGGAATTTTCCTGCAGCAATTCTTTGTAAGTATTGATGTCGACAGGTTCAAAATTCTGTGCGGCCCGGCAGGCCCATTTAAGAAGCGTCGGATGGCCTGGTGCTATAGCAGCAGTTACAGGCAGGGAAAGTGTGAACCGCAGGCCGAGCAGGGCTTCCTCATAACTTTCGACCGGACAATACCAGCAGTTCGGGCAGCGGGTTCGTTCCGCTTTATCTTTCCAGTTTCTTTTTGCAAAGGCTTTGATGGCAATTATGCCGAGATTTTTCCCCCGGGCATTTTTTATTATCCGAGGACCAAAGTTACTTCCAAACCAGCAAGGCCAGTTAATACCGATCATCACGGTGTCAAAATCAAAACGCCTGACCATTTCCAGAGCTGCCGTTTCCGAATGGGCGGAAAAACCCAGATGTTTTACAATACCTTTTTTTCGGGCCTGCACCAGAGTTTTAATAACACCATCCGGCCCGAAGACCTGTTCAACCTCTTCGAGGTTGTTTATCGCATGAATCTGGTACAGATCGAAATGATCTGTCTTCATTATTTCAAGGGATTTTACCAGTTCTTTGTCAGCCTGGTCTTTGGTTCTGTAAGCGGTTTTACAGGCTAAAAAGACAGAGTCGCGATAAGGTTTGAGAGCCGGCCCCAGCAGGTTAATGGCGTTCCCATACCCTGGTGCGATATCAAAGTAATTTATGCCCTCATCTACGCTGTAGCTGACAAGCTCATCAGCGGCGGCGGCATCTGAATTCATAAGAACAATGCCGCCAAAGGCGATAATTGAAACTTTCTCACCGGTTTTTCCCAGAACGCGTTTTTCCATTTATTTTTTCCTCAAAAGGGGTTATCACGAAATTTTAAGGTAATCGGTGTTTTTAAGCAACAGGCAAAAAAAGGGCTGTGAGGATAATCACAGCCCTTTTGCGATTTGGATTACTATTCACATTGCTTCTATGGGCATTGAACCATCCAGTCATTAGCAAGTTTGGCAAGATCAAGCATATTGACTATATTGTCACCGTTGATGTCACCTTCGAGCACACAGCCGAAGTTGAGCGTCGCAGTTCCCCATACACCCCGGCCTTCGGGCACCATATTCATGCCTCTCGGCGGGTGCACAAAGACTCTGTGCAGGCCTGTCAGTTCAACAGTCGGATCAAGGAAATGGGTGAATGATCCGTCGCCTTTTACCGAAGCGGAGCCGACCTGCTGGTTATCGATTTCTATTACCACTTCAGGTATACCCTGGAAACCTGAGCCTGCAATTCCATAGCCCAGCCCCATGGCGCCTTCACCCGGTTCGATGAGGAAGACAACCGGATCTGCGGGCCGCAGAGACAATCCAAAGTTAAAGGGTTCAACTTCATCTATTATGGAATCTCCCGGAATCCTGGAATCGTTTGCAATAGACGTTATGCTAACCTGTATAGGAGCACTTCCGGTCAGGTCCATAGCGATTATTTCGGTGTGTATTTCGTGTGAAACGGCAGCATTGGTTGCCGGGCCAATCTCGCCGTCAACAAGCTCATGCAGATTCTCCGCCAGCGGCGGATCGAGAGGATAAGAAACCCCTGTGTCGAAATTTTCGTAAAATGCGTCAGTAAGAAGTTCGCCGCCGCCAATGCCGTGGACACCATACGTGATCTTGATGTCCGGATAGGGATCGTGGTCGTTTGTAATCCAGATTTCATAGAAAACGTCGAAGAAACTATCAATGGAGAAGGGGCCTGCAAGGTGAAGCCGCAAAGTGGTCAGGCTGCCCGGAGTACCGGGATTCGGGCAGAACATTTTGACCATGTGCACATCGGCATAGCGGAAGGCAGGATCATCGGGATTATACATTGGATTGGGGCAGAAAGGATCCTTCAGGCCGTCATGTTTAGCACCCCTGGCATCGGCGACACCAACGAGCATACTTGATCGAAGCCCTAATCCTGCGCCTGGGGCGATCGAAAAAGCCACTGCTGTCCTTCCTCTGCCTCTGGCTCCGTTGTGGAGCGCATTAGCATCGTTGGGTTCTATCGTTGTTCCGCCGTTCGATCTTCCATAACGCAGGCTGTTTATATCGTTGGCTTCGTACGTATCTCCCAGAAGGCCGATATCATGGAGCATTTCATGAGCAATTGTCCTTCCGATAGCGTTTACGTCAACACGGGTGATATCAATGATAACAACCTTGCTGCCTCTGACGGACACACCATTCCAAGTTTTGGCAGGATTTCCCTCATCGATGTCATTAACGACATCAACTTTGACACCGTTGCATTCGCCGTAAAGTTTGTCCAGTTCATTCGGGCCGGACCCCCGAAGGCTGCTGCGTTCATTGGCATCCACAACACCATCGTTATTGCCGACGGAAACAGCGTGCGAATCAGTATGGTCAAGCTCTACGTTCTTTTTGCCGAGAATCTCGTTGGCTCTTTTAAGTGCTCCGGCGACTTTGTCTTTGACGCCCTGCGGGACACTGTTCATATCATTGTAGTCGACGTAGTTAACCAGTGTCGGTACTTCAGCCCATTCATCGTCGAACTGATCATCAGCTCTCATAGATAGCGCCGGCAACAGGGAGAAGATAACAACAATTAATAAAAAGGTTTTGATTTTCTCAGACATACTCATTTTGTTTCCTCCTGACATAAATATTATTTTTTGACTTTGAACCTGTCAAAGGAACACCTTTCCATTCAATTGGCGCAAAGCCATGACTATAGTGCGGTTCGGTGCTTATAGGTTGCTTTACTTGCTTTGTCTCTTTGGCCGGACGATGTACTAAAGTATAGTTACAATAGTACCAGAAGTCAAGCGAAAATACTCTCAAACTTGGGGGGTTTTATCATAATCCTGTCCGCTAAAGCCTTGCGTTTCAACATAATACTGCTTCTTGTGGGATAAGGGCCTTATAAAAAATTTACTACTACCCCTTAAATTATCATACGCAAGGGGTGCGCCTTGAATGAATCAGTTCCTAAAATCCTTCCATAAAAACCCCCTAATACCAAATTTAGTTATTGATTGCCGATTGTCTCGGCCTACGGTACCCGAAAAAACCGGTGTTGAGACCTTTCCAATCGGTATTCTATGCAATTCTTTCGGCAACTTTTAACTATAATTAGTATAAGTTTGAGTTGTTTTATGATTGCTGATGATACAGATACCGTAAGGTCAAGTCGCAACCTTTGGGCTGCGGCTTGACCGCGGCTGCCCCTCCGGGTTGACCGCTATGTGGTGCGAATCACAATGCCTATTGAGCCCAGGGCATTGCCAGCAGCCAGTCCTCGGCAAGAATAGTGAGATCCACCATATCCACCGCACCGTCGTGGTTTATATCGGCCAGCAACGGCCATTCACTCATACTGGCATAAGGGGTATTTCCATAGGCTCCGGCGTTTATTCGTCCGCCATTAGGCATGGGCTCGTTTGACGGGTCTTGTAAAGGATCTCCCCGATCAATACAAGGACTGGTAACTGTGTCAAACGCCCAGAGGCCATGGGCGGAAACATAGCGGCCTTTCTGTGAAAGCAGGTGATAGTCGTCATTATTGGGGTCTGCGAAAAGAGGCGTATTATTCGGCTCGTTGTGGTCCTGAAACCAACTGTACTGAGCCAAGCACTGGAAGAGATCGCCTTCGATATTGTTATAAAATATGCAACTTGTGATATTGGGGTCGGCAGAAGCGTAGGCAGCGATTCCAAAATCATTATCGACAATCGTAAGGTTTTTCAGGGTCGGCGAAGAGCCGGCTATAAACACAGCCATATAGCTGTTTCGCAGTACAAAGTTCTGTAAAACAGAGTTGTGCCCTTCACCTGAATAGAAGGATACTGCGAAATCACCGGGAGCCTGGATGATCGGAGCGTTTTGGCCGGTGCTTTTGACAGTCAGGGCTTTTGCCTTGTAGTCAACCTCTTCGTTATACACGCCCGGGTAAACGAGGACAGTATTACCATTCTGGGCGGAGTCAATTCCCTTTTGTATGGTAGCAAAGGCGGTTTGCCAGGTGAGGCCGTCATGACTATCGCTGCCGTTGAGGGCATCGACGTAAAAGACTCCTGTAGGCATATAAGAGTAGGAAACGTAGATATCGTGAGGTACAGTATTAGAACCGTAAGTAAAATAAAGTGCGGCTTCATTGCTTTCATAGCCGGCGACATGGACAGAGTAAATTTCCAGCCCCGGTTCATCGAAGAATGACAGGTGAGTAACATCTCCGAAGGGTTCTTCAATAGACTGCCTAGTTGCGCTGAAGAGCTGGTAGGTTCCATTTCGATTGGATGTGAAGTATATCATAAGTCCGTCGGGCAGAATACAGCTACTATACTCATTTGCATCCGTGTTAAGCTCCGAGAGGTTTTGCAGGGTATTAACATCAAAAGGAGAATTTCTGTCCTGCCTGGAACAGGTCCACAGATCCTGTGCACCGGCGCCGCCGGGTATATTGTCCGACATAAAAAAGGCTGTCCGTTCATCAGCGGTCAGAGTAATCCAGTTTACACTGCCAAGGGCGTCGAGTTCACTAATATTTGAGCCGCTCGACCAGGGGTCATTAACGGAGTTTCTTTGAGTGAACCTGAGATATGAAACAGCACCTGGTTCGGTTCTGGTATAATACATTCGCAGATTGTCAGTTGAGACCCATGGTGCGGAGACATGGCCGTCGAGATAGTTTAACTGGCTTATTTCCTCTACCGAAGTAAACGGGCCTGACGGACCGGAGCGTGTTGCCTGGTAAATTCGAGCGAAATAAAACGTACCGGTAGCCTCGCGGGCGAAATACAGTGTGCGACCGTCCGCAGACAAAAACGGGGTTCTTTCAATAAACTCGGTGTTGATTTCCGTTACGGGCAAAGGAGCTGTCCAGTTGGCCGAGGCAGCAGCAGCAAAAGCAACGAGCAGAAGGAAGGCTAATTTTTCAGTTTTCTGTTTTATCACAATCATTGTGTTTCCAGAAAGAAATCACTTTACAGCCAGACCATTTTCTGCCAGATCAATAAGCCACGGCAGATTGGATTCTGTTTTCTGCGGGGCCTGGCGGTCCGTCGGGCAGCGCTGCTGAAAGTCCTGCTCGATCCGGCTGATTTCCTGCAAATATGAGAATTCCAGATGCCCTTTGATGTTGGGGCCGGCGAATGTAATCCTGTCAAGACAATCCCCGGCCATATCTATAAAGTAGATCAACTCATTTTCCCCCATTTCCAATATGACCTGAGTGTGTCCGCCTCCGGGTTCGGCTAATGTTTTGAAGCTTATTTGCCATTCGGCGGCATCTCTGCGGACGATGTCTATGGCGTGCAGGCCCATCCACGGCCTGGGCATGAACGCAAAAGCTCTGCTGCCTGTAGCATTTACGATCTGTCGGTTTGATTTGGTTTCCAAACTAATCCAGGGGTGGTTGTAAGTCAGGGCAGCATAGACAAAGGGGATTCTTCCCTCGCCTTTAAGGGCAGTTTCGTTAATATTTCCTTCGATGCGAAACCAGGTCCAGCCTCTTTTATGCATCAGGTCGCGGTTATCGAGGATTTTTGCCGATTGCGGCCAGGTATAGCGGAAGAATTCTTCGTCGAGCACGTTGTACTGATGTGTTATCCATGAAGCGGTTTTATCGTCATGACAGTTATCGATCACAAGCAAACCCGGGCTATCGGCATTGATATACCTTCCCCGGGGGGCAGTTGCCTGAACTGCTGAGACGAACTGTACGAGATCAGGGCTGTCTGTAGGCAGCAGTGTGACAGACAGATCGTTTTGCCAGATGTGGTAATTGTTGATGTATACGATGTTTTTCGCTTTGTCGAAGTAATAATTCGCCAGATCATTGTGTATAAAACAACTGTAGGACTGTCCGGTTTGGGGATCGGGCTTCATAAGTCTTGTCATAACGGGTCCTTTGACGCCGTGCGGGAAATAATACCAGTATTGTGTTGCCTCCTGAGAGACGGTGTTGGCTTTAATGGCTATCTTAAGTCCCGGCGCAGGTTTTTCGTACAATCCAGCCGGGCAATTCCAAAGGCCGCACTTGTTAACGGCAACAGCACCGAGAGCAATAATTCCGGCAGCAGCAGTGGATATAAGAGCGGTTTTTCCTGTGGCAGCAGCAGCGAAAGCAGCGGAAAAGCCGACTTTCAATTTCGCAGTTGTAACAACGATTTGAGCTGCCTGAGCTTCAGTCGGTGAGGTGATTTTGCCGAATACGACGAGCGCGGTCAGAAGAGCTCCTTTACCAAGTCCACTCCGGGCCAATTGCCTCTGGAGGGCTTTTTTGGCGCGATAGAAAGTCATTCTTGCACCAAACTGGCTGCAGTTCATGGATTCAGCGATCCGGGAAAAATCCATATCTTCGTAGCATCTCAGCGTCAGAACAGCCCGGTGTCTTGGCTTGAGAGCTTTGACAGCATTTAAGACAATAAGCCTTATTTCGCCGGTTACGACATCGGCGACCTTTTGCTGGGCGGCAGGTGAGACAAAATCTTCGCTTTTGCATTGTGAGAGAGAAACAGTTTTTTGATTTTTGCGGCGGCGATAGTGCTGCCTGGTCTTATTCATGGCAATCGCACAAAGCCAAGGCCAAAAGCGATCAGTTTTTTTGAGCCGGCCCAGAATTCTAAACATTTCCAACATTGTCTCCTGCAAAATATCCTGCGCACTATCTTCGCACAGTGTTATCCTGTAAATGTACGCATATACCCGGGGAGCGAATACCTCGGCGAGTTTTTCCAGACACTCCCTATCCCCAACCCGAGCATTGGCAACTAATTCGATATAGTCCGCGCTGTCGTCCATGTACTGCTATTAGTATGTGTCGGCTGAGGGCAAATATGTAACGGTTTTTTTTGAGATTTTGATAAAATTTTTTTCGGATGAGACTCAAACCGGCGGATCCGGGTGGTTTTCTCAAGCCAGATTGAGTTTTGGCGCTGCCGGCAGGTGATCAGCGTGGAAAAATAATTTGCTAATTTCTGAGCAAACGGGTAGATTCTGACGTATCAAGCTGTTGTAATATCCTTATTTAGGAAGGCATGATTATGAAGGTTCTATTAAGTGTAAGCATGGTTATCGGGCTGTTATTTGCGGCAGGATGCTCCTCGGGCGAGGGTTCGTTCCGGCAGGGGTACGATTTCAGCAAGGTTGAGAAGATCGCAGTTATCGATGTTCTGGGTGATGTCCAGGGTGAGGGTGTTAAAAACGAGATATCTGATTTTTTTGTTTCCGAACTGCTGAAGAAGGGTTATTCCCCGATCGAGCGTGCCCAGGTGCAGAATATACTGAAGGAGCAGCAGTTCCAGGCAAGTGATGTTACTACCAACGAAGGTATTGCCAGGGCAGGCAGGATTCTGAATGTTCCGACTGCGCTGGTGATCAATATCCCCAATTTCGGTGACGAGATGAGCATGACCGCCAAGATGATCGACGTAGAAGACGGAAGCATCCTTTGGGTCGGCAGCGGGACCGGACGGACGGGGAGGCTTTTAAGTACGATCGGAGGAGCTGCTGCAGGAGCTGCGGCAGGAGCAGCGGTTTCCGGAGAGGGCAGCAGGACGGTGGGCGGCATTGCCGGCGGTGTGCTTGGCGGGGTGGCAGGGCAGGCACTTACACCTCAAAAGGCTGAACAGGCCCGCAAGGTGGTGACAAAGATATGCAAGTCTCTTCCAACAAGAAACTGAGCCTCTGAAAAAAGGGTTAAGAGACTGAGGAGGAGGGTGTTTGCATTATTTCGAAGACCGTATCTTCGAAGTAGAAGGGGTAGGTATTAAGGCGGAGCTGTTCGCCGGGGAATTCACAGCCCCGGGGTGTGAGGATATTTTTCAGTTTTTCCTGTTCTTTCGGGTAAAACCGCTCGATGCTCTTGAGGATGAGATTTGACAGCTCCTCCAGTCTTTTCGCTTTGCTTACATCTTTCTTGCCAGGCGGAATATTAGCCGCGCGGAAGTAGAAGCGTATCTGCTTGACGGTGAGGTTCTGGTGTGTGAAGCCGTCCGCAAGTCTTTTGGGCACATCCTGAGGAAGTTCGTCGATGTTGTCTATTTGAAGGTTTGCCCTTTCCTCATACTGATAGTGCAGGAAAGGATCGTAAAAAAACGCTGCGGGGCTGTAGTCTGTGCGAAGTTTTGCCAAAAGCGGCAGAAAGACACCTGCTGTGCCGCCGGATCGGAACAGATTAGCGGGGCCGTCGCCGATAACGATTGTGCAGCAGTACAAGTTCAGATCGCAGCGGTTGTATCCGATGATTTTATTGTAG
>JBDRHL010000117.1:0-48610 GCA_043816955.1 Planctomycetota bacterium | reverse complement strand
ATATATCGTACCGCCAAGAAGAACGACCGGATAGACGCTCGTAAGATGGCTGTTCTATTGAGCATCGGAGAAATACCCTCGGTGTATATGCCATCCAGAGAAATAAGACAATGGCGAGAAACGATACTTCATCGTAAAAAGATTGTTGACAAGGTCGTGCAGGTTAAGAATCGTATTCGAGCAACTTTCAAATCGCAAGGTTACAACAAACCTGCGGATAAAGGCGGATGGTGGAAAAAGTCCAACCGGTTGTGGATGAGAAGTATTTGCGAACAAAGTGTTGGAGTGTACGATTTATGGCATATGCATCTTTGTAATTTGCTTGATGAATTTGAGCTTTTGGAAGGTCAGCTTAAACGTGTTACACAATATCTCGATGGTTATCTTGATACTAAGTCTGCTGGCAGGCTTTTGATGACCATACCTGGAGTAGGGTCACGGACAGCAGAAACAGTATTGGCATATACCGATGATATTGCAAGATTTGGTAACTACAAGCAGTATTGTAGCTATTTTGGTTTGACGCCGAAGCTCGATGAAAGTGGTAGTTGCAGACGAATAGGACATATAAGCAAACAGGGCCCGAGTGTGGTAAGGTGGGTATTGTGCGAGAGCGGCTGGAAGGTTATTCGTCACAGTAAAGGCTTGCGGTCTTTTTATGAGCGAGTAATGGGTGATCAAAATAGCAGGAAGAAAATAGCGATAGTAGCTGTTGCAAGGAAGCTTCTGAGTATTATGCGGGCAATGTTGTTAAGTGGTGAGTTGTTTAATGAAGATATGGTTAATAGGATTGATGAGCTGACAGAAGCGGCTTAGGGATATTCAGGTTGGCGGGACAATCGAAAGGATCCTGGAAATTGGGAAATGTTGACTCCGCCGGTGGCGGAGATCACGTCTGACAGAATAGGAACTTTCGGCCGTATTAAGTTTGATGTGCCGCTGTTTTGGTGAGCACGAATAGGAGTTTGGGCAGCCAGCCTGGAATAAAGTCCCGCCGTATTTTTTGCTCCTCACCCCCTCAGGTTTAGGCGAAGGGGCCTGCGGGCAAAAAATACTTGGTTAGCAAATTGCGTGAGATGAAAAAATGTTAAAAGAAAAATGGAAAACTTGTTGACCGACTCCGGTTCATAGGATTCCCCATTTAAATGCTTAAAAACATAATCCAGTCCTTCCGACATCAATAGTCTTATCAAAATCCCTTGAACTATCAAGGATTTCCTGAAACAACCTTTTTGAAACCAGCACCTCTACCATCTGAAATATCACATACCTCGAATGCCTTATCACCTTGGCACCGATCTTGACTAACTTTTCCCGCTGGTTTTGCAATACGATGCAGACTAATGCAATAAAATGGCAGAGCAAAGGCAGAGCAGAAAAAAGTTGTGACTCCTACTTTTCAGAATCTTTACCACGCCCACACCGGCGGTCACCGCTGGTACTATACTTACCCAAAGAAAGACCTTGCAAAATTTCAAATAAGAGGACTCCTGTTGTCCTGTGTGTCAAGTACTTGACGGTGTCTACCTCTGGTGTCTTAAATTGGATATGTCCACAGTGTTGGATTCGCGGTGGATATTTTTCTAACCTGCTCCAGTTTTTAGTACCAGTTGTTATGAGAGTATCCTGCAATGACCTGCACCCAATTCTTGGTCCATTCTTTATGCGAATTTAACGCTGCTTATCATCCTTTAATTTAAAAGCACAGTCATATCTTCCTCGATACAGGAATTTGTCAGTAAAGGGTTTTTTTATAATTTTAATATTCCTGGCAAATTGTACTTAAGACACAAATTTCTGCAGGCAGCCCTTGATAATATCGTTGTGCGGCACCAGCAGGGAGTTTTTGTTTTTGTACTCTGCACGAAACTTTGTTTTATTGTAGTAAGCCTCGACCCATCCCGGCCCTTGCTGAGCCTTGGCCGGCTCAATTAACAAACCTTCGCTGTTCGCCGACAACCCACACTAAGCCTCCAAAATCAATGGCTGGAGTGGAGTTTGTGAGCCATTTATATATGGTATTGGTCCGGTGGGTATGTTTTTTCGTGTTAGTTTGTCGACGTCTGGTTCAAATGGGTTATAGAACTCGTAGACCTTGTTGTATTTCATGAATACGCTTGTTAGCATATTTAATGTTCGTATGGCTAATTCGGCGGCGACTTTGTGGTAGCCGTACCGCTTTAATCCGCGTGCAATCCAGAAATTCTGTGAAATCCATGTTGGGCCTCGCCACATATCCAGAGAAAAGGTTGGTTCGTCTATTGCAACTGTGGGGACCGGCAGAGGGGTCCAGAACTCTTTTGGGTTTAGTAGGTGTTCTACCATTCGCTTGGCCTGCTGTTGTGATGCAACGCCCCAAACCATCGGCCAGAAGGAAGCAGATGTTTTAATTTTTACGAGGGTGTTAGTGTCTTCATTGTAGTCATAATAGAAGCTGCTTTTTTCGTCCCAGAGATGTGCGTTAATATTGTCTATTAGTGTGGTGCGAGTTGTCTGCCATTTTTTTGAATCATCTTTGTAGCCAAGAACCTCAGCCATGCTTGCAAGGGCTTCGTAATGGCCTGCGAACTGGCTTGAAAGATCTATTGTTGCGCCTCTGAATCCTTTGTGGTTGATTGCATCAATTTCATTTCCGAATCGTGGTGTGTTATCGTAGCCTGAACCACCATTGCCCCCCTTTGTGATTCGCCAGCCGAAGAGTTTTCCGTTCATGGCTGATCTGTTTTTTTGCCACCATGTCAGGTTTCGCACTGCCATTAAGTAGGTGTCCTGCAGGAGTTTGTTATCATGTGTTTTCTGGTAGACGTGCCAAATGCAATCTGCCCATAGCATTGGCTGGGAGGTGTCATATAATGGGCCGGAGTGCAAAGCACCGGAACCCATCATGTTATCGCTGTCCCTGCACAAAGTGATATGGTTTCGCATCAGGTCGGCGGCGTAATCGGAATCATACCAGAGGTTGCAGTGTGTGTTATGAACGTTGTCCCAGCCGGCAAGACAGACTTCATGATAAAAGAAACGACCAACACTTTGCCAGGGATGCTTAAAGAAACCGACAGATTCAAAACGTTCAATTCGGTGGAGCATCCATGCGTGGCGCCAGAGCCGGCGTTGATTTTCTGAAAACCAGTCACAAGCTGGCGCGTTGTCAAGAAATGCCCGGCTTCGGTGCAGCTTTGGCTCCAAGTCGAGAGTTTCTGCCACTGCCAAAGCTTTTATCACTTCCGTTTGGGTATCTAAGTCTGGTGCGGCAATGAATATCAAACGTCTGCGGTCGGTTGTGTCATGTTGATACATATATGTCCGGCCAGAGTCTTTTCGCCAACATCCGGCCTTTAAGGCCGGCGCGATAAACCGCCATCGATCTGATTCAAAGGTAAGTGTGCCGGCATCATCAATAGGGGTAGTGTTATTCCGGCTAAAATGAATCGTCGTTTTTTGTTTTGTCGACAGTGGGCCGTCATAGATAAGAACGTTGTCCCATGCCATGAGCACAGCGGTTTTGTGTTGCGTGGCGGAGGAAATGACTATCGCATCTCCAAGCCATTCGCTGCTGTGTGTTTGCGAATCAAGGCCAGTAATTTCCAAGATAATTTCGTCGAAATCAAAATAATTTCGCCAGTTGCCGGGCCGGATTTTCGGGCCCAGATTGATCGCGACTCTCAGCGAATCTGAAAGCTCGCACTTCCAGCAAATGGTTTTGGCAAACTGGGTTGTGCGAGATGAATTGTCCCATACGGGGAATAAACAATCAGCTTTGATGTTCATTGGAGGAGCTTGGATATTTTAATTGGAATTTATAATTGTGCATTTTACGGTATGCAATTTTCCGTCTGCCAGATATGGCAGGGTGTTGCCATCGATTTGCTTGCCGTCTAGCTTAAGTTCAACTTTGCCGGTGGATATACCTTTGGTCTTTGTAATGTTTACGTCATATGAAGTATTTCTGATGTGGCGTATTATCCTGGCATTTTCCCAATAGCTCGGCAGGCAGGGTTCGATTTTCAGGCCGTCATATTCGGCACGCATTCCAAAAAACCCCTCAACGACGATTTGCAGCAACCAGGCGGCGGTTCCTGTGAACCATCCTACGCTGTTCCATCCGGGTTTTGGCCAACCGGGGCCAGCGAAGGAGTTTACGCAGCAGAATGGCTCTGCTCCAGTGGTCTCTGTTGGGATGATGCCTGAGGCAGGGGTTATTTTTTTTGCTGTTTCATAGGCGGTGTCGGCGTCTTTTCGGATGATGTCTGCCATGATTTTAAATGCTACAGCGTGTGAATAGACCGCGTCTGTTTCGGTTGATCCGATTGAGATTCTGCCGATGTTGGGATCGAATTTTTTGTATGCAGGTGTGAAGCATAGGTAGCCTGCGGGGTTTGCGAGATATTTTTCGACGGCGTCGAAGGCTGATTTTGTTCGTTGTTCGTCGGCGACTTTGGCTATTACGGCCCATGATTGTGTGTTGAGGAATATCCTTGATCCGTCATAATCTTTGGCTGACCCTATTGGCCTGCCGATATCATCATAGCCCATTAAGTACCATTTTTCGTCCCATCCATGCGTGTTTATTGCTGTGCAGAGCTCCTGATAATATTGCTGGTATAATGTTGCCAGTTGGCTTTGGTTTGTTTTTTCAGCCAATTCCTTCATTTTCAGTAATGCCCAGCAAAATGCCTGTGTTAGCCAGACGGACTCTCCGCGGCCTTTGATTCCGGCACGATTAAGGCTGTCGAGCCAGTCGCCCTGCCCAAGCAGGCAAAACCCATGAACGCCTCGCTGTTTCCATAAGAAATCTATTGCCCGTGCGAGGTGTTCCCAGACAGGCAGTGCTTTAGCATCATCAATAAAAGGAGACGGATAGTTGAGAAAACCCATATCTCCGGTTTCACGCAGATATGCTTCAACGGCATAAACGAGCCAGAAGCAACTGTCTCGGTAATCCCGCCAGTCGTGTTCGTGCCAAGGCACAATGGCCCACTGTCTTGGAGCATGTCCATCGAATCGCTGGTGTTTAAACGCTTCGGTGAGCATTTTTTTGGTTTGCCCTGTGTCCAACAATCGTAAGCCGGCGGCGTCCTGGAGGGTGTCGCGGTAGCCTCGGTAGCACCCCCATCTTCCAATATGGGAATTTTGCGTAACCTGATATTTCAGCCAGTTGTCGGCGAATCTTATGAGATTTTCTGAAGGGTGGGGCATCTGCTGACGTTTGAAATAGTTTCGCCAGTAAAGCTCGATTTCTTTCACATTTTTTTCGAATACATCAAGGTCCTGATATCTTGTGGCAACCTGGTGTACTGCCGCAATGTTTTGCGATACTCCGACGGCGAAAAGGATGTTTTTCTCTGTCTTTGGAGGCAGTTCTATGCATATCCGAACCGCTCCACAGGTTATTTCGCCCAGCCTCGGGCCTGGGGAATTAGAACACATTCCACGAGATACTGCTGCAGGTTGCGAAATGGTTCCGATTGTTCCAAGAAAGCTGGAGCGTCTACAATCAAAGTCAATTATCGGAACACTGGCGGTTATAAAACCCGTTTGATTAAAGCGATATTGGTCTGGGAGCCTTACGTTTGCGATATGGGCGTTTAATTGTGTGTCGAAATACGCGTCGGTCTGAAATCCAAGCTCGGTTGGTGCGCCGCTGAATTCCCATTCGAGATAGAAGAAACAGTCAATAGTACGTGGGCAGTCTTTGTAGTTTGTCAGTTTGAGATGATAGAGCTCGATATCTTCGTCCAAGCAGACGATTAGCTTTAGCTTTGTGCCGATGTGATTATACGCGGCCTGCCAGGTCATGCTGCCGGGCTTGAATAAACACTTGTAGTCATCATATTTTGCCGGACTTGAATGAACGGGGTAAATCATAGGAGAAAACACTTCCTGTGAATGTCGGTCTCTCAAGTAAAAGAATCTGCCGACATCGTTGGTTAATCCAGGGCAGCGTGTTACCTGATTACCGACCTGAGAGCGATAGAAGGAATGTCCTGAACCGAGATGGGTTATGTTTAGCCGGTACTGTTGATTCGAAAGGCAGTGATACCATTGTCGCGGCGTGTCAGGGTTTGTCAGTTCGAAAGCAAAGCCATTTTCGACAAATTGACCGTAATTACACTGAATAGATTGTTGATAGACTTTAGTTTTAATTGATTTGGAGTTGTTAGTGTCAGACTCGGTACTGACTCGTTGGCTCACAGGAAACACCATCGGTATTTTTTTGGTACACATCCAGATTTCTTCTCATGCATAGATTTAATTGATAGCAGGCAACCGCTTTATGATCCTGAACCTCAGGTGGCTAAACGGAAATATATTATTGTACGTTCGATGTTCCTTATAAAAAAACAACGTCGCCAAACAGTGGACTTTAGCCATTTTTTGGCACGAATACGCGTTTTTGACTGTTTTTCGGCACCATTTGTGTTTTACGGGCAACTCGATGTTAAGTGTTAGAGTTATGTAATTTCATAAGTCCTTGTAAATAAAGGACTGCTTATCGTAAAAAATGGCTAAATCACACATAACAGTGTATTTACATTAATCGGTGGCAGGTTGTCAATAAACTTTTCTCAAAACCATAAATAATGGGTGCGCTTCACGTTTGTAGGTAGATTTTTCAGGCTGCTAAAGGTTTTCTCTGCCATAATTGCTCCCATTCGTCATTTAGCCAACTGAGCCGTAAGGCCAGCACCGATGATGAGCCTAAACGTGTCCATATCATTCCTGATTGTTTCAGCCGTTTGCCAACAACATTCTTACAGGCGCCTTCCACCGCACCGGAGCCTATATCATACCCATTTGCTCTAAACACATCATAACGCATCTGGTCTTCGTTGGTCGAAATATACCGAATCAATGTATCAATTGCCTCTCTTTTGGCAGACCGATATTGTTTACATTGCTCTTTCAAATCATCCAATAACTTCTTTGTCCAGCCGTCCCAAAGCCAATCCAGTCGTCTTTTTACCCACTTTTCAGTTGCCTTTGCGCCTTCGCCGAAAAGCTTTTTACCACAATCCCAGACATATTCCGAGGCATGATACCAGTCTATTATAAATGTCGCTCTGCCAAAATGTCGATGATGCTCAGTGCGAATCCAAGGAGCACCATCACCAAGATAAATCACCTCCTGTGCTCGACGAAAACCATACCTACAGGCCGCCAGCCAAACATGCCAGCCAAAATTTTCTGAATTATCAAACCGCCCAACATAACAGCTTTTTCTTCTCTTACGCTCATCTTCAAAGTAAATTGTGCCTACCTTGCATTCGTGCCAACCATCGGTTTCGTGCACTGTAGTGCCATCTACAGCCACATATAACCTTTCAGGCTTGGTCTGAGATTCAGGGATTTGTTTATCATCGAAAAATCCTTGTAGCCGCTGATTCTGCTGTTCTTGCGCCACTGTACCGACCTGACAAACCACTCGCTCAATAGTATTATCAGAGACCTTTTGGCCCGCAATAGCTTCAATCTTGCGGCTTGACTGCTCGAAACTGTCATCAACCGCCAACAAGCAGCAAGCCTTTGCAAGACCAGGGCTGACCTGCTCGGAGCCAAGGCCACCAGCATCATCGTATGGAAACAGACTTTCACCACAGTTGGAACAATGATAATAGGCTCTCTTAATTGTTATCCAGCCAAATAGAGTATGTACGCCTTTGCTGCGATGCTGTACAAATCTCATTGAGCCACCGCATTTACACGCCATTGAGCTGCCCTTATAACCATTGGCGCCCCGATTAACTAACCGCTGTAACAATCCCTGCCCTAATTGCTGCATTTTAGCTTTCACCGCCTCCTCCAAGGTCCCGAGGTCGTCTGCCACAAGGGTTAATTCTTCTGAATAAGCTGCTTCCAATTTGTCGATAATTTTGTTATCCATATTGTGCCCTCCATAGCAAAATAGTATTGTTGTTTTCTCTATTTTGCCACCAAGGAGGGCTTTTTTCTACCTACAAACGTGAAGTGCACCCATAAATAATTGTATAGATTTTTTGCGGGATTGACTTCCGTGGCATAGCTATAATTCTTGTTGGATGCAGTAGTTATGGCTGCCAGAAATATGAAGAGTTTCCTGCAGGAGTAAAACTAAGATTTACTTGACATAGATATGGACAGGTATATATATACGTATAGATGTATGCTTAAATATGCAGATAATACCTAATGGCGGAATTTAAAAATTTTGTCAAGGGTTTTGGCAAATTATACCACGTTTTTTTGCGGAGAAGTAAAGATGTTGATTATTGCCGGTTCTTTAGTATACCTGTTTCAACTCAGAAGCCGGGGGCCTCCGATTGACACGAAAACTACAATGCGGTGAAAACGACTTTTGCTCGCATTCGGAGTACTCCGCAAATTCACAAACACATGTTTGCGTGTTTTCCGAAAATATGGTCTCCATGGAAAGGAACAATGATTACGAATACTAAAAGAAACTTTATAAAATTGTGGAGAATTAAAATGAATGCGAGAAACTTAATGACAATAATGAGCTTATCGAAGAAGTTAATGATTTTATTGGTAGTTGTGGGAGTAATGCCAAGTATGGCACTTGCTGTAAGCGTCCTCGATTATGGTGCGGATAATACCGGTGATCCCAACAAAGCATCAGATAACAAATCTGCCTTTGATTCTGCTATCGTGGCAGCTGGAAACAACGGAACAGTAACTATGCCGGCAGGAACGTACTATTTTTCATCGAGCGTATCCTTCGACGTAAATGGAACACAGTATGAGAATGTGACTTTTTCCGGATATGGTGCTGCCTGGAAACGGATTTTAACCGGCACTGATCCGCTGTCATTGCTGATCCCTGGTACCGACTGGACGATCGAAGGGATAACGTTTGACGGCAGCCGTGATTCGGATTCGCCTAATTACAGTTTTGGTGTTCGTATTCAGTACGGCGATGCTTATGATATTCACGGTGTAACCGTCCAGGACTGCAACTTCAAAAACATCCCTTATGAGGGCCTGCTTGTAGATGATGGGGCATATGATGTTGTTGTGAGTAATTGTGTTGCTCATAATTGCTATCGCAATGGAATGGCTGTGATTGACGGACATTCAGTGTATTTCTATAACTGTACGGTATATGATAACGGGACTCCGCACGGTATAGATTTTGAGCCTGACGACCGAGACGTTTACGATTTTCTGGTCAAGGACTGCAACTTCGTCAATGGGGATTCGCTGGGTATCTGGGGTGCCAGTTATGGCATTTGGGATGTTACGGTCGAAGGGTGCCACTTCACAGCAGACGCTAACCGCTGGGTTACCGGCATAATTGCTCAGCGTTGCATCGTGGACGTCAACTCGTGCGTGTTTGATGCCAACAGCGGTCTGCACCTCAACGGATACAATTTAAGCCAGAGCAACTACGGCAATATCAGTCTGAGTAATTATACCGGCCTGGATTCGTCGACAACTAATCTGATCTCCAACGGCGATTTCGAAACCTGGTCCGGTGGTGCCCCCAACGACTGGAGCGAATCAACAGGTGGTAATTCAGCCATAGATTCGGCTGGTACGCGCGGCGCAACCAGCGGTAGCTATGGAATGCATCTTGACAGTCCGGATAGTGGTTGCACCGGCTACGTTACCCAGGAGGTCAGCAGCATAAGTGCCAACTCATGGTATACCTTCAGCGGGTACATCTGGCAAAGGCCAAGCGTCGTTAGAACCCCGATGATAAAGCTACAGGTGCGAAATTCTGCCGACAGTGTTCTTAGGACCATAACTTTGTTTACGAACAAAAAGGATGTTTATGAAAAAGTGATGGCCATTTTCGAGACTCCGGCAAATACTGATAATATTTTGATAACGGTTGGTCAAGAGTCATCAGGAGTAAGTTATGGGTACTTCGATAACCTCAAGTTGGTTGCCGGTAAAGGGCCTGATGGCGGCGACGATACCGCGGACTATCAGTTGTTTGACTGTGACGACAAAGATGATGTGAAGACTTATCGGATGTATACATCCATTACACGCGATGATGTGTATGATGCGAATGTGGGCTACGGATTTGTTACCAGCGGCAGTCTGACCGACAGCCACGAAAGCTCACTTGACGCTGTGGGCAACGATGAGCGGTTCTACGACGTGATTTATGTGCCCAGTTGGTGGGATTACTTCCGAGTCGACGTCGAGCCGAATCAGGATTACTATGTTACCGTGAGCACCGGTGTCCCGGGTTACTATTCGTGGGGTTATATGAAGATTCAGGGCACAGAGTACCTATGGGCTGACAATCCTGCCGATGCGAATAGTATTCCATCTCCAAATGACGGCACGATAAAGATCATTGACGTTTACAATGACCGCCTCAGATTGCTTGTCCCCGAGAACAGCGATGCGAACGAAGTTCTTACCACAGCGGGCGAGTGGCATACCGGGTCTTATTGCAACATAAGAGTTTATGGCTGGAACAACAACGGCGACTATTACAACCAGGGCTATTTCTACAATGATGCGCACCGCGCTGAGTTCCTTTATCTGGAAAAGATACTGATAGATGCTAACAGTCTTAACTACGACACCGTCGAAGACCTGTACTATCTTGAGATTGGCAACCGTTCCGGCGGCTCGCAGGGCGGCGGTTTTGCAACGATTAAGGTCCAGCCAGTTCCTTAAGCAGAGTTTGAGTTTTGTTGATTGTTCATACTGCCGTAGTGCCGGATTATTCCGGTACTACGGCAACTGTATTTGATCGTAACCTTGGGCGAATATCACGGACAAATCTTGTCCGCATGGATATTGTTGGAAAGTGTCGACATTTTGCTCGTGTACAAAAAGCCCGATGGCGCGTAATCGGTGTTGCAATAAGGAGTTGCGTAATTGCCTGTTCTTATTGGCTATATTTTTTTGGAAAAAAGATAAAAAGTTCTTGACATCTATATAGACAAGCTGTAACCTAAGTATAGATGTTTTGCCAAAAGGTTCGATTTTAGGTTTTAGGAGAAGAGTTCTGTTCAATGACAACGCGATCACTACCGAAATACAAATATCTTGAAATTGCCCACGATATTCGCGGGAAGATTCAACAAGGCCGCTTTCGAGCTAACGAGCTGTTACCTTCTCAAAATGATCTGATGCAGGAGTATGGAGTGGCTTTGGCGACGGTGCGGCAGGTTTTAGGGGAGCTTCAAAATGACGGGCTGGTCGAATCGTTCCGAGGTAAGGGTACATTTGTGCGGGACTTGAGCAAAGATATACCCAACTGGCAGGTTGACCACTTCGTAGGGTTGGCGATGATAGACGTTGCCGAGGGAAGAGAGCCGATCCCGCATGACTGCTTCATGGGGCTGCATCAGCAGGTCCAGGGGAGGGGCAAGGAACTTTTGCTGCGGTGGCTGCCAGCCAGCCAGGCTGAAGAGCTTTGCGCATGGTCCAAGCGTGTCGGCGCTGTGATACTGTATTGCGGCGTGACCGAGACAATGGTTCGCCAGGTGGTTGAGTGTGGAAGTCCGGCTATAGTTGCCGGATACATGAAAGAAGGTAAATGCCCCGACGGTGCATCCATGGTATATGCTGATCCGGCAGATTCTGTAAATATGGCGGTCGGTTTACTGCACAACACTGGGCACAGAAGGATCAAACTGGTATTGCAGCCGGGGCACGGCTACGCTCGCAGGAGCGAGCAGGCGTTTCGCAAGTGTCTGGGCGAACTGGGGCTGGACCCTGATGACCCCGGAGTTTTCCATACCAGGGACATAAAAAAGGACCTACGTGACCACGGCGAAAGCATAATTAAAGAGATCCTCAAGTCCAAACCGGATGCCATTTTTTGCATAAGTGGAAATGGGGCCTGCTATTTCGTAACCGAGCTTAACCGTATGGGTGTTCGCGTGCCGGGGGATATTTCTGTTCTGGCCGGCCACTGTGCTCCGCCGGTGGACCTGCCGATAAGAGACCTTAGCGTGGTTTATGACGATTTGAGCGGAATACTCGGCAGGGCTGTTTCGCTGGCACTGGATGGTGTGATTAAACAGCACGTTTACAGGCAGGTATTTGCGCCAAAGTTGTACTTCGGCAAAACTGTAAGAACGGAACGGGTTAGGTGTAAAGAAGAATCGGCCTGTTAAATAAGATGGCCGGGAAAGGAGGATGTGATAGAGGAAAAACAATGAAAGCCCTACAAGTGTGTATAATTAGTTATGAGAGTTTTACGAGTTGTAATCAGAGCTCCGGAGTGGTTCTGGAGACATTTGGTGTGTAACGTTTTTTTTATTGGAGGAGATTATCATGAAGAGGTTAATTGTTTTAGTAATGGTGTTGGGAGTAATGCCGAGTATGGCGCTTGGTGATTACTTGTTTGATTTTGATGACGCTGACAATGTTCAGACTGCGGCTGGATACACATCCGTCACCAGGAACAACGGTGTTTACAGTGCGGCTCAGAGTTGGGGATTTGTTAACGGAGGTACCCTCTCTGATAACAACATTGGAGGCTTATGGGCTGTTGGTGACGATAAGCGGGCGTTTGACGCAGTATATTCGAGCAATAACTGGGGCAACTCTTTCCGCATTAACGTTGCTCCAGGTCAGGATTATACTGTATCTGTGCTTACCGGCGTTCCGGGATACTATTCTGTCAACGCCGTCGAAGTACAAGGTGTTGACTATAGTCTGGACACCCACGGCGGTTACGCTAATGCTTCCACACCTCCGACGGTACCAGGTGTGATGAAGATTTATGACGCTCTTAACGGCCGAACACGACTGCTTGAAGCCGAAGACGCTGGCCCGATAAACGCCGCTACAACAGCCGGTGAGAAGCACTGGTACACTTACAATGGTGTCAAGGCCTACGGCTACAACAACAACGGCGACTATTACAACATGGGTTATTACTACAATGATGAGCATAGAAGCGAATTTATGTTTCTGGACAACATCTCGATAACGGCGGCTCAGTTGTTGGTCGACGCTGATGGTTCCTACATTACGGTGGCTATGCGCAGCGGAGCCGGCCAAAAAGGCGGGTTCGTTGCTATAGAGGTAATTCCTGAACCGGCAACAATTATGCTGCTGGGCGGTGGACTGATTGGTTTACTTCGCCGCAGACGCTAAGAAAAAACTGTTCGTGATTGGCTGCGTGCCGGTAGAAAAGCCGGCACGCAGCCCTTCTGGCATAAAAGACTTTAAGGAGGCGTTAATATGAAGCTGAATATTTGGATGGGTGTAATTGTCCTGGTGGCAGCGGTTACTTCGGTGATGGGCGAGGTTGGCTTATTGCAATTTGATTTTGACGATGCTGACGAGGTCAGGACCGCTACAGGATACAAATCGGTTACGGTAAACACCGTTTATGACCCGAACCTCGGATACGGCTTTGTTGTCGCCGGAGCCGATCCTTTGAGCGACGTTTACCAATCATTATGGGTGGTCGGCGACGATAAGCGATACGCTGATGCTGTGATGACTAATAACTGGGGAGATTATTTTCGTGTCGACGTTGACCCGGACAAAGATTATCGTATAACGTTTGCCGCCGGTGTCCCAGGCTGGTCCTGCTGGTCGCAGGCAATTATAGGCGGAACGTATTACGGCTGGGCCGATAATCCCGCCGGAGCCGACACCGAAACAACTCATCCAGGCACAGTCAAGGTTATCGACGTGTTAAATCGGGACGGCGGTTTGAATCCTCCGGGGCAGCCGAGGCTGAGAAAAATAGTAGCCCGGAATTCAACCGAGGACCCGAACACCACCACAGCCGGTGAAAACAGGTACGGCAGCTACGACAACATTCGTGTCTGTGGCTGGAACAACCCGGAGGAATATTACGGATTAGGTTATCACTACAATGATGAGCATCGCAGTGAGTTTCTGTATATCGATGAAGTAATTGTGACCAGCGGTCAGATTCTGTACGATGGTGTAAATGATAAGTATTATATTAAGATTGAAACATATCCCGGTGACAGCTACGGCGTTGGGTTCGTGATGCTTACAGTGATGGATACCAGCTATGTTCCGCCGGAGCCGCACTTTGTCGAGCTTAAATTTGATTTTGACGACGCCGACCACGTTATGACCGCGACGGATTATACCTCGGTTACTTTGAATGACCTGTATGACCCCAATGCAGGATACGGTTTTGTTGTTGGCGGCGCTGACCCGTTGAGCGACCGCCATGACTCGACCTGGGTTGTCAGCGATGACCTGCGATATGCTGATTGTATCTTTACGGGCAACTGGGGTGACTACTTCCGGGTCGATGTCCAGATGGGCAAGGACTACTATGTTACCTTTGCTGCTGGTAACCCTGGCTATTCCTGCTGGTCGCAGGCAACTATAGGCGGAACGTATTACGGCTGGACCACTGATAGCGCCGGAGCCGACACCGAAACAACTCATCCAGGCACAATCAAGGTTATCGACATGTTAAATCTGGACGGCGGCTTAAATCCTGTCGGTCAGCCTCGATTGAGGAAGATCGTAGCCAAAAATTCTACGGAGGAGCCGAACAGTACCACAGCCGGTGAAATCAAGTACGGCTCCTACAACAGTATTCGCTCTTTCGGCTGGAACAATACAAGTGACTACTTTGGCAGAGGTTGGTATTATGACGACCTTCACCGAAGTGAGTTTTTGTATATTGACCAGGCTCTTGTAACAAGCGAACAGCTTGGCTATGATAGTGAAAACGACAGGTTCTACATTGTGGTGGAGACGTATCCCGGGGACAACTACGGTGTTGGCTATGTAATGCTCGAAATTATCCAGGCAGCGCCTACGACCTGCAACGAGGTCAAGGAGATGGGCCTGGAGCTCGAAGGGGATATAAACGGTGACTGCGATGTTGATCTGGCTGATTTTGCGGGAATTGCCATAGAGTGGCTTAGTTGTAATAATCCCGAGGATGTTAATTGTATACCAAACTGGTAGCCGAGTGGTGTTTAAGCCGGCTGAAAGGGCAGTTTGCTTTTGCGAAGGGTTGTGAAGTGGTGCGAAAAAAGAATGAACACGCTTTTACATTGGTAGAGCTGCTGGTTGTGATAGCAATTATCGCGGTGCTGCTGTCGATCCTTGTTCCGTCTTTGAACCGGGCTCGTGAACATGCCCGAAGGGTTGTATGCGCCTCGAACATGAGGCAGTTGGCGTTGGGTGCTGTTTTGTATGCAGAAGACTACGAGAGCAGACTGCCTTATATAGACTACTACGCAGCCTGGACCCTGCCGGTGATTTACTGGTACAACTACTCCCTGAATGACGGCTTGAACGGCTTCGGCCTGCTTATACAGCTAAACTACATCAAGACGCCCCAGGCGTATTATTGTCCCAGTCAGCGTAACAATTGGTGGGCGTTTGAGACCAGCCAAAATCCGTGGTTTTTGTATCATCAGGAAGTTATGGACCCCCTGCATTACAGGCACACCCGGTCTTCATTCGTATTGAACAAGCGCGGGCCCGACAAAAAGATGAAGGATATCGGCAGAGGTGCCTTTTTATGTGATGTTTTCTATAGCGATCTTGACTGGGCTCACAAGAACCCTTCAGGCGGGTGGAATGTCGGCTATGGTGATGCCCACGTTAAATATTATAAAGATAAAGGCAGAGTTACTGAACATCCGCTGGCGTATCACGGTAACCCGTTATACGAATGGGAGTACAACGAAATGTTCCGCGACGGGTATAACGACGAGACCAAGACCGAGAGACTCTTCATGATGTTTGACGAGGAGCCCTGATTGGCTGGAGTTATCAGCTGAGCTATTTGATAAACAAGTATGGTTTGGAATAAATGAAAATTAGGAGGATATAAGATGAGAAGGTTTGTTTTTGCGTTTGTTTTGTTTGGGATATGTGGGGTTGCCAGCGGCGCGACAGTCAATGTTACGGGGCTTGTGTCTGATGACGAAGGCGCTGCCTCAGGGAACGTAACGGCTATCCGGAATGCTATTGCCGCAGCGGGCAATGGCGGCACGTGTATCTTCCCCGCCGGCGTGTACTATGTGGATGCCACGATTGCCTTTGATGTGGCCGGGACCGTCTACAACGACGTTACTTTTGACGGCTACGGCACGGCACTGCGAAGGATCTCCACCGGAACGGACCCATTTCTGATACTGCTTCCGGGCAGCGGGTGGAGTATTCTGGGAATGACCATTGACGGCAACCGCGGCTCCGACGTCCCTAACTGGAGCTGGGGTATTTCCTGCAATTACAGCCGGAGCAGGATACTGATCAAGGACTGCACTGTCAAGAATGTGCCTTATGACGGTATCAACATAAGTAACGAGAGCGGCAATGTAACGATTGAGGATTGCAATATTGTTGATAACCACCGGCAGGGTATTGCCTTTGTGGATACGATCGGCGGCGGCGTTGTGAAGAATTGTTACTTTAACAACAACGCCTACCAGGGACTTGATATCGAGCCTGACGGTCATAACACGTCCGTTTTTGAGGTCAGCGGCTGTATTTTTGACGGCGACGACAATCTGAATATCTGGGGTGCCTCTTACGGCTCGGCGGATATTGACGTTACGGACTGCAACTTCATCAACGGCGCAGATCTCATCGGCAACAGGCTCACAGGCGAACTCAGGACTAGCGATAATACCTTTGAATCTGGCTCAGGTGTAATATTTAACAGCTACAATGATAATACCGAAGGTACTGGCAAGATAACCCTGACAGCAAATAGCTTCGCCGATGTTACCAATAACGGAATAGACCTGATTACCAACGGCGGCTTTGAGTCCTGGACGGGCGGTAACCCCGACGGCTGGAGTATTGTCGGCGGCGGTACGGTCGAAGAAACAGACGTTAACGATGCACTGGCAGGAGCCAGCGCTCTTCATATCGTCAACGTTTCCGGAACTACGGAGGTACAACAGACCATTTCGGCTACAGCAGAATCGTTTTACACATACGGTTACTATGTGAATCGTACGTCCGGCCAGCTTTGGATGAAGGTCGAATTCCTTAACGGCAGCTCATCGGTGCTTGAGACGCAAAAATTGCTGGCACTGGCTATCGGTGAGTACGAAAAGGTTATGGGTATTACAAAGGCGCCTGTAGGCACAGCATCAATCAGAATTTCCATAGGAAAAGACTCAGGCTTTGATGCGATGGTTGATGAAGTCTTTATGTTCGAGGGCATTGGTCCTGACGGTGGCGATTTGACAGATATCGATGATGGGATTATTGAGAGTTACCTGTTTGACTTTGACGATAATCGTTCGGGTGCTTCATCACCTCTGTATTATCCTTATCTGACTGCCCCGGGTTATGTTTCTGTATTGCCGACAACGATTTATGATCCTAATGTCGGCTACGGCTTCAGCGGTGATGGAACTTACAGTCCAATCAGTGATAGCACAAATGTTGGTTATGATCCGTTGTACCGCGATGCGATTCTCTGCAATTTGGCCAACGATTACTTCAGGGTTGATGTCCCGGACGGTCTGTACGAGGTAACCGTGGCGATAGGTAGTCCAGGTTACAGCAGATGGGTGAAGTGCAGTATCAACGGCGTGGATTATCACTGGGCATATAACCCTCCGCCGCCCTACGATGTCGAACCGAACGACGGTTCTGTGAAGGTAATCGATGCGTTACCTAGGCCGCACGTTATTACCGACGTTCAAGGTAACAGCGATCGGGGCGGCAGCTATGACCAGATTCGCGTGGTCGGCTGGGCTGAGGGTAACCCTGCTATAGGCTATAAGTCGGAATTTCTTTATATTGACCGTACCGTTGTCAATGTTGCCGGCGGCAACGGCCACATTGATATCGCGATGACGGCTACGACTGATAACAGATTTATAGCGATGGCTAAAATCGATAGGATAGCGCCAACAACCTGCGAACAGGTCAAGGCAATGGGATTGCTCAGCACAGGTGATATCAGTGAGGATTGCTACGTTAATCTGGAAGATGTCGCATTGTTTGCTGAGAATTGGCTATTGTGCAATGACCCGACCGACTCAAACTGCATAGAGACCTGGTAGTGCGTTTAAAGTGAGATTGACTTTGAATTGACACAATAGGGGTGGCCTTGTCTATAAGTAGGGTCGCCCCTATATTAAAGGAGGCGAGTAGAATGCGAAATTTTGTCGGCTTATCAGTGCTGCTTTGGATATGTGCGATTGCCTGTGGCGCGACCGTCAATGTAGAGGATTACGGTGCTATAGCGGACAGCGAGGCCGCTGGAAGTGGCAATGCGACAGCATTTAACGCTGCCGTTGCCGCTGCCGGAGACGGCGGGACGGTATATATTCCGCCAAAACTCTACTATATGTCAGGATCGGTGTACTTTGGCAATGATACGAAACGATACGAGAATGTAACTCTTGACGGTTATGGCGCGACAATGAAGCGGGCATCCTCGGCTGATCCGTATCAATTAATAAGTCCAGGCACAGGCTGGGTTATTCAGGGGTTATCAATTGATCAGGACCGTTTCTCGGATGTTCCCAACTGGAGATGGGGCATTAAGATAGCTTATGGAAACGCCTATGGTATTTGCAATATAACTATCAAGGACTGTACCATTAAGAACGTTCCATATGACGGTATTTACGTTTCGGACGGCGTTTATGGTGTAACGGTTGAAAACTGCAACATTATAGACAACCACAGGCAGGGGCTTTCATATGTGGATGCAAACGGAGGTGTGATAAAAAACTGTTATTTTCGCGGCAATAAATATCAGGGGCTTGATATAGAGCCTGACGGATGTAATACGTACGGTTTTGAAGTTCTCGGCTGCACCTTTGATGGCGCGAACGATTTGAATCACCTGAATATCTGGGGGGCAGCCTACGGTTCAGCGGATATTAATGTTGTGGACTGCAACTTTATTAACGGTGCGGACCTTGTCGGTAACAGACTTGTCGGCGAAGTCAGTGCCAGTAACAATACCTTTGGTTCAGGCTCAGGGGTAATATTCAACAGCTTCAATGACAATACCGAAGGTACGGGCAGAATCACATTGTCGGAAAACAGCTTTGCCGATGTTACCAACGATGGCATAAATCTTATTACTAATGGTGGTTTTGAGTCATGGACGGGTGTTGTTCCCGACAGCTGGAGTGTTGTCGGTGGCGGCACGGTAGAACAGGCTCAGTCCGGGGATGTTCTGGCCGGCGACGGTGCACTTCATATCGCGAATGTCTCCGGCACTACGGAAGTGCAACAGAGTGTTTCCGCTACGGCAGGGGCTTATTATACTTATGGTTATCATATAAAACGCGCAAGCGGATCCCTTTGGATGAAAGTACAGTTTCTTAATAGCAGTTCATCGGTTGTGGGGACTCAGAAGCTGCTGCCTTTGTTGACCGGTGAGTATGAAAAGGTTATGGGAATCGCCAAAGCACCTGCAGGCACAGCCTCGATCAGGATATCCGTCGGCAGAAATACTTCATTTAACGCTGTGGTTGATAGTCTGTTTGTGTTCAAGGGTATCGGCACTGATTCTGATGGAGCACCTGTAGACTGCGGGATGGTCAGGAATATGGGCTTGCTGTTCGCCGGTGACCTGAACGAGGACTGCTATATCAATCTGGAAGACTTGGCCTTATTCGCGAATAACTGGCTCAAATGCAACGACCCTGAGGACGAAAACTGCCAGGCAAACTGAGAACAGAAAAATTCCCAAAAGTGATTATAAGCCAACCCAACAGCCTGTAAATTCAAATCATATGTATCAACGAGCGTTTTGTATCTGTTCAAAGATAAGGACTTTAATATGAGACAGTTAAAATTTTCCCTTTTGAGTGTTTTACTGATTGTTAGCAGTTGTGTATCGGCTGCACCGCAGAGTGCGGACATTACCAGAACCAATCTAATGGACTCCACCGGTTTTATATGGCATTTTGGTGGGCCGGGAAATTTTTATGAGGTTTTTGCGAAAAACGGGCTGGACGTTGACAGCATGCAGTTTTTTGCGTTAAGCAACAGCCAGGAAAAATCTGCGGAGGATGCCGAGCAGATACTTACAACCGATGACCTGAACAAAGACCAGATTGCACGTTTCCGTGCCGGCGTGCTCGATGCCAAAAAGGCTGGGATAACACCTTTGGCCTCGCTTTATACTGTCGGCAATGAGCTTGCGGCAATTTTGAAACGCCACGAATACCGACACGTAGTAATGGCAGATGGCCAGGTTGGTTTTGCTCCATGTCCGCTTGAAAGGCGTTACTGGTTCGGGATATGGCTTCCTGTCTGGAAGATTGCAGCTCAAACGCTAAAGGAGGCCGACGTTGCCGGCGGAGTACTGCTGGAAAACGAATCCTATCCCTTTGGGACAATATACCCGGGTTACTGGGACCCTCGCAAACGGCACTGCTTTTGCGACCATTGCTTTGGCGGTTTTCTCGCCAAGCAGGGTATTAAAACGGACTCTTTGCCTGAAAAATCAGCCAGGGCGGGGTGGGTGGATGGCCACGGTCTGGCTGTTGAATACGAGAAATATCTTGAGGATGCCTTGGCACAAATTGTTGCGGAAGCGACGATAGAGGCTCGTAAGATATGGCCGCATTTTTTCGTGGCACAGTATCCGTATTTTGCGCATTGGTACTGTAACGGCATTATCCGCGGAAGCAGCACCTCCGAGCAGCCTTCCCTGCTGCACAGCCATATAGAGTATTATAATGGTTATTACACTTTCAGCCGATCGCATCAGGACTATTTGCGTTCCAGAGGATTCAATGCCCGCTATTTTGGCGGACTGACAATCGGCTATTATACGCCAGTGCAGCTTGCGATGAATATAATTGAGCTTATGGATCATACTGACGGGTACTGGCTGTATTGGGGCGGAACTCTGACGGATAGTAACTGGAAAGATCGTATGCCGGCAAGTAAGGATTTTGACAAGCTCTCTCATGAGTACAGATTACTTGCACCGCCAAGCCAATACTGGCGGGCAATCCGCCTGGCAAACCGCTCGCGGGAAAATGCCAGCTCAAAAACGCAAAGCAAAACAGAGCCAATACCGGTACAAGCCTCACAGTTAGTCGCCCGGGACAACTGCACCGCTGAGATTAAAGGACGGGATTTTGTTATTACAGGCAGCGACGTTGCTAAGGCAAAGAATCTGCTGCCTGAGCATTGGCTGAATGCGCAGGCCGGGTCTCTTTGGAAAAATCTGCTACCTGGGCAGGTTAGCTCCGAAGGCGAAACCGGCAGGAAGATAGTGGATTTCGGCCCGGATAACGGCCAGTTCGACGGCAATTGGTATATCGAGCGCACGGTAAGTGTGCCGAAAAATAGCTGGCTGCTGCTGACTGCCGAAATTGAGGTTGAAGGCCCTGATGAATTTACCTATATCGGGCTGGGTAAACTCAATTGGTACGACTGGCAGAATGTTGTCGCTGATGGTAAAAGAAAGCAGATTACTCGCCTGGTAAAGCTCGGGAAAACACCCAGTCTCTTAATCGAAGCCTCCAGGCAGCCAAGTCAGGATATAATGGTAAGGTTCCACATCAGTGCTACGGAAAATCACGTCAAGCTGTACAGCTTGACTTTGGAGCCTGTTATTGTGGGCAAAGTCGAGTTGTGCCGGGATAAATCAGTAACAGCAGGGCAGCTTTCGGCACTGAGTTGGGACAGTGAGGAATCTGACTACTGGCAGTACCGAGCGGTGGTTGCCGATGGCAGCGGCAAAGAGCTCTTCAAGCCACGATACGAGCCGGGACAGGATTTAGGCGTATTAAGGACAGCTTTTGGGTTGCCGGAAAACAAACTGCGTTTTTACATTGAGGCATATCTGACCGCGGCCAGACCAAGTTTGCGATTGAAAAACTTGGCTTGGCAGATCGAAAGATAATCCATTTAAAGCTTCAAGCCATTTAAAAAAAGGATCTTAGTTTATGGGTGCTGTGCATGTAAACAAAAAACAACAGCCGAGTTTTCAGGTTCGTCGCTGGTCATTAACCCATCTTCAAGGGCCTTTCGAGGCGTTCAATAAGTATGATAACTGGGCGATGTTACTGCAAAATGCCAACAAAATAAAGCGTTACATAGATGTTGCTACCGATTACGGTATTAGGAGTATTGAACTTACCGGCCGGCCTAAAGAAGGTGGTATCGACCTGGACTGGCTGGTTCGCTATGGGTATTTTGACAGGATTGCTCGAAAGGGCAGTTACGGCGACCATATTCGCAGGCGCCAGGATCTTGTCCGACAGATAAACGATTGGTGCACTGAAGAGAATTTGCAGTTATGGTTGTGGCATCACGAGCCTTATTTCCCCGATGAGTTTTATCAGCAGTATCCGGAAGCAGTTGGGCAGGATTACCCAATATGCCTGTCGCATCCGTTGGTTGCCGAGGTGATTCGTGGCAAAATATATGAATCCTTCGATGCCATGCCCGATGTGACCGGACTGGTTTTATCGATGGCTGAGTGTGCCGGTATCAATATAATGAGCCAGGCTGGTTGTTGCTGTCGGCGGTGCAGA
This sequence comes from Planctomycetota bacterium, assembly GCA_043816955.1. Classification (GTDB taxonomy): domain Bacteria; phylum Planctomycetota; class Phycisphaerae; order Sedimentisphaerales; family CAYZTY01; genus JBDRHL01. Next base: position 26,192 of record JBDRHL010000117.1, on the reverse strand, counting down.
AAGCTCGACGCAACCGGTAGAATAAGACAAATAGTGGATATTGTTCTCGATCCATTAAAAAAACTTGGCAAGGGACTTGTTGTTCGTACTTTTACCCATGCGCATTTTCGCGAAGTGCTAAAGCATACCGAGACCGAACAGATGTTAGTCGCTATGCAGGATTTGCCCGAAGAAGTTATTCTGATGAGTAAATACTGCCCGCAGGACTTTTGTGGTACCGAATATCCCGATGACCGACTTATAGGAGCATTTAAGAATCCCCATATTGTCGAGTTCAGTCTCAATCGCGAGATTATGGGCGGTACCTGGACACCGAACTTGACACCGGTAGATTTCAAAAAGCGTTTCGAAAACGCTAAACAGAAGAACTGTCTTGGCGTTGTCGGCAGGGTTGATTCGCCGACATCCTTTGACGACCCCTGGTTGACGATAGATCATCCGAACGCCTTTAATTTATATTGTTTTGGCCAGTTGGCTCAGGATGTTGACACTTCGATCGATCAACTATGGGACAGTTACCTGAAACAGCGGTATAAACATACTGACAGCAAAATATTTCGCAAGGTTCTTGAGCCAACCGAAGAGATTGCTCAGAAAACTTATATGACTCTTGGTACATATGCTATAAGTTATGCCAACCGTATTCCACATTGCTGGAATATCGAAAGTGCTTTTGAGTTCCTAAGCCTTGCGAAGTGGCAGCCTGATTGGCTTGAGACGCACAACAGGATCCAGTCGCGTGATCCATCTTTGCTTGAGGATGTTCTTGCTGAGAAGGACAGAGCGATTGACTTGGCCCGCGAAGCGTACGAAGACTGTAAGCTGCTCAAGTCACAATTAAAACCTTTAGAATATATACAATTGGAACTTGGTATGCTGCGTTCTGAACAGGCCGGGCGGATCTGGCGATACGTCAGCGAGATATTTTTCCTGGCCAGGGCGATAGAAGCCGGTACGAGTGATGATGTTGACAGGCTCTTCGGAGCGACGGTGGAAATGCTTGATATGGCCAATCGGATTCGTAACGAGTTTGGTTTCAATGCCTGGCCGGTTGGTTTGCAGCCTTTCCGTGCTACATATGCCGAGCAGTTCATCATCGAGACGTGGCGACCGTTTATTTATAAAATGCTTGGAGAAGATGTGCCGCGTAAACTCGGCCCTCGATATGGTGATAGCCAGGGTATTGAGGAATTATACCCAAGTGGCAACATAGAACATCTCTGGCGGATATTACTGCGAACCACTGAGCCGGAGGTGGATGCAGGTGGAGCCTTGATAAGGTTGAAAATAGCATCTCCTGTTAGGAAGATCGGCATTGGTAACAGGGTAATAACTATTGAAAATGAAGGTGGTGCCAAATTGAAGCTGCCAGTATACTTACATGTGCCGTCGTTTGAGTTGAGCCCTGGAGAATATATCCTTGATTTGTCCCTGCCGGACAGATTTGGTCGTAGTATCGATATTGAAATTCGCGATTAATTTGGAGGTAGTGAGATGTCTATTACGTTTTGGCAGTATTTTGTGAACAAAGCCGGGGTCATAGCCGACAACGCCTTGAAAGATATTGAAACTCTGGATAAATGGCAAAGCCAGCGGCAGCAGCGTTATCGTGAATATATGCGCAGCATGGGTCTTGAGCCAATGCCGCCTAAGTGCGATTTGACCGTTAAAAATTATGGTGTTTTCCACGGCAAAGGCTACAAGGCTTCGAAACTGGCGTATCAATTGCTCCCGAATTGCTGGGGAACGGGCCATTTTTATTTGCCGGACCCGCTGCCATCAAGCAAATTGCCAGGCGTTTTATATGTCTCAGGCCATGAAAAAATAGGCACCTATGGCTACCAGGAACACGCGATTATGTGGGCCTGCCGTGGTTATGCCTGCCTCATTGTTGACAGTCTTGAGCAACATGATAATCCTGGCAGTCACCGGGGACTGTATTATGGTCAGAGATACGACTGGATATCCAGGGGGTATAGTGCCGGGGGCGGCGAACTGCTTAACGCTATTCGTGCAATGGATCTTCTGGTGAGTATGCCAGAAGTGGATGCCGATCGTGTCGGTGTAACCGGTATCTCCGGCGGAGGTGCTTACAGTTTTTATCTTGCCGTAGCCGATGAACGAGTTAAAGCTGTTGCTACTGTTGCGGGCATCCAGATACCGAAATATTTTCTTGCCGACCGGCATCTGACACACGCATGCGATTGTATGATAGGCAATAATTTGTACCTGCGTGATACAAGTGAATTTGCCGCCCTTATTGCGCCGCGGCCGGTACTGTTTTGTTATAGCAAGGACGACAGCCTGTACAGCATAGAAGAGTACAGGCATCTTGCCAAACGAACGGATAAAATCTATAAGCTTTATGATTGTCCGGAGAAGTGCGAACTTTTTGAATACGACGGACCCCACGCATACAAGCCTGAAACCATCGAAGCTATTAACAGATGGTTCGATAAATATGTCTCCGGCCAGGATCATCCTATGATCGGCGTCGAAGGTATAGAACATGATGAAAAAGCAATTACGATCTTTAACGGTGTAGAACCGCAAGCCAATCACATTAATATTCTGCCTGAACTATTGACACAACGAGCATCGGTTGAGTTGCCGGAGGATATAAAAGACTGGGATCAGATTCGACAATCGGTAATTGACAGGCTGCGTAAGGAGGTTTTTTTCTGGCTGGATCAAAATGATGAAAAACTCAATGTTGAACAGGTGGGCGACTGGCTTGCGGGTGAACGAAAGTATGATGTGTATCGCGGCCTGATGGGAAATATGGAAATCTGGATCGAGCTGTATCTGCCGCCAAAGCCTACTGGTAAATGGATTGTAGGATTGGTTAACAGGGGCGATACCGGCCCGGATGTGCACTGGCGATTAGGGGCTCGAGCGTTGGAACACGGCATAGTAGTGATTGAACCACGGGGTACGGGGATGGCAAGTCATCATCCTGTTGATCATCGTTTTTACGTAAAGGCCGGCGTAACCATCGGCCTGACGGAAACACTGATTTGGACATACGATCTGATGAAAGTCGTCGAGTTCCTCAGAACTCTGGAGTTGTCATCCGGCCAGGACATCTATCTTTATGGCCGAGGTGATGCTGGTGTTGCCTGCTTATACAATGCTCTTTTCGATAAGTCGATAAGCGGTGTAATAACGGAGGATATGCCTGCTTCTCATCTGAACGGAGGATACATCATTGACATTCTTAAATATGCCGACATTGCGCATGCGACAGGCCTGCTTGCACCGCGTCCTGTGGGACTGGCGAATTTCACGGCGCCGCGTTCCTTCTGGGCCGAGCGAGCTTATACGCGGATCGGTTGTCCACAACGACTTATCCAGGGCGGATCATTAAAGAGCGTTATTGAATCAGTGCTTGGGGCTTAATTTTGGAGAGAATATGAAAACAGTAGAAGCTGTATTAGTAGGATCTGGCTGCAGGGGTTTTGAAGTAGTCGGCAAGTTCGCCAGGCGTTTCCCACATAAATTAAAGATTGTCGCTGTTGCCGAGCCGATTGATTGGCGAAGAGAGACATTTGCCGATGACTTTGGTATCGAGCCTGAAAGGCGGTTTAAGGAGTGGGGCGAGCTTGCCGAAAAGCCGCAATTGGCTGAAGTGTTGTTTAATATGACAGGTGATATCCAACATGTGCCGATTACCCGCGAAGCTCTACGAAAAGGTTATCACGTGCTGCTGGAAAAGCCGATTGCCGATACGCCCGAGGGCTGTCTCGAATTAGCTGATGTTGCCGATGAGACTGACAGGATCTTGCAGTTGGGGTTGTGCCTGCGTTTTACGCCGTTCTATCAGACGGCAGCGGAGATTTTGCATAGCGGCAGAATCGGCCAGGTGATAACAGTCGATTACCAGGAAAGTATTAGTTGTACACACATGGCACACAGTTTTGTACGCGGAAACTGGAGCAATCGTAAAGCGGCCAGCCCTATGATAATTTCAAAGTCCTGCCATGATCTGGATATGCTTATCTGGCTGCTTGGTTCGGAATGTAAAAAAGTTTCAAGTTTCGGCTCCCTGAAGTATTTCAATTCTAAAAACGCCCCCGATGGCGCTCCAAAACGGTGCACGGACGGCTGTCCGCATGAACACATGTGTCCATTTTCAGCAATCAAGCTTTACGTAAAAAACGTCAGCGGCGTCGAGTTGGGTTTTGGTTCCGCAGGGTGGTATGTCTGCCCAAGTAACGACCCGCAAGAACGCATGGAGGCGCTGAAAACCAGCCCATACGGCCGATGTGTTTATCATTGCGATAATGACGTTGTCGACCATCAGGTTGTAACCATGGAATTTGAAGACGGCCAGACGGTAGCGTTTACCATGCAGGGTTTTGCTACCCCCTCTGGAGGTGACAGTCTCTGGGGGCCCAATCAGACAAACGCAGGCCGAAGGTTTACTTTTTGGGGAACTGATGGAGTACTCAGGGCGCCTACTTATGGTCACCTGGAGCTAACGGATCACAGCATCGGCCATACCGAAAAGATGCAGACCGGTTTTCCCGAGGGTAGCCACGGCGGCGGTGATTTTTCAATGATTCATAATTTCCTCGATGCTGTTCAGCAAGGTAGCAATGCCCAGGCGGTGGCATCAGTGAAGGAATGTGTGCACGGCCATTTAATAGGCTTCGCGGCAGAACATTCAAGACTTACAGGCCGGACAGTTGATATTGATGAGTGGTCATCCTCTCTTTTAACATCGAACAGGTGATACTGAATTATGGCAAAAGCAAAATTATCGAAAGCCGACCCCATTCGCACAGCATTGGTGGGCCTGGGTGACCAGGGGCATGGTTGTTTGCATGCAATGCGGCTAATGTCTGAAGATTTTGAGATAGTGGGTCTTTCCGACAAACATCAGGAAGTTCTGAAAAATCTCGCCAAACGCTATGAAGTAGATCGCACAACTACTGATTGGAAAGAGTTTCTTGATGACGAAACAATTGACTTTATGTATTTTGCAACGCCGGGCGACCGGCACTCTGAGAACATCCTGGAGTCTTTAAGGGCCGGTAAACATGTTTATATTGAAAAACCTGCGGCAAACAATATCAATGATTGCCAGACGGCATTGGAATTGGCACAGGAAAAGAATTTGTTGGTGATGGTGTGTATGAATGTTCGTCATTATTGGCCAAATTCCGTTATCAAGCATGCACTGGAAGAGGGTATGTTAGGTGACATCTTTTATGTGCAGATGGATTACATTCATGATGTACGCTATTGCCTGATGCCGGATAGCCCACGTTTCAAGAAAACATATTTTGCCGACCAGCAGAAAGCAAATTATTTTTATGAAGCTTCGTGTCATCCGATAGATACGTTAATGTGGATGTTTGGGCCGATAGCCAGAGTGTGGGCGCAAGAGTCAGAAGGTATTATAAGTAGGGTATGGCAAGGCAGACTTGTTCCGAGCGATTGCGTCTCCGTTGAGGTTGAATTCGCAAAACCCAATCTTATAGGTAGAAGCCTGACATTACTGGGGTACTGCGGTGATCGACCATCTAAATTCTACGGAATTACAATTTGTGGCACCCAAGGCAGCGCTTTACCGGACGGTGTCTTCTTAGTAAAGGATAATCCTGACTATGAACAAGTACACGATCCGGATCGTCAGGTGAAGTTGGAATATGAAAAACTCGGGACTGAATGGGGGATAACCACGGATCCGCCTGTTCCTTACGAATACAAGCCGGGCGATCCAAGCCATGTGGCTTGCCATCTTAAGCTTCTACCTCGTTTAGTAACCGCCATACGACAAGGCCGACGGGCTGTGGAGCCTGGTTTGTTGTCTAACGCGATGGTGATGTCGGTAATGGAGGCATGTGTGCGCTCACTGAAGACGAAGAATCAGGAGCAGGTAGATTATGAGCCGATGCAATATTTTATCGATCGCTTGCCGGGAGTTTGATGAATTTATGAAGCGGTCGAACAATTAATAAGGTCAAATGTAACGATTAAGAATGAAAGAAGTTCATAAATGAAGCTGTCCCCACGCCAGCGCGTCGAACGTGCACTGCACGGCAAAAGTATAGATAAAATGCCGTTTACAGTTTATGAGAATATGCTGCCGGGCACCAGCGTTTTCTGCTGGGCATAACCGAAGATGTTCCGCCGGATAGATGGCAGGAAAACTTTTATACAATCGCAAAACGATTGACAGTTGCTATTCGTGCTGAGGAATTTTTCATGGAGCAGCGAAAGGCCATAATAAATTTTGAAAAAGCTAAAATACGCAATGCTGTGCCGGGTGATGTAGATGCTGTTCTTGGGCTGATACAGCGTGTGTTTACACATAGAGAAGATGCTATGGCTGTTATACGGGATTTGCTTTCGGCGGATAAGCAATTGAAGGTATATAATTTTCGGCTTATGGAATATGAAGACAGGCTTGTCGGTATAGTTTGTACTCAGCGGCGTCTAATTCAGTTTGGCAGCGCAAAGCTGCTTTGCGGTGATGTCGGCTATGTATCCGTTGAACCGAAGATGCATGGCTGTGGCCTGGGGACGTTGCTGATGCAGGACAATTCAAGATTTCTCAAGGAACACGGATTTCATATTGCTCGTCTTGGTGGCCTGGCAAGATTCTACTCCAGGTTTGGATGGTCCAGCATATGTAATCACTCCTGGCGGTTTAAGCTCTCAGATGTTAAAACAGGGGCAAGTGTAATATCCTTTACAAAATTTATTGGACTTGATTCAGAGGATCGAAGTAAAATAAGACCAATGGATAAAAGCCGGGACTGGCAGCAATGCTTGGAAGTCTGTAAGCTTTGTCACACACAGTCATACTGGTATGAACCTCTCGATAGCCCTTTTGTAGAATTGCAGAAAAGACGTGTCAATGATATTGAACTCAAAAGGTGGGTTTATGAGGAAAATGGTTCAATAAAAGCCTACCTTATGGTCGCAAACGATCAGAATATTTTTGATGCTGCCTGGCGGCCTCAAAATCATGGTGGTTTCGTGGCCCTTTTGAAATATTCAATGGGAATTATTAAACAGACCGATCCGCAAATAGCCGAGATAAGAGCGTCTTTGCCCTGGAAGTATGAATTAATGCAAGCCGTTGCCCAGGCAGGTTTGAAATATGAATTAGTTGAAACTTATGATGCTAAAGGCTCAACAATGGTCAAGGCTGTCGATTTGAAAACACTGATGAAGTCATTTATTTGTGAATTGCAGCGGCGAATTAAAGTGATGCCCGAGCTGCCGGCTTCAAAATTTGTGATAGAACTGACTGACGCGAGCCAGCAGGTCGGGATCAATCTTTCGGACATGTCCGTTTTCGAGCCTGGCTCTGATTCTGAACTGACATATAGCATGAGTCAAACAGATTTTATGACGATGTTGATTGGAGCAAAACTACCCAGTCGATTGAATATTAATGTTCGGCCAAACAGTCAATCTGCGATAATTTTTATCGATAGCGTTTTTGGTCTGCAGAATACCGTGGGGCCATAGCGTCAGGTTTGATTAATTGACAGCTTAAACTTTTTTCCCCGGAGTAATTGAGTAATTCGGAATTATGAACATTCGTGAACGTGGGCGTGCTGTGCTTGAACGAAAATCTGTTGACAAGTTGCCTTGTGATATCTGGGCTACAGACGAGGTTTCTGAAATGCTTGGCAAGCACCTCAGTTGTACCAGCCGATGGGAGCTGATCGACAAACTCAATATAGATTCTCCTTATACAATAGATCCGCCATACACTGGTCCGAAACTGAAAGAAGGCTTTGATATATGGGGCGTAGAATTTAGAGACATCGACTACGGAACAGGTGTTTACAGCGAGGTTGCGTTTGCGCCCCTTTCTAATGTCAAAGATATTGGTGAGCTGGAAAATTATTGTTGGCCTTCAGCAAATTGGTTTGATTATTCGCAAATCAGCCAAGAGATAGAAACGCACGCACACAGACCGATTCGAGCAGGTTATGTCGAGCCATTCTTAATCTACTCAAGAATGCGAGGTCTTGAGCAGGCTATGATAGACTTGATCGACAACATCAAAATGATCGAATGTGCCTTCGACTTTATATTCGATTTTGCCACAAAGCAATTCGAACGGATATTCGATGCTGCTGACGGTCGGATAGATATCACCGTTCCTTCCGAAGACCTCGGTTCACAGACAGGTCCGCTCTTTTCTCTGGAGATATTCAAATGGTTGCATAAAGAACGTTTTGAGTAATTCCTTGTTATAGTTATAAGTTTTTTAAATATTATTAGGAGGTATCAATAACAATGTCAGCAAAGAAACGTTATGCCGTTGTAGGCGTAAGCAACAGAGCCATAGGAATGTTTATGGACCCAGTATTAAATGAGTATGCCGGTTATGCCGAGCTTGTCGCCATGATGGATAAGGGCCAAAGTCGAATAGCAAGGTATAATAATTCGCGTAAGGTTGATGTTCCAACATTTGCCCCTGACCAGTTTGATACTATGATTACAAAAACAAGGCCGGATATTGTCATAGTTGCCTGTTATGACAGTATGCATCATCATTATATTATTAAGGCCCTCGAACATAATATAGATGTTATCACTGAGAAGCCTTTAACGATAGATGAGGACAAATGTGCGGCAATAGCCATGGCCGAAACAAAAAGTAATGCAAGTGTAACGGTAACGTTTAACTATAGATATACGCCTCACGCCACAAAAATTAAAGAGCTTATTGCAGAAGGCAAAATTGGCAAGGTTGTCAGTGTCGATTTGAACTGGTATATCGATACCTACCACGGTTCTTCATATTTTCAGCGGTGGAATCGGCTTCGCAAAGAATCCGGCGGATTAAGCGTGCACAAATCATGTCATCATTTTGACCTTGTTCATTGGTGGATAGATCAGAATCCTGAAGAAGTTTTTGCGTATGGCGGGCGCATTTTTTATGGGCCGGATGGTGTGCATAATCCTTTGAAGCCAGATCAAATCAGAGATGGTCGAATCTGTCTTTGCTGTGATGTGCGAAACAGTTGCAAATATTACATGCGATGGTATAGCAGTGAACTGCGTGACGGCGGGGACAATTCCATGATGACCAGAATTGACGACCACGTTGATGTCAGCCAGGAGTATGAGGATTATAGTCCACGTCAGTGCATCTTCGACCCGCAGATAGATATAGAGGATACGTATTCGGCGGTTATCAAATATGATGGAGGCGCTTTCTTGAATTATTCCCTGAATGCTTCGGTTCCATATAAAGGTTTTAGCCTGGGAATCAACGGTACACACGGCCAAATAGAATTCAAAGAACTCCATGCCCCCTGGCGATTTCCTTTTCCGGCCCCGGCAGGAGACGCCGCAATTACTTATATACCGATGTTCGGCGGCCGGGAACAGATTGATACAATAAATCTTGGCGGAGGACATGGCGGCGGCGATCCGCTTTTGCGCGACGAGTTGTTTATAGGTCCGGACCCACTGACAGCTGTTCGTCACAAGGCTGAACTAAAAGACGGAATAGAAGCTGTCTTAACTGGCGTTGCAGTGTATAAATCCGTTCTACAGGGCAAGCCGGTTGAACTGAGAAAATTGCGAACGAAGGTATTTGGTAGATAGGACTCGAAGTATGACAAGTATTGAAAGAGTTAGAAATACACTATGAAACAATACAATATTTTATCCGTTGCGGTCGAAAAATCTTCAAACCCGATACGAAAACTCTAAGGAGAACAATACTATGAACATGAGCTCACTGGACTGGGGTATAACTATCGTTCTTTTTATTGTGTTGACGGCAATGGCCCGCTTCACAAAAAAATATACCACGAGCGTGGCCGATTTTCTCGCCGCAAACAGATGTGCGGGAAGGTATCTGGTTTGTATCGCTTACGGCATGGCGGCGCTGGGAGCGGTTTCCGTAGTAGCGCAGATGCAGATAAGCTATGAGACAGGCTTTGCAGCAAGTTGGTGGAATCTTCTTACCTTTCCCATAATGATGGTTCTCACTCTTTCGGGCTGGATTGTCTATCGTTACCGTGCGACACGGGCAATGACTCTTGCGCAATTCTTTGAAATCCGTTACAGCAGAAGATTCAGGGTTTTCACAGGAATTCTTGCCTTTGGTGCAGGTATAGTGAATTTTGGCATTTTCCCCGCCATCGGCGCGAACTTTTTCATTCGATATTGCGGTATGCCGGATTCGATTGGTGCTATACCGACTTTCCCGCTTGTCGTATGTGTGCTTCTGGGTGTATCGGTATACTTCACAGTTGCCGGAGGACAGATCGCCGTAATCGTAACCGATTTTCTCCAGGGCATGTTCTGCAATCTTGTCCTGGTTGCCATTCTTGTGGTACTGCTCGTAAAGTTTAATATAAACGAAGTTTTTGAAACCCTGATAACATCACCGCCAGGCAAGTCTATGGTGAATCCATTTGATCTTGAAAGCAACAAGGGATTTACAGTTTGGTTTTTCGTGATCCACATAGTAATATCAATCTATCAATATAAAAGCTGGCAGGCGGAACAGGGCTATAGCTGTGCGGCAGCCTCACCGCATGAGGCAAAAATGGCAGGTGTCCTGAGCCACTTCAGGCATTGGGGATTCTGGGGATGCCTGGCTCTTCTGCCTCTTTGCGCATATACGGTTATGCACAGTCCCAGCTATGCCGACCAGGCGGTGCATGTACAGAACTTACTTGAGCAGATACCAAATGAGGAAGTTCGCAACCAGATGATAACTCCTGTGGCTATGGCAACTTTTTTACCTTCCGGCCTGATAGGGCTTTTCGCAGCAGCAATGTTTGCAGCCTTCGTAAGCACCCACAATACGCAATTGCATTCATGGGGAAGCATTTTCATTCAGGACGTCATCATGCCTTTCCGCAAAAAACCTATTCCGCCAGACGTGCATCTCAAATGGCTGCGGTGGTCTGTTCTTAGTGTTGCGGTGTTCATTTTCTTCTGGAGCTGTGTGTTCAGACAAACGCAGCGAATTCAGTTATTCTTTATGGTTACAGGCGCCATATTTATGGGTGGCGCCGGCTCTGTGCTGGTTGGAGGTCTTTACTGGAAAAGAGGTACCACCGCCGCGGCCTGGGCTGCGATGATTGTCGGCTCAACACTGGCCGTTTCTGCGGTTATTGTCGAACAGTTCTGGTACAGTCTATACGGACAAAATTTCCCAATAGATTTCAAATGGATGACGGCGGCAAGTATGATTTCATCGATAATTTCATACATTCTCGTATCCTTGCTTGGCAGGTCACAGAGCTTTGATATGGATCGCATGCTCCACAGGGGCAAATATGCTGTTGCCGGCGGGGATATCCCCGAAACGATGCCGAAACAAAAACTCGGCTCGCGCATAAAAATGGTTCTCGGCTACACGAAGGAGTTTACTTTCGGTGATAAACTCATATATGCAATTTCAATCGGCAAAACATTGCTTTTCTTTGGGATAGGTATAACCGCAGCGTTGATAGCTGCTTTTGGGGGATTGTCCGACCCCGGCTGGGCACGCGTTCACTATTACATGTTATGGTTTACCATTATAACGTCTTTTGCTATAGCCGTCTGGCTCACCATCGGCGGCTTCAGGGATTTGAAAAGATTGTTTGACTCACTAAAAACCGTTAAAAGAAATGACCTTGACGATGGCCGGGTTGTCGACCATCACAACCTCGCTGACGAGATGAAGAAACAGTAGAAAGGTTTTTTATGAACGGCAGCAGTTCTTCAATACGTGTGGTGGGCGTTGTTTGCAGAATCAAGATAAGAAATGAATATCAATAAAAGAACAAATTTAGCACAAAATATTTTTTGCATTTCAGACTTCGGGGCTGTCGGTGACGGCCAGACAAACAATACCAAGGCCATTAATGAAACAATAAGAGCTTGCTCCGAATCAGGCGGCGGGACCGTCTGGGTTCCTGCCGGGAAGTTTTTGACAGGCCCGATACAATTAAAAAGTAATATTACTTTGCACATCGATGCCGGGGCGAGAATCCTAGCCAGTACGAATCCTGACGATTATCCGATTATTGAAAGGCGTTTTGAAGGAATCAAACAAAAAGGATATATGCCTTTTCTTTATAGCAGGATGTGCGAAAATATTGCGATTACAGGTCGCGGCACAATTGATGGCCAGGGCAGGCCCTGGTGGGAGAAGAAACTTAACGGCAGTTTAAAGTATGCCCGCCCGCTTCTGGTTGGGCCGGAAAATTGTCATAATGTTCTTATTCAGGGCATCAGGCTCATCAACTCTCCTTTCTGGACAGTGAGTCCGTTGTTCTGCGAAAATATTACCATAACCGCCATTAGTATTGCAAATCCTTATGAATCATCCAACACCGACGGAATCAACCCTGATTCCTGTAAAAATGTGCACATTTCAAACTGTCATATAGATGTCGGCGATGATTGCCTTACGATTAAATCCGGAATGAACGAAGACGGTCGTTCTGTCGGTATAGCCTGTGAGAATATTACGGTTACAAATTGCACAATGGCTCACGGACATGGCGGCGTGGTTATAGGCAGTGATATGTCAGGAGCAGTGCGTAATGTTGTTATTTCCAATTGCGTTTTTGTCGATACTGATCGCGGAATTAGAATCAAATCATGCCGCGGAAGAGGCGGCCTCGTCGAAGATATTCGCATCGATAATATTATTATGAAAAATGTCTTATGCCCCATTGTTATGAATTGTTACTATGCCGCCGGCAATAGTCCCGACGATGCCTATATTAACGATAAGAACACAAGGGCTGTTGACGAAAGGACACCTGCTTTTCGTAATATTCATATTTCCAATATGACTGCGCGTAATGTAAAAGCCGCCGCCGGTTTTCTTTATGGGCTGCCTGAAATACCGATTGAGGGTGTTACGTTTAATAATGTTGTGATAAGTGTTGGCGAAGAGACTGATGAAGAGCCTAAGCTGCCTGCGTCCATATATGATGTTGAGCCGATGAAAAACGCAGGCTTTTTGTGCAATAACATAAAGGATGTTCAGTTTCACAATGTTACTGTAGTAGCGAAATTCGCTCAGGCACTTCAGATTGAAAATGCTGAGAATATTGAAATTGATTGTTTTAAGGCCGGCACCTGTAGTTCTGTCAGCCCGATTGTTTGTCTTAAAAATGTCGAAGGAGCAATCATTCGCCACTGCCAGGCACCCAAAGACTGCGATACGTTCCTGAAAATTAGTGGCTCAAAAACCAGGGATGTATATGTTGCGGGCAATAACCTCCAGTCGGCTAAACAGGGGATTTTACTCGGAGAAGATGTCGACAGGACTGCTGTTGTGGAGAAATAAAACAAACCTTTCTTGAAAAATATAACATGAATAACGAGATTGATTTAGGTTGGTCTTTTTGTCACGAGTGCCCTGTACTGTGGGATTACGGTAAGCCGATGACCGAAAAAGCATCGGAGTATCGTCGGTATCTTTTGACAAAGAAAAAAAAAGGTCCGATTCGTGTCACCAAGAAAGCAAAATTATCACCGATGATTTCACAGATAAAAGTTTGTAAAAAGTAACACTGCTATATTGAGAAGTTGAAATATCTGAAAATTACGGAAGTATTAACAATAGCAAGTATAGGTATTACTGCTAAGACAAGCAGTTTTGTGTAACCAGAAAGCCCATTAAACATTACAGAATTTTCAGGAGAGCACTTGTGTCAAGAATAGTTTTTATCGGGGCAGGAAGCCTTGGCTTTACGCGTAATTTAATTAAAGATCTGTTGACATTCCCGTTGCTGCAGGATTCGACAATAGTTCTTATGGACATTAACAAGGAACGGTTGAACTTTGCAAAAAGGGCGGCCCAGCTAATTATTAAAAAAGGAAAATATTCCGCCACGCTGGAAGTTACGACTGATCGCAAAAAAGCCCTCAAAGGCGCTGATGTGGTTCTGTGTACGATTTTAGCGGCCCCGATTCGTGTATGGAGACATGATATCGAGATACCGAAAAAATATGGTGTTGATATCAATGTGGGCGATACTCGCGGCCCGGCAGGCATCTTCCGCGCTTTGCGTACCATCCCGGTAATGTTGGATATATGTAAGGACATGGAACGGCTGTGCCCAAACGCAACTTTGCTGAATTATACCAACCCGATGGCAATGTTGTGCAGAGCAATGCAGATTAAATCGCATATACAGGTTACAGGACTCTGTCACAGTGTGCAGGGTACCGCGGAGATGCTGGCAAGATGGATTAAAACGCCAATGGATAAGATAACATATCTCTGTGCGGGAACGAATCATCTAGCCTGGTATCTCGAATTTAAGAAAAACGGCAAAGATGCCTATCCGTTGATTCGCAAAGCTATCAAAAACAAAGAAATCTACAATGAAGAGATAGTCCGAAACGAAATGTTCAAGCATTTGGGGTACTATGTTACTGAATCCAGCGGCCATAATTCGGAATATAACTGGTGGTTCCGAAAACGCCCTGATTTGATAAAGAAATATTGTTTGCCGGGCACAGGCTGGAATCCAGGCAAACATGCCTACATTCTCAACGAATATCTGAACACCGAGAAGACATGGAAAAAAGACGTGAAACAATGGTTTCAGCAAGGAGGTCCTGAATCACTCGAAAGGGGTCATGAATATGCCGCATATATTATCAACGCCTTGCAAGGTGGCGAACCGTTCATGTTCAACGGTAATGTGCCAAATACAGGTCTAATCACAAACCTGCCCGACGATGTATGTGTGGAAGTCCCTGTTCTGGTCAACAAGCGGGGCTCGAATCCCATCTATGTAGGTGCGCTGCCACCACAGTGTGCTGCTCTTAATAACATCAACGTGGCGGTCGAAGAGATGGCTGTGGAAGCTGCCTTGACAGGTGATCCAAAACTCGTATTTCATGCTGTAGCATACGATCCTCTCACAGCAGCGGTACTTTCGCTTGATGAAATCAAAAAAATGGTCAAAGAAATGTTGCGAAAGAACCGTAACTATCTACCTCAATTTAAGAGCATATGGGAGTATTAAAAATGACAAGCAGAGAGATTGTAACTAAAACGATTCGCTTTGAACGGCCCGAGAGACTTCCTTATGATTTGCCGGAAAAATATGGCACGGATTTCGCCTTTGTAAAGATGAGTCCCTCACCAGATGATCGACCGAAGGGCAAAGGTACTGCTACCGATGAATGGGGTGCTGTTTGGGAAAACATCGGCGTTTGCAACCTTGGTGAAGTCAAAGAGTATCCCCTTAAAGACTGGAAAGATTTTTCATGTCTTAAAATCCCCGATATCAAAAAAAGCCAGCGATGGGAAATTCTTGAAGGGGCAAGGGATTGGGCCGGCGATAAATTCCTGACAGGTGGCGGAATTTCAATTTACGAAAGGGTACATTTTATCAGAGGCCTTGAGAACACATGGATAGATATCTATCAGGCCCCCGAGCAATTGTGCAAACTCATTGACATATTGGTAGAGATGAATCTTTATACAATTGAGAAATACGCCAATGCGGGTGTGGATGGACTGATATTTTGCGATGATTGGGGGCTGCAGAATCAACTTATGATTTCGCCCGAGATGTGGCGGCAGATTTGGAAGCCAAAGTACGAACGCATCTATCAGGCGGCGCACAATCATAAGATGTTCACTTTTCTACACAGTTGCGGCAACATCCTCGATATTCTCGACGATCTCATAGAAATAGGCCTTGACGTAATTCATATGGATCAGCAAGAGAATATGGGTTTGGAACTTCTTGGGAACCGCTTTGGCGGACGTATTACTTTTTTCAGCCCGGTCGACATTCAGACGGTAATGGCCAAAGGCACATTGGACGAAATACGGGCTTATTGCAGAAAAATGGCAAGAACCCTGGGACGACCCGAAGGCGGTTTTATTCCTCGATGGTACGAAGACCCTGCTGGCGCTGGACACAGCCAGGAGGCACTAGATGCAATGTGCCAAGAGTTCCTGCGGCTTAACCGAGCTACTTGATTCCTTTTTTTTGAAAGTTAAGAAAGAGGTTCTCCGCAGAGATCGCAGGTTCATATCGGGGTAAAAACATCGGTGCAAAAAAGAGATAACTTCTTGTCCGATAAGAAGTTATCTCCAGAATTCTATAGCGGGGACATCATATGAGGAACTGAAGATACTTTTATGTAACATTTTATGTTACATTTCAAAGTGGCTGAGTTTTTGCAACTCTTTGTTACATAAAGACTTATGGCGTTTTTGTGCCAAGTTATGTAACACCCCGTAAAACTCATCTTGTGGCCGCCCTGCCAAACCTCCGGTACTATGGGAAAACAACACAGGAATATTGACTAATTGATTCGAAATATCTGATGATCTCTATGAAAAAGAGTGCCTGGATCAAAGTTTAATATCTGCAGAATGGCACATAAATTGGCTGCTATTCAGGTCCGGTTATTAAGCGTTATAAATCAAGCAACAACAGCGCATATATTTTTACTTTTTTCACAGCTACGTGATAAAATTAAGTAGATAGAAAGGCAAGTGAAAAATGTGTCTTCAACAATATGCGAAAGTTCTTGAGGATGAAGCTGACCGCTGGGCGAACACAGTTCCGGGTAAAAAATGTTCATCTGGGCCTCATCCAGCTGATGTTATCTTGGACGTTTTGGATAAGATACGTTCTCGCGTTCCCAGAAATAAGCTTGACCAAATACCGGATTTGGACAACCTGGCAAATAAGGTTAAATCCTCTCGACCGAATTGGCCCAGTTTTGAGTTTGGCATCGACCATAAAGATGTTATAGATGATATCCGAAACTTGGCAAAACTTCTCTATCAAAGCAAACTTAAAGAAATACCTTGGGACAATAATAACCCAGACTATATAACCGCATCGGATGCAATCGTATACATCGCTAACAACCAAATATCGTCTTCAAAACTGAGCAAACTACTAACGCCTGATGGGCCTATACGCTATATGCGGAAAAAGGGACCGCAACCAAAAGCTCGGAAGACGAGATGCAGACTCAAGGTACATAAAGATGATTTTAAACAATGGGCCAAGTTACATTGTTCAAGTAAAAAAACGTTGTAACAAAATCGCAAAGAAAAAACTACGCAAAATCAATGCAAGACGGAAAGATATAGACTCCGACAACAAGCATCTCTGCAAAATATTGGGGGGATTTAAGTTATAGCAGCATCTGATGACTTTCTTCATGACTTTCTTTTGGAATTTTTTACAAAAAAATAATTTGCATTTCTGCGATTGGACACGCGGTTTTTCTTCAATTCTGTAAGTACATGACTTTCTCATGATTTTTTTTACTCTTCTCTCAATTACAATTTAGATTAGATGGTTACTCATGGCAAAAAAATATTGGCAGACTTCTTGAAAGGAGAAGCACAATGTTGGATATTAGAAAAATCCCAATAGGCGCAATAAAACCTGCAGCTTATAACCCCCGTAAGGACTTAAAGCCAGGTGACCCTGAATATGAAAAGCTGCACAAGTCAATTGATGAATTTGATTGTGTGGAGCCATTGGTCTGGAATCGCCGAACTGGAAATCTGATCGGCGGTCACCAGAGACTCAAAATTCTCGCAGCACGCGGCGATACGGAGGTTATGTGCAGTGTAGTAGACCTTTTACCAGAGCGTGAAAAGGCTCTAAACCTCGCTCTCAACAAGATCTCCGGAGCCTGGGATGAAGATAAATTAGCAGCCTTACTGGATGAACTCATTCGCATGCCGGATTTTGATATTGAAGTAACAGGTTTTGATTTGCCGGAGGCATCGCAGCTTATAGACCTGTTGCTTCAGAATGTCGATGAAGATGACGATTTTGATGTCGAAGCTGAACTTCAACAGATAGTAGAGCCAAAGACAAAGCCGGGTGAACTGATTAAGCTTGGCCCTCACCGCATCCTCTGCGGTGATTGCACGGATACCGCTAACATCAAACAGCTCATGGAGGACAAAAAGGCGCAAATTGTCTACAATGATCCTCCTTATTCAGTTAACTACCGCGGCGGAAGAGTTGGCAAAAATTGGAAACATAAGCTCCGCCAGGATGGTGAAAAATATTGGGACGATATGTCTGTCACTTGCTATCAAAATCTGTTGACTAAATCGCTGCACCATGCCTACCAGTTTTCCGATGAGAAAACCGCTCTTTATCTCTGGTTCGCCTCGGCGCGCATCGGTACGGTGATTGATGCACTATCAGCTGCCAAATGGGAAATGCGGAATCTCTTGGTATGGGTAAAGAACACATTTGCCGGCTCATTATTTGCCCAGTACAAGCATCAATATGAACCATTTTTTTACTGCTTCAAGAAAGGTAAGTCCACAAGGTGGTTCGGTCCGAATAATGAATCGACGGTCTGGCGATATGATAAACCACATCGCAATGAAGGTCACCCAACTATCAAGCCGCTGCCTCTGGCTATCCGCGCCCTTCGCAACAGCTCCTCAAGGGCAGATATAGTGCTGGATCTGTTTTTAGGTTCAGGTACCACACTTATCGCAGCCCAGCGAACTGGCAGAATATGTTTTGGCACCGAACTTGAGCCGCGATACTGCGACCTTATCTGCAAAAGATACGAATTTGAGCATTTCGGTTCTCCTGGGGCAGCTAAATGACAGATGAAGTCAAAGCAGAAGATGCGCAAAATCTCCTGAAACGGTGCCAGGAGGATCCGCTGTTTTTCAGCAGATATGTTCTTGGCGGTGAACAGCCCTGGGACAAACAAAAAGAGATAATGCTCAGTGTCCGTGATAATCCAAGAACAGTGGTACCGAGTGGATTTGGTGTCGGCAAAACCTGGGCCGCCGCCCGTGTGGCCTTGTGGTTTCTGTACTCGTTTGCCCACTCACTGGTAATCACCACCGCCCCAACCTGGCGGCAGGTCGAAAATATCCTGTGGGCGGAGGCCCGTCGGCAGCATCAAAAGTCCCTCAGACCCCTGGGAGGAATTGTGCTTCAAACACAAATAAAGATTGCCGATGACTGGTTCGCACTTGGACTCAGTACCGACGAGCCGGAAAGGTTCCAGGGATTCCATTCTGCCTATCTTTTACTGATCTTCGATGAAGCGGCCGGTATTGACAAGTCTATCTGGGAGGTTGCGGAAGGTCAGATGGCCGGTGCCTTTGCGCGTTGGCTGGCCATAGGTAACCCGATTGCTCCCAGTGGCCCTTTCTATAATGCGGTCAAAAATCCTGAGTGGAAAACGATACGAATAAGCTGCCTGGATTGTCCTAACATCAAAGCCGGTAAGATCATCTATCCAAAGCTTGTCACTTCACAGTGGGTTGAGGAGCGACGAAAAGACTGGGGTGAACAATCACCGTTATACCAGACGAAGGTACTGGGCCAATTTCCACTCACCTCAGAGCACGGGCTTATTCCTATTGACTGGCTGTTGGTGGCACAGCAGCGCCCGGCAAGTAATGTAGCTGTCAATCCTGATGAAAGGCGCATTGGTGTAGATGTAGCCCGCTCAGGCAGTGATGCCACGGTCTTTTTATTCAGAGAAGGCCCTGCCATCAGAGATATCGAAGAATATCATAACCCGAACACGATGGAAACCGTCGGCAAATTGATCCTCTTCGTCGATAGATATAAAGTGCCGTGGAAGAATGTCTTCGTGGATGTCATTGGCATTGGCGCTGGTTTTGTAGACCGCCTTAAAGAGCAGAATCGGCCTGTCCAGGCCATCAACTTCGGCTCATCGGCATATGATTCTAAAAAGTACGCCAACATACGGGCTGAATGCTATTGGAAGGTGCGGGAGGCATTGAAACCGGATGCCGCTGTACCTGTGACACTTCCTGCAAGGTGTGATAGGCTGATCAATGAGCTGGCCACAATCGAATGGCACATCACATCAGCCGGCAAGATTATGGTCGAACTTAAGGAAAATATTAAAAAAAGGCTGGGCCGCAGTCCCGATCATGCTGATGCACTGGCACTTACTTACGCCCGCAGTGCTCGCAAAGGAAGCGTATGTGTGGATTAAAGGAGAACTGATATTATGGCAGGTAATGTTGTGGATATTCTAAAAAGAATTCGCGAAGGATTTCTTGATCCAAAGGAGATTTCTATCTCTGACAGGCGAGTCTGTGTTGGCTATCTAAGATTGGAGGGCTATACGCAGGAGGAAATTGCGCAAATCTTCAAAGTCCATCGTCTGACTATCATACGTGATGAAAAGGCTAATCGCCAGGAAGCGGCAAAGCTGGTAGATGAGATCGATGTCAAATGTATTGCCGGTGACTTAATTATCTTCGCCAGGCATCTATTCGCAAAGGCTCTGCGTGAAAAGGACTACGGCCTGGCCTGGAAAATCCGGAGAGATTTGATAAGCGATTTGCAAAGCCTGGGATACCTGCCCCGTTCACCGGAACAATACCACGTTCAAATTGGCACTTTCGTGGATCTTGTTCGGCTGGCAATGAAAAAAGTTGATGCCCAAGTAATAGAACCTGGAGTGGATAATAAAAACAAATTGCCACCTATGCCGGATAGTAGCGATAGCGAGGAATCGAGCTAACCTGCAACTAATAATGGTGGTGATTTTAATTCCTGGCGAAATCCCCTGACAACTTGGCCTGAAACAGCCCCCTGCCACCCTAGCTTCCAAATATCCCGAAATATCCGCATATATCTGCAAATATCCAGCAAAATATCTCGATATAAACTTGCTATACCCACCCAAATAGGCATCTATATGGTAAAACGTAACTCTTTTAATGGAGATTAGTTATATGCTTAAGAAAGAGGCCGGAACACGCAAGAATAACCGGGCTGTTGGTTATGTCCGCCGCTCCACAGACCGCCAGGAACAGTCCATTGGTGACCAGAAGAAAGCCTTGGAGGAATACATCGCCAAGCACGGCCTTCGACTGGTCAAGTTCTATATCGATGATGCCATCAGCGGTACCTCTACACTGGGCAGGCGAGCGTTCCAGCAGATGATCAAAGATGCCGAAAGCCCGACCAGACGATTCGATATTATTGTGGTTTATGACGTGAAGCGATTCGGGCGTGTAGACAATGATGAGGCTGGATATTACAGACACATACTTCGCACTCACGGTGTAGAGATCTGTTATGTCAGCGAAAATTTCAATGGCGATACCACCGATGATCTATTACGGCCTGTAAAGCAGTGGCAGGCAAGGCAGGAATCAAAGGACTTATCAAAGGTAACTATCAGAGGCCTGCTTTCAAAGGTTGAAGGTGGCTGGTGGATGGGAGGTACACCCCCCTACGGCTACGACCTGCGCTACGAAAATGCGGAGGGTAAGTTTCTTTTTGTAATTCGCTTTATGCCAGATGGCTCAAAGCAGCTCCTCGATGAAAAAGGCGATTTAATCCGTACACTTGCCCGTGGTGAATCTCTTAACATATCCAAACGCGACCAGGCCAAACTTACCTTAAGTGACCCGGAACGTGTAAATATAGCCAAACAAATCTTCCGGATGTATGCAGAGCAGGGCAGAGGTTATAAATCTCTTGCCAGCTCACTGAATCAGCAAGGTGTTCCTGCACCACGAGGACCACAGTGGTCACACATCTACAGCGGCTTCTGGACAGACTCCACTATCAGGGCCATCCTGGTAAACCCGATCTATGCCGGAGATATGGTCTGGAACCGCAGGACCGATGCACGCTTCCACCGGATAAGCCAGGGCCGGGCAGTTGACCGGGAAAATGTGCACGGAGCAAGATTGGTGCCTAATGGCAAGTCAGACTGGATAGTAATTCGTGATACCCATCCGGGATTGATAAGCCGATGGCTGTTTGAACAAGCCAGACAAAGGCTTGAAAATCATCCCAAGTCAATCGAGCAGAGAAAACGTGTTTATCACGGGAAAACATGGGATGGCCGGCGAAGCCGATTCATACTCTCCGGACTATTAAAGTGCGATCTCTGCGGCAATCGCTACCAGGGTGTTACTTACAACAAGGGCAAAAGACGGGTAGATGGCTCAAAAGTTAAAACATACACCTACGGCTGTGGAGGTTACATTACTAAGGGAAGAAGGGTCTGCGAAATGAACCTGATACCACAGAAACTCCTCGAGGGAAAAGTCATAAATACGGTTCTGGAGTTTTACAGGCCTTACCTGGAAAAAGATGGTCGCAGAAAACTGGCTGAGGCTATCAAAATGCAAGTCAACTTCGAAGGAAAAGAATTGATCTCTGCCCGGAAGCGAGCACACAGTGAGCTGGAAAAGATAGGCCAAACCATCAATAATCTGCTGGACAATATTACACCGGCTAATCGTGAATACATCGACCGGCGATTGAATGAGCTTAAACAACAGAAACAGCAAATCGATGCCAGGCTGGAAGAACTGGAGCGTATTTCACTATCGCAGGCAGAGATCGATAGTATAGTTACGGACACGATGCAGTTTTTGTCCGGCCTGGAATTTACCTTGCATAACGGCCTGCCCCAGGAAAAGCTCGCTGCCCTGAGGCAATGCATCGAAAAGATCAGGATCAATAAACCTGCCGGAGAAATCAAACTGGCTGTCCGAACAGTTCCAGGAGGCAATCTGTCAGCCACTCAAGAATTTAAAGCGTCTGTTTAATATTACAGCACGGTATAGTTATAATTTATGCGGCACACAAGAGTTAGCTCGATTGACTGATTTTTATACCTTATCGGCCAAAGCATCATAATCAGCGTCTCAATCTATGGCACTGTCGTCTTTTCTTCACAAACGTTGTTTGCCTACCGCGATTTTACTCAGCCGTTTACACCGGCGGTATAGAGAAACCGAAGTATAACTTTTATCGATCCTGCACCTATCTAAACACAAATTAGGATTGGCCGCTGTTGAGTGAATAACCTTTCCCGTACACCGTGTATCTCCTTGAGCCATGTGGTCAAGTCTTTACAGGCTCTGCAAAACCTCTTGCAGCTTGTTTTACGACACAGCGTGCGGTTACCTCTCCGACTTTTACCCCAGTAATGAGTAAAGCATTGCCAGAAGTGGTTGCAACCTATGTAACCACTTGAAAAACAAAAGGCCAGGATGTTAAAATAAGCAAGGTAGGGTAGATATTTTTGTTTTCAAGTTCGCCACTCTTAACTCACTTTATAATAAGATGTTGTGTTCCATGAGCCAAATTTTTTAAGAAAATTGTCAAAAAAATGTTGACAATGGTAGTCAAATTGGTTATGTTGTGGTTGTAATGTGGTAGTTACCAATGAAACTGTGTAGGCTGATTAAATTGTTGTAAGATTTTGGTTAATATATGCCTGAGAAGAAAAGAAGAGAAAGTGTGATTCTTACGCAAGATGGTCCGTTACACGCTCGTATTCGAAGTCATCTCACGAATGAGGTTGTCGCAATGGGTGCGGGGCAGAAGTTGCCTTCGGAGCGTGCGTTATCTCATCGTTTTTGTGTTGACAGAGTAACAATTCGCCGTGCTATGGTGGACCTCGCCCAGCAGGGGCTGATTGTCCGTCAGCAAGGGCGGGGGACGTTTGTTGCTGAGAATGATGCATCTCGCCGGGGAAAAAAGACGGCACAGAGAATTATAGCATTAGTATTGCCTGATGTGAACGTGGGCAAACATGCACAGCTTCTTGCAGGGATTGAAGAAGAGGCTAGGCAAAAGAAGTATGAAGTACTTGTGTGTAATACTTTTAATGATCGAAAGCGTGAGACTGAAACACTCCTGCAGCTAAGTCGACTTGATCTTGAAGCGATAATGGTACACCCGTTTTCGAGTGACTCTTATGACCCTGAGTATGGTACGCTACTGAATCGTATCGTTGAATCCGGTAAGCGGGTGGTTATGGTTGGTCAGTATCATCCTGCTGCACGGGCGGCAAGTGTGATGAGTGATAAAACTGCACTCGGTTTTATAGCAACCAACCATTTGATATGCCAAGGTCATCGTCGGATCTGTTATATGTGTACAGCCGGATATGAGACGATAGGAGATGATTGCCTAAGCGGTTATAAAAAGGCCTTGGCGGCATATGGTATTGCATATGATTCAAGTCTTGTTTATTCGCTGTTGCCTGATGTGATGGAAAAAACCAGTTATGAGGAAGTGGTCCGGCTGCTTCAGGAGAAGCCTCAAGCGTTTACAGCTATTGCAACTCCTCAGGTAGGTATAACACATGGCATTATTGCTGCGTTGGATAACCTGCACAAACGAGTACCTGAAGATATTGCCGTAGTTGGCGCAGATATCGGCGACGAACCGGACTTATCGTATGTAACATATATGAAGCAGGGTATAGCAGAAATTGGTCGAGAAGCGGTGCGATTGCTTTTCAAGGATAAAGACGGTCCGAGGCATATCCAGATATTGATACAGCCTGAAATAGTAATCAGAAGAAGTTGTGGAGCACGGTTGTCAAGCAGTGCTGCCGGAGGCCGGGGATAAATAATGTGAGGTTGCGTATATTCTAGGTATATTGACGAGTAATAAGAGGTTTTATTTTGTGGAAGGAGGTTGATGGATGGCGAAAAGAGGTGTTGCGTTTTCGTTTTGTAAGAGGTAATTTTTTAATTGAAGGAGGTTTAAGATGAACAAAAAGGTGTTTCTATTCTTTGTGGTTTTAGCGGTTATGCTGAACTGGTGGGGTACTGCACAGGCGGTAGATATGGAGTTTGTCGTGGTTGGCGACCCATGCAACGCTATAGATACTTTTATTGATCCGGAAACAGGCGTAGCCCGTGGAGCGGTGAATTATAAGTACAGCATGGCAAAGTACGAGGTTAGTAACGCCCAGTACGCTGAATTTCTCAACGCCGTTGCCGCAAGTGATCCACATAAATTGTGGGATTACGATGAGCAGTTTGGTTTTGATACCATGGGTGACCCCACTTATCCGATGCGAGGCGGTATTACCCGGAGTGGTTCACCCGGTAGTTACGCTTATGCGGCTATTTCCGGCCGTGAGAACATGCCGGTATTATGGGTGAGCTGGCGATCAGCGGCTCGATTTGTTAACTGGATGCATAATGGTCAGCAGAATGACCCGATTACTGCAGAGTACGGTGCATATGATACAAGCACCTTCTACGTTGATTTCCCAGGCTCGGAGTATCACTATGATCAAACGCATCATGACCCCAATGCCCTGTACTGGCTACCGACGTGGGACGAATGGTATAAAGCGGCGTTTTACAAAGGCGGTGGTATGGACGCCGGATACTGGGACTATCCAGTTCAGTGTACTGGGAATCAACCTCCTCCTGCTGTTTGGGAAGATCCCCCTATGGTTGGTGGTCCGTTCAATGTACCGTACGCAATAAATTATTATGCAGATCTCTTTTTTCCTGAGCTGGATCCGCCACAGTTTGAAGGTGACCTTGTTGACGTGAACTTTTATACCATAGCGGCCAGTGCTTATGGCACATTTCAGCAGGGCGGCAATGCAGCTGAATGGGTTGAGGGTTGGTGGCCGGCGAATCCGCCCATTCCGGACCGCTATTCTCGTCCGTGGCTTGGCGGTGCATGGTACCTTTATTCTGCGATGGAAAACGGCAGGCGGGGCGCGCATTGCAGTGATCCTGAGTTCACAAACAGCTGGATCGGATTCAGGCTGGCTGCACCTGCTCCACCTGAGAATTGTACAGAGGTGCAAGCCTATGGTTATCGTTTAGCATCCGATCTGGATGAAAACTGTTATATTAACTTTGGAGACTTTGCGATTTTCGCTGAGGAATGGCTGCAATGTAATGACCCAACTGATGCGAATTGTTTAGTGAATTGGTAAAGCGTATGTTTGGATTAAATGTAAACGTATTGGTTAAGTATGTTTTGTCGTTTTTATTTGAAGGAGGTTTAAGATGAACAAAAAGGTGTTTATATTCTTTGTATTTTTAGCGGTTATGTTGAACTGGTTGGGTATGGCCCCGGCGGTAGATATGGAGTTTGTCGTGGTTGGCGACCCATGCAACGCTATAGATACTTTTATTGATCTGGAAACAGGCGTAGCCCGTGGAGCAGTGAATTATAAGTTCCGCATAGCAAAGTACGAGGTTAGTAACGCCCAGTACGCTGAATTTCTCAACGCGGTTGCAGCAAGTGATCCACATAAATTGTACGATTACGATGAGGAATTTGGTCTTGAAACCATGGGTGACCCCACGTATCCGATGCGAGGCGGCATTACTCGAAGTGGTTCACCCGGTAGTTACACCTATGCGGCTATTTCCGGCCGTGAAAACCTGCCGGTATTATGGGTGAGCTGGCGATCAGCGGCTCGAT
>JBDRHL010000116.1:0-2300 GCA_043816955.1 Planctomycetota bacterium | reverse complement strand
ATTTGGCTTAGAAAATGGCCCCGTCAGTATAATTCGATCGTAAACTTCTACAGAAGTTCTTTGAAATCAAGAAAAGAACCTCAGATCTAAAAATGGACTATTACGGCTTTCAAAAAGTTGCGTTAGTTCACACTACGTCCCTAAACTCAAAAGAGATGGCATCAGGTCTCGTTTGGCCGCCCCATAGCTTCGAAGCTTATCGGTGATCATCTGCGTTGGCGATGCGCCTTTGCCCTTAAGAAGTTTGCGAAAGAACCGACACGCTGCATTTTTGTTTCGCCGTTTCTGGACCAGAATATCGATGACATCACCGTCCTGGTCGACGGCACGCCAAAGGTAGTGCAACCGCCCTCGAATTATGACGAACACTTCACGGTAGTACAACCACACCGCATGGCCGATGATTTCAACGGGGAATCGATGCCTGGCATAGGTTAAGTTCATCCTGGGATTATCGGCCTGCCATCTCGCGTGGCCAAATTAATCTGACAATACTCGCAATTTCTATGCTGCTTCTTTGTCTTCTTTACCGATAAGTACATCTGCCGAAATGCCAAGTCCATTTCGGAGCCGGCGAATCATGTGAAGGGTTAGTGGTCGTTTGCGGTTCAACACCTCCGAAACTCTCGCTCGACTTCCAATATATGGTTCAAGATCAACACGGCTAAGAGACTGCTGTTCCATGCGAAATCTAATTGCATCAATAGGATCAGGAGGATCAATTTTGTGGTGTGTGTCTTCATACACATCTACAAGGGTTATTAGAACCTCAAGCTCTTTAGCGTTGGAGGAACCTGCTTTAGCGCCCCAAAGTTGTTCAATACGTTTAAGTGCTTTGGAGTAATCCCTTTTGGTGCGGATTGGGTATATCGTCATATCGTTTCTCCTTACGATTACAATGAGCTTATATCAAGCTTGTTGTATTCATTATGAGTTCCTATGAATTTGATCCAAACCGCTTGGCCTGGAAACCAAAGCTTTGCTACAAGCCTATATTTGTTCCCCTTAATGTTGAAAACCACTCGTTCATCATCAATAATGCTGGAATGAGGATAACGCACCTTAATATCTCTCATAGATTTCCAATGTGCTTTTTGAACTTCAGCAAACCAGGCTTTTAATGGTTGTTCGGCGTCTGCATGACCAGCGTCCCAAAATTGTTTTAATGTCTTACGAGCAATTATTCTCATTGGCTCCCACTATGGGATCATATTAGCACGTTCCCGCATTGGGAGCAAGAATGGTCTTTTGCAAGAGGATAGATATTGGGTGCTAAAAAAAGAAGGAATGGGAACGTCCCATACCGCACGAAAGGTCGATCCTATTGGAATAGCTTGAATTAAATTATAGTGTATTGTCAACTTAACCGAAGCAGACGCATGACCAACCCTGGAGTAACTCGTTTTTAGGCAGCGACGATTTCATTCCAACAACGAAACGCGCGGTCCCGAAGTATTCGGTAGCTTTTCGCACAGAGATGATGCCGCCCAACCAGAAACAAATTGACCACCATGCTGTGGACCGCGAGGAATCGTTGAGCCTATCCATGTGATTTGAATTGCCGCATGTGACGCTGCCGTTGTCGCGTACGTTCGTGTGACACTTTCACAGCCCAGGGTATGAGCAACAGCAATATGATTTTGTTCTGATGGCCCATCATAAATAGCAAGATCTTGATTGGTTAACCCAGAATCTGAACCACACCCCACATTCGTCAACAAAAGCTGCAAAGCAACGAGCAGCCAAGGCCGCAAAAATGCCATTAGAAAATGATCAGCCATTGAGTATCGAAAAGTTATGCTTTAAAATTTAAAAAAAAGCAATTTATGGATAGGAAGTTTAAACGCGAAAATTAAAGAAAAAGCAAGTATACAAAGGCAATAAGAGATCACTCATGTTAGGCCAGAATTTTTGCCTATAGGTTCAAATTCCTTGCTTTTGGAGATGCCTTATTACCTTTGTATACTTTCCTCTCCTTCAAAAATCGCGTTTATACTTCCTATACTTGACCAAAATCTAGCCCGGGGATTTTTTGTTTCAAAATGGGAAAATAATTCGTGAACAACGTTTGTTCTATTTCCTTGGCGTTGGCAAGGCGATCTTCCACATCTGCTTGAATCTGCAACGTGCGTCGACCATTGGTACGGGCGATAGATTTGTCTTAATCCCCAAACCATATGTCAACCAGGTACGGTATTCGGGAGTCTTTGCTCCTAATTCCAATTTCCGTAAAGCTTATGCAGATCTGCAAACCAAAGGGCTATCGCATACCATTGGTCCAAAGCAGATTGAGTTTATTC
>JBDRHL010000115.1:0-73330 GCA_043816955.1 Planctomycetota bacterium | reverse complement strand
TCACTCGAAACGACTCCTTTCGTTGAATTTTGTAAATTCATTGTTTTTTTGTGAGTGCATTGTAATGCACTGAAAGGGTCATTTCGAGTATTTTTTGATAATCAAAAACAATTTATCGCTTCCAACTACGCTGGTTTAAGGCCTAGTAGTCCCACAAAATCTTGCATGTACTTATGTAGCATTATCAATCATTCCTTTTGCGCTAGCGATCTTCCTTTGTGGCGCATTTCCACGTTGGGTAGAAAAGCGGCGTACAGTAGAGAAAGCAGAACTTGAAGGGCTATATTCAGAAATTGACCGATACAAGTCTTATGATATTAAAGAACAAGCCCATACCGAGGCCGTAAAACAAGCAGAAAAAGAGAGGGTGAAACTCGAGGCGTTCGATAGACCAATTCTCGAACTCGATGCATTACCTTTGAGGCAGGCCTTGGTTGATCTATATCACCCTGAAGCTGAACTAATTGCTAAGACAAGGTCAGAATTAGAATTTCTAACATATACAGCAGAGTATGATGACGATGTCGTAAAAGACGGTAAACGGGTAGAGAATCTTATTGATAAACTTGAAAAGCCTATTGAAAGAGAAGATATTGAAAAAGGAGAAAAGGGAAAGGGAGAGAGAGTTGAAATAGAAAAGAAGCTTCGCGCCGAACTCAAGGAACTTCGAGATTCAACCGCTTGGTACGAAAAGACGTGGGCTATTGGAGAATGGCTGCTAGTGTGCCTCACATGCTGGGTGTGTGCAACTGTTCTCGTGACGATGCTGATTGGCATCATGCCGATTATACACAGCCAAGGAAATTG
Organism: Planctomycetota bacterium; assembly: GCA_043816955.1. GTDB lineage: Bacteria > Planctomycetota > Phycisphaerae > Sedimentisphaerales > CAYZTY01 > JBDRHL01. The sequence goes on along the minus strand of JBDRHL010000115.1, from coordinate 72,523 downwards.
GAATATTTGTATAGTACATTGGGCTGTGCTTGGTGCTACTGGTGCATTGTTCTCAACATTACTTAGACTCCATAAACAGAATCTTTGGGACCTAGGGGAAACTGAAGGAAAACAACTTCTACAGTGGACTGTGCGGCACATTACGATAGGAGCAATAACCGCTGTTCTTCTTTACGCAGCGATTTGGGGAGGGGCACTCGATGGGAAAATATTTCCTGACCTTCCAACGGGCCAAGTTAATTACGAGGCGAGTCAGACTGAACTTCCGGTAGGGGCGCAGGCCTTCGCAGCGGATCAAACAGCCAAAAAAGCTGATTGGGACTCACTGAAGAATGTGGGACTGTCATTATTTTGGGCAGTTTTTGCTGGACTATCACCGGTGGTTATTCAAAAATTGTGCCAAACAGCGGAGAGTTCGCTGGGCGAATTAAGTACTGAAAGAAGAGAAGAATGATAACACAAGAAAAAAAAAGAGTCGATAAGTCTAAAAAAGTGTATGGTTTTGAGTTAATTATAGATTTACATGGTTGTGATGTTTCTACGTTTAACAGGAAAAGCTTGGAGGGGTATTTCAAGAAGTTGTGCAAAGCGATAGATATGCAACGGGAAGATTTGCATTTCTGGGATTATGAAGGTGTACCCCAAAATGAGTTGCCGGAAGAAGCTCATCTATTGGGTACATCCGCTGTTCAGTTTATAACTACGAGCAATATTGTGATTCATGCTTTAGACTTGCTAAAGGCCGTATATATCAATATATTTTCGTGCAAAAAATTCAGCGTCAAAGTCGCTGAGCAGATAACAAAGGAATGGTTTGGTGCGAAAGAGTGCACGGCACGCTTCATAGAAAGGATTTGATATGTTCCTGACTGAAAGAGAGATACACACACCGGCATGGAAAAGGAAAGGTTCTCTCTTAGAATATTTACATAACAGTATCCGGGAACAGTTAGCTTCCAACGAAATTCCCGTTCGTTTCGTAGTAGCAGAAAGCAGCTCTGCTGGACTTTCATGTGAGCTTGGTGTCTTAGACGGCCTTGGCCCAATCTGTCATTCACAACCGGACTCTATTTTTGAATTCTCTAAAAGGGAATTTGATAATACCAAAAAGTTCAATGTCGTTATGCTCGTCCCTACCGGTATCGGCGCTGAAATCGGCGGTCATGCAGGTGATGCAACACCAGCAGCAAGATTGCTTGCTTCTGCATGCGACACACTAATCACGCACCCTAATGTGGCAAACGCATCCGACATTAACGAGCTACCGGAAAACGCACTTTATGTAGAAGGCAGCATAATCTCGCGTTTGTTTATGGGTACAGTTGGTCTAAAGCCGGTTCGTTCAAATCGAATCCTTCTCGTTATCGATGAACACGAGGACAAACGAATTTCGGAACTTGCTATCAATGCCGCCTCGGCTGCAAGGACTACTCTTGGTATTGAGTCTGCTGGTGTAATCACAGTTAAACCTTCGATATATATGCGCGCGGACTATTCCGCTTCGGGCAGAGCAGTCGGGCAAATCAAACACCTTGAAAGACTGTTAAAGGTGTTGAGTGACCATAGAGGCGAATTCGACGCTTTGGCACTGGCCTCGAAGATAGATATCTCAGAGGAGCTCTACCATGATTACTTCAACTCGGAAGGTGAGATTGTAAATCCATGGGGAGGTGTCGAGGCAATGCTTACTCATACAGTCTCGATGATGTTCAATATACCTTCAGCCCACGCGCCGATGGCTCAAGATCTCGAAGAAGCCAATGCGCTCTTTGGAATAGTTGACCCGAGAATGGCGGCTGAAGCTGTCTCATCAGCATTCTTACATTGTGTATTAAAAGGCCTTCATCGCAGCCCGCGTATTATCACAGACAGAATGGTTTTCAGCCAGCCTGAGGTATTGACTGCTGCTGATGTATCCTGCTTGGTCATTCCAGACGGGTGTGTTGGTTTGCCTACGCTGGCGGCGTTGGAACAGGGTATACCCGTAATCGCAGTAAAGGAAAATCGTAATCGCATGAGGAACGATCTCAAGGCGTTACCTTTTGCGCCGGGTAAACTGTTTATTGTTGAAAACTACCTTGAAGCAGCAGGTGTTATGACAGCCTTAAAGGCCGGAGTTGCGGTTTCATCTGTTCGACGCCCATTAAGGGAAACTAAAGTAGTTCAAGAACAGATAAAAGATTCTTCAGGAATCCCTGCAGAAAAAACTTAATCACCGAGGCAGATGAATTAACTGCTATGACAGTCTCATCGATTAAGACCTTGCGAAAACGTAATCCCTAATCCAAAATCCAAAATCGTTTGAATCCCCCCAACCCCATTCCCCGAGACCTCATCCTTCAACCCCTAGTCCCCAACCTCTAATCCCAAGCCCCCGGATTCGCCCCATCCCCGCAGGTCCGCAAAATCGTTACAACCGTTAAACTCGCTACATCTTAACACGAAAAAAATCGAAAAAATGGTATAAAAGTCAATAGTGTTCGGCACGATTTTTGCTTTTTCATAAATTCATATAGTGTTTAGGGCTTATTTGTTAATTGTATAGGGATGCTTACCATCTGGCAAGTTATTATTGCGCAGCATAAACCCTGGCCTCAGTTTTTGGCAAATCGGCCTATGGTGTTTATTTCTGAAATTTTTGGCGGGCTATATGAGCCTGTAGTTCTTCCAGGTCAGCCATTCCCATGAAATACCAGCAGACCATCTCGTACGTTCGCAACGTAGGCTTCCTGCCGGTCCATAAGCTGATCAACATGCAGGCGATTATCGCCATATACATCTGTATTTCGATGCCGTTTTTGTTATGACTTATCAGGTGACGGCAACCAAGGATGTGCTTGAAAAAGCGGAAATAAATCTCTATTGTCCAGCGATGCTTATAAATTGCAGCTATCGTCTCTGGGTCGAGATCGAAACGGTCCGTAGCTATCAACAGTATTTGTCCCTGCTTTGGTCCACCTCGTCCCCCAGTGCGAGATGGCCGAAACTTAGGATTGCATTTGACAGCAACAATGCGAATATCTTTGAGTTTTGTTTCTGCCGTTTCACCGCCGAGTTCAACGGTCTTGTCAAAAACAATTCCTTCTTTAACACCCTTTGCTGTAAGCTCTTTGTCTTCAACGGTTCGATATACAGCGTTGTCACGAATGCGGCATACGAACGAGCTTTTGATATTTACGATCTCCTGCAGTAAACCATATTTGGCATAGCCGCGGTCGAGGACATAAATCCTGTTGGGCTGCAAAATTGAGGCTAAAACAACCTTTTCGCTGGTGTTTGCATCGGTTACCTCTATACCGACAGGGACGCCTCTGAGTATCTCATATTGACAGTGCACCTTGATTCCGTTGCGATCACTACGCCATAAAGCCCAGGCCATTTTGCCGGTGGCTTCTACCAGAGAACCATCAACGGCGGTGAGTACGCCCTTTGAACTGTTAAAGCCGGGGATGTGTGAGACATTGGTTAGCTTTGTAGAAAGTTCCTGAATGATCTTTTTGAGAAGCTCGCTGTCAAATACCCTGGCCGCTTCTGAAAGACTTCCCAGAGATGCGCGTGCAGCACCAAATTGCTTTTGAACTTTTTTAAGTTCGCTTACCTGCTGTAGCGAACGAAGTGAATTGCAAATCGGGTTGAACATGTAAAGCAGAAGCCGTGAGGCGTACTGGTCCATGTGCAGTATGCGATTACCGGCGATGTCACGTTCACAACCGGCATCATGAAGGCTTTCCAGCATGGTCGAGATAGCCTTGAAATATTTAAAGCCTTTAAGCTCATGTTCTTTGATTTTCTTGCGTTTTGTACTCATGAACGCTATTGAAACACAGTGTCAAACAGCGCGCAAGTTTAAAATAGGTAATTTAGAAAAATTTTTTCGCACCGCAAAAATCGTGCCGAACACTATTGTATAAAAGTAGTACAAAACCGGGTAAGAATTGGGTAAAAAGATGCGCACTTTTCGCAAAAAATGACCCAAAAATCCAAAAAAATTCACCCTTTTTCACCACCCCAACCTTGATATTAGCCCAAAAACGAACTTTTCCCCCCTCAAAACCTCCCCCAAAACCCCCAATTCCCGACTTATTTTTCCACATAACTCCCCCCGCGCAAGCTTTTTTTCACCCGCTTTTTTCACCCTGCAAATTAAAAACCCCGGATTTCTTTGCCTTCAGAACGTCCTTGTTTGACATTGCTTTTTCTGCTACACTGCTTCGGGTAAAACACAATGCGTTTTGTGTCGTATCTGGATTTACAGGAGAAGAACCATGAAAAGATTTCGTATTGCCTTGATTATTACTTCGCTAAGCTGTTTTCTGATCTTTATTGCTGGCTGTCAGGAACAAGCAAAAAAAACTGCTGAACCAGCCCCTCAAGCCCCGCTTCGCCCTGCCGTGCTGCAACAAAATAAAACTGCACCGGCTCCGCCTCAATTACAAATGCCCCCGCCGCAAATATTGTTTGAAGAAACTGTCCATGATTTCGGCAACATACCTCCAAGCAGCAAAAACACCGTAAAGTTTGAATTCAAAAACACCGGCAAGGGTGTTCTTAAAATCGGCAACATCAAAACCACATGCGGCTGCACCGCTGTCTCCCTTGAAAAAAAGGAATATCAACCCGGCGAAAGCGGCGCACTGGAAATCATCTATACCTCCTCAAGCCAAAAAGGCCCGGTTTCAAAACTGATTTACGTATCCTCCAACGACCCGGGCAAATCGAAGGTCACACTGACTATAAAGGCCAATATCGCCGTACAGGTCGATTATGAACCGGAAAGCCTAAACCTCAGGTTTGATAAGGAAAACGCGGGAATCCCGAATATAATTCTCACCAGTGTTGACGGCACGGAGTTCTCCATCAGAAGCTTTACCTCGACGAACAGTGATTGCATCACTGCTGATTTCGATCCCAGCGAAAAGGCTGTGCGTTTCGAACTCCACCCCAAGGTCGACGTTGAGAAACTGCGGGAAAAAGAGAATGGTGCGATCCGCATATCGCTTACGCATCCTCAGGCCAGATCGATAAACATCCCGTACCATACGCTGGCGGAATTCGAGACGTCGCCCCGCTCGGTAATTCTCCGTGACAGTGAGCCGAACACGCCTGTGACAAGAGAGGTTGTCGTAAAGAACAATTATGGTGAAGATTTCAATATTGTCTCAACTTCGTCGCTCAATGGCCACACAAAGGTGCTTAGCGAGGAGAAACTTGATAATCGCTACATTCTGACCGTTGAAATTACACCGCCGGCTGTAACTCAGACGAGGCTTTACTTCCGCGATACCCTGACAATCAACTTTGATGGCAGCAGGAGCACAACGGTTCAGGTTTCCGGCTATTATGTCAGAAGTTCCGTAAAGGACAGGCAGCCTCGCCGCTGAGACCATACAGGATGAATCGTATTATAAAGCTACTGAGTTTTTTAGTACTTTGTGTATCCAGTTGCGGAATGGTTGCCAAGCCCAGCCTGTGTAATGCGGCAGAAGCTGACAAACTGACGATTTTTGTCACGGGCAACATACTAAGCTCCCTGAAGCCGTGCGGCTGTATGGAAGAGCAGTTGGGGGGATTCGAGCGAAGGGGGGTAATTTTCAATTCCGCCCCTGCCGACAAACGGCTGATACTTGACAGCGGCAACATGATTGAAAAAATCTCCGAGCAGGACCTGATAAAATTTGAGATTATCATGCGGGCCCTTGCGCTTCTGGATTATGACCTTGTCAACTTTAATCGGCTGGACCTTGATGCCGCTGAACAATCGGGGCTGCTGAACCAGACGGCTGTGCAGGTCATAAGTTGTTGCAGCCATGACGATGTGAATTTTCCTTCAGGATTCAGCAGGAAATTTCGATTGGGAGATGCAGATCTGGCTGTTACTGTTGCGACATTTGATATTGAAACAGCCCCTGCAGATCAGATAAGTGAACTGTTTGCTTTTCCTGATTCGGCAGAGGGGCAGGTAAGGATACTATTGCTGAACAGCTATGACCGGCAGCAGATCATGGAAATAGCGGCAATGAATGTTGCCGACGTTATAATCTGCCCCACAGGTTCTGATGAGCCGGAGGTTCTAAACAATTCCGAATTCGGGTCACTGGTTGTTTCCGTAGGGCGCTTAGGCGAATATATAGGCCGAATCAGCGTTGTTTACGGCAGTGACGGCAGGGTGAAGCTCGCATACACCTGGCAGGCGGTGGCTGAAAATCTTGCAGAGGATAAAAGGCTGGTTGAGCTGTATCAGGAATACCAGCTTATCGTAAGGGATGCAAAACTGCTTGAGAATTATCCTCGTTTTTCACTGCCGGACGGCTTGGAGTACATTGACTCCGGGGCCTGCGGGATTTGCCATGAGCACAGGTACAATAATGAAATGTGGAGCAAAAGGAAGCACTCGCGGGCTTTTGCGACGCTTGAAAAGGTCGGCTCGCAATATGACCCGGAATGTGTGATCTGCCATACGGTGGGGATGGAATACGAGCAAGGCTTTGTCAACGAAATACAGACACCGGAATTTAAGAATGTGGGCTGTGAAAACTGTCACGGCCCAGGGTCTGAGCACATGCTAACACTGGGGAAGGCAAAAACCAGAGGTCCATTATCGGAATGTATAGACTGCCATACGCCACAGCGCAGCGCGGAGTTTATTGAAAAAGAGCAGTGGTACAGGCAGGAAATTGTGCATTGGCTGGAACCAAACACCGTTTCCATTGTCGAATAACTGGTAAGGGCCGTACGTATGCAGGGGGGGCAAAAGGTATAAGGGATCTGGTTGTCCGGAGAGGGTAATGATAAGACTTTTACAGATAATCAGTTACATTGCTATGGCAGGGGCGGCTTGTGCGGTTGGCTTTGCGGCAGTTTTCGGGCTGCGCGATGACGCCCAGCGAGATAAGTTTCTTGCGCAGCCGAGTGTAGTTGAACTTTTCAAGTCTGATTCCGATAAACCCGGCAAAATTCCGGACCAGATTTCCCCTTTGGTTAAGCAATCGCAGGCGTTTGCTCTGCGGATCAATCCGCCTGCCCCGAAGGTAGCTTTGCCGAGCCGTGGAGAAAAAACGTCGTCAGAACCGAAACCTGCCAGACCAACGCCTGCAAAGGTGGAGGCGAAATTTTCGGTTATCGGGACATGTCTGAATCCGCTACAGCCTGAACGTTCGCTGGTTCTTGTCGATATGCCCGCCAAGGGATACCGGTGGCTCAGACAGGGCGAAAAGGTGGGATACCTGATAATTGAGGAAGTTAAGGGCGGGGGCATTGTGATTCGTGATGGCAACAGGACTTACGAGCAAGCGGTTGTTGAACGGCCGGAGCATGTCAACCTTCTGAAAGGCGGCAGACGGGATAGAGTAGAAGCAGTATTGTTGCAGTCAGATGCCGGTAGCTCAGGATCGGAGGCATTTGCGAGCCAAAAACGCGAACGGATAAGGGTTTTGCCTGCCCCCGGTCCCAGTCCGCAGCGCATCCCTGCCGGAGCTGATAAGGAACCTACTGAGGAGGAAATAAAAGAGGCGCTGGAGTTTTTCAATATGGCACTTGGGGAGGCGGGAGCCGGGATGGAACCAAACGGGCAAGAGCAAAGCGCAACGGCAGCAGGCGATGAAGAGGAAGATGCAACGGAGCCAAATGATGAAGAGGAAGGAGCAGCTGCGCTAAACGAGGATGAGGCTGGAATAGCACTAAGCGAGGAGGAAGCAGGGAGTCTTGATGAGATACCGGCGATGCAGGAGGGTGGAAGCCAAGAGGATTCCGTGCAAGGCGACCAGACTGGAAAAGATCAAGCTCCATCTGCAAGTCCTATATCGAGAATGAGGCGAATCCGTCGAAGCAGAAAATAGCTGCCTTTCGGCGGAGAAGTTGCTGAGTCAACAGCACATTTTTCACGCAAAAAATCAACAATTCCAAGGCGAATATCGGAACCTGTGCGGGTTTGGGATGTCAAATATATGTGGGATTTTCGCACAAGAACCGAGGTGAAAACGCCGATGGCTTGATATCGGAATATAATATAAAACCTTATTTGAAAAAGGCTTAATTTGAGAGGATTTTCGAGTGACGTCCGATAGTTACGGTGTTTTTTTGATTATTTAAGGTATTTTGGAGCAGGTTATGGAAGAGGCCGAAAAACCCCGGAGCCGTCCAGGTATGCGGACATTCAGAGTTGTGTTTTATGCTGTGCTTGGATTGGCAGTGTGTACTATCTGCAGAGGCGCCCAGGAGGGTGAATCGGGTGTCGTATTGAACAGTGCATTTACTTTGAAGCACATTTCCGCCCAGCAGGGGAAAGTCTTTCTGGATTCATTGAGGCTTGGTGAGACTGTCTCTGTGATGCCCGAGCCTTCGAATTCGCTGCTTGTTACCGCATCAGTGGAGGATTTGAGCAAGATACGTGTGGCCCTGCGACTGGTGGACAGCAATGAGGCGTTCGAGACGGTTACGATATTTGAAAAGGACGAAATGCCTGACGAGGTTCCCGGCATGGATCAGATCAGTGAGGCAGCAGGTGATTCTGTTATCGGCAGCTTTAAGGAACCGCCTCTGGGCAAAGGCGATGAAAGGGCAATTGTCGACATACATAACGGCGACTTGATCGTGATTGCATCTGCGAGCAGGGCGAAGAAAATAGCTTCAACGGTGAGGCGACTTTCACAGGGGGAAAATGCAGATGAAGAAGGTAAGGCTGCTTTGGTCGAAGAAGAACCCAATGCGGGTAAGCCTAATCATGCTGGGATCATGCCAGCGAAAACTGAAGAAGACGTCGTCGCGGGTATCGATATCAACGATATAGAAGGAATTTTCGATGAGCTGGCGGTTCCTGCCGGGCAGGAGGAGCAGGCGTCTGAAGTTCCTTCGAAGGGTGAGCCTGCTGAAGGCATAAGGGAGCCTGAAATTCCAAAAGAGGAGATTCAAAAAGACGAAGGCCGGGAGGGTATCGAACCAACAGAGGCTGCCTTGGTCGAGGAAGAGCCGACAGACCAAGAGCCTTATCACATTGAAATCAAGCCGACGCAAATAGACATCCCCGAAGCAAGTCTAGAACTTGAGCTTGATCTGCCGGAGAAACTGGCGATTATTGACTTGCTTGATCTGATGGGCAAGCATCTTGATCTCGATTATATGTATGATGAGAAGCTTTTGAAAGATAAGATGGTTACCCTTCGAATCCAGGACAAGATCAAGCTCAAAGAGTTGTACGGCGTGTTAGAATCAGTGCTGAAATTTTCAAACCTTTCGATGAGCCGCAGAGGCAATCTGGTGACGATAGTTCCGAGTGAGCAGATACTTGATGTTGACCCGGTTTTGATTACAGACGGCCAGGCACCTGCAGTGGGCGACGTAATTGTGACGCGTGTTTTCCGGCTTCGCTTCATCGATCCCAGTTCAGCCGAGACCCTTTTGAAGAATATGAAACTGGGTGCGAGCTTCCAGACGGTTTCCGAGACCGGAACTTTGATAGTAACCGACTATGCTTTTCGAATGGAGCGGATGGCGCGTCTTTTGGAACTTGTGGATCAGCCTGGAGAGCCTCGGGAGTTTAAGTTCAGACAACTCAAATATACCCTCGCCAGTGTGCTGGCGCCTAAAATCATGAGCCTTGCAGAACAAATGGGTACCATAAGCATAACAGTAGCGGAAAAACCTGCTGCTGCGCCACAGCCCCCTGCGAGGGGTCGGCGCAGGCCGGCGCCTGCACCGGCGCCGAAAGCCAAACCAGAGGAAGGCGCTAGGGGCGGCGTATACCTGGATTATGATGAAAGAACGAACCGTATTTTGATAATCGGAAGCGAGGAAGAAGTAGAGATTGTCGAGCATCTTATTGATGCTTTTGACGTGCCGGAGCAAGACCTTCGGACGATAAAGGAGTACGGGATTCAATATGTAGATCCTTACGATGTTCTGGATACGTTAAATGAGCTGGGAGTAATCAAAGGTATCAAAGGCAAACCTAGCGGCGCAGCTCCGAAAGGGGGCAAATCACCTGAGGCAGCAGGAGCAGCAGGGTTTGAGGCGGACGAGCCGCAGATAGCTGTTCTGGAGACAACCAATTCTCTGCTGGTAAACGCAACTCCTGAACAGCACGCCGCTATTGCAATGGTGGTAGCATATGTGGACCGTGAGGCGATGGAGGAAGCGATACCATATGTGATATATCCACTTGAGAACCAGGATCCTAATAATGTGAAGGTAGTACTCGATCAATTAATTGAAAAGACGATCAAAGCACAAGCTGCTGATGACAAGGTGGCGGCTTCAAAGCCGGAGAAGCGGGAAGATGTAACGGTCGTCGCAGACGGGGGGACTTTTTCGCTGATAGTGTACGGCAGCCGGAAAAACCAGGAATGGGTAGGCAGTCTTATCAAATCACTTGACAAACGCAGACCCCAGGTACTCATAGATGTGATGCTGGTTGAGGTGACCAAGACCGACACATTCAATTATGATCTGGAGCTTGTCAGCAGTCTTCCGGACCTGGACTACACATCAGGTCTTGTGGGTGGAATAACCGGTGCGACGACGGGGAGCATCCTCACCGCCCTTGAGGCAGCACCGGACCGGAATCGATTTCTTGATGCCTCATCCAAGCAGGGAAATCTGAAAGGTTTCTACGGTGACAGGCATATTCACGCATTGTTGACGCTGATGCAGGAAAAGGATTATGGCAGGGTGCTTGCTCATCCCAAGATTCTCGTTAATGATAACGAAGATGGTACCATCAGCGCCGATACCACGACGTATGCTGCGCGAGAGACAACTATAACCAGTGATATCGGCGCCGGTCAGGAAAGGACAAGTGTTGAGTTTGACGAATTTGTGTCCGGTATTGAGCTGCTTATAAGACCGCATATAAGTGAGGGGGATCTGCTTCGCCTTGAGATAGAGATGTCTCGTTCTCAGCAGGACCCTGCCAGCGGGGTTAAGAATCAGCCTCCGCCTGATCTTACAAAAAACAAGGTGGTAACGGTGGTAACGGTGCCGGACCAGAGTACCATAATACTTGGCGGTGTGACCACCATATCACAGTCGAAAGGCGGGAGCAAGGTTCCCGTTTTTGGTGACCTGCCTGTGATAGGAGGGCTTTTCAGGACGACGAATAACAGTGATACTCAGGCGAGACTGTACATCTTTGTCAAGGCCTATATTCTCAGGCCGACCGGGTCGGAACTTCCGGACCTTGTTCGTGAGTCCGGCAGGAACAGGGCAGCGTTTGAAAAGGCCGAAGGTACGTTCCAGGAATATCAAGACTGGCCGGGGTTTAAGCAGACGCCCACCGAACCGGAGAAGATTCTGGAGTACGAGGATGTGGCAGTACCCGGCAAAGATTCGCAGAAAGAAGCGATTAAAGGTGATAAATTAGATTCGCTGGATGCTCTGGCGAAATAATTATGTGCAGCGGCAGGTGATCAGGGATGAGAGGAGTAATAAACGGCGGCAGAGCGGACAGCATTTTCTCGGCATTTGCGCGATGAAAGATTTACTGATTAATACAGCCAGGCGGACGGGGATTGTCGATGCCGATCAGCTTGCTCGGTATCTGGAAGAGAATTCCCGGGACGTGCGCCGGCTTGATGAAGTTTTGCTGTCCTGTCCTCATTTCACCGAAGAAGTGGTTTTGAAGCTTTTCGCAGAGGCTCTCGGCCTGGAGTATCTCTCTGAGATTTCGCCTTCGGATGTGCCTGAGGATTTTGTCAACAAGGTTCCAGCCACTTATGCGCAGCACCACTATCTTATAGGGATTGATTCGGATTCACAGGGCAGGGAGCTTAAGGTTGTGCTGTCTGCGCCTCTGGATACCGATGCACTGGACAACGTCTCAAAGATGACGGGCAGAGGGGTCCGGCCTGCTGTTTCGACACGTACGGCGATAACGGCGGCGATTGACGTTGCTTATGAGCAGAAGTCGACGGTTATCGAAGAAGTTGCTGAGGAGCTTGATGCTCAGAACCTGGACCAGCTTATTGACGAGGTAACGACATCGGACGATCTGCTGGACGTTGTGAATCGTCCGCCGGTGATTCGGCTTGTGAATGATATTCTGTTTCGCGCGCTTCAGCTTCGGGCCAGTGACATCCACGTTCATCCGTATGAGACCAAGATTCAGATACGTTATCGTATCGACGGCATTTTGTATGACACTTTGAGTCTGAACAGGAATGTTCTGCCGCTGGTAATATCGCGTATCAAGGTTATGGCGGGAATGGATATTGCGGAGCGTCGTCTGCCGCAGGACGGCAGGTGCAGTGTCCGGCTCGGCAACAGGGAGATTGATCTTCGTATCAGTACGGTTCCAACAAGTTATGGGGAGCATGCGGTTTTGAGGCTGCTGGACAAAAGCACGGGGCTGTTCAAACTGGAGGAACTTGGTATGGGCACGGAAGACCTGGCGAGATTTGATTCACTTTTGACCAGGTCGCACGGGGTGATTTTTGTGACCGGGCCGACAGGCAGCGGCAAAAGCACGACGCTTTATTCATGTCTGAACAGGATAAATTCGACAGAAAAGAATGTGATGACTATTGAGGATCCGATTGAGTATCAGCTCGAGGGTATCAGCCAGATGCAGGTATCGCAGAAAAAGGGGGTAACTTTTGTGACGTCGCTTCGACATGTTCTGCGTCAGGACCCGGACGTGATAATGGTCGGTGAGGTTCGAGACCAGGAAACGGCCCGTATGGCGATACAGTCCTCATTGACAGGTCACCTTGTTTTTAGTACTCTGCATACGAATGATTCGGCAGGAGCGATCAGCAGGCTTCTTGATCTGGATGTTGAACCATATCTGGTCAGCTCATCGCTGATAGCTGTACTAGCCCAGCGGCTGGTTCGAAGGGTGTGTCCATCCTGTGCGATGCCTTATCAGCCAACGCTGCATGAGCTGCGGGAACTGGGTATTGCTGAAAACGGCAAACCTTTCCTGACGGGCAAGGGCTGTGACAAATGTTTCCAGACAGGCTACCGGGGCAGGACGGGGATTTATGAGCTGATGCTGATTGACGAACGGATTCGTGATCTGATCTACAGGCGGGAAAGTGCAGGCGTGATAAAGAAAGCGGCAATAGAGGCAGGCCTTCAGACACTTCGAATGGACGGTGCCAGGAAGGTAGCTGAAGGCATAACAACTATTTCGGAAGTTCTGCGTGTAACGCAGGTGGATATTATTTGAATCGGTGGAAATCGGGACTATGCCGAGATTCAGTTATACAGCGATAGGAATGAACGGCAAGGGGGTCAGAGGGATTGTTACGGCTGAGAGTCCGTACTCGGCGAGAAAACAGCTTCGCAGCAAGCGGATTCATCCGACCTCAATCAAGGAGGTTTCCTCGACGGAGCAGCAGAGGGCTGCTTTCATGGCGATATTCAGGAGGCGCGGCAAGAAGCAGATTCTGGAATTTACGCAGCAGATGGCCACACTGCTTGGATCAGGAATAAAACTTACCGAGGCGATTTCGGTGATGACGATTCAGATAACGGACTCGGAGTTTAAGGACGCCCTGATCGACATCAGGGACCGGGTTATCAGCGGGGAATCGTTTGCGGATACCCTGGGGGATTACCCGGATTATTTTGATATAATATACGTCAGCATGATTCGTGTCGGCGAGGTAACAGGTTCGCTGCACAAGAGCCTTGCGACGATAGGGAATTTCATGGAGAAGCGGCAGCGTGTGGAGTCGCGGGTGGTAACAGCGATGGTGTATCCCGCGATCCTGATGATATTCTGCTTTGGCGTGATAATTCTGTTGACGACGATGGTTATTCCAAAGATAGCCACGCAGATAGCCCGCACAGGCCAGGAGCTTCCATGGATAACGAAGCGGCTGATGGATTTCAGTTATATTCTGACATCGTGGTGGGTATTTGTGGTGGTAGGCGTTGTGGCTGGTGTAGTGTGGCTGCTGAAGCGTTTTCTCAGGACGGAGCGGGGCGCTTATCTCAAGGATAAATTTGTTCTCTGGCTGCCGATATTCGGCCCGCTAATGAAGCAGCGTGTTGTGGCACGTTTCGCTTCGACTCTTTCGACTCTTCTTGGCTCCGGGCTGAGCATGGCAGAAGCTCTTCGCGTCGTTGCGGAAGTTACAGGTAATACGATAATGAACCGCGCGGTCAAGCAGGCGAGGGAACGGATTTTGTCAGGAGCCGACATTGCCACGCCGCTTCGCGAAAGCGGTGTAATCAGCCCGGCGATAGCTCATATGGTCAGCGTGGGCGAGAAGAGCGGCGAGCTTGAGACGATGCTCAGTCACATAAGTGAGAATCTCGAAGCCAAGACGGATCTTGTTATTGAAAGATTAAGCGTGGCTCTTGAGCCGATTATAATAGTAGTGATGGCGTTTATTATAGGTGTGATAGCGTATGCGACCATACTGCCGATACTTGAAGTTTCAGCAGGCAAGTTTTAATTAAGTTTACAGGAGACAGAAATGAAGACACAAGAGGCGGGTGTATGCAGATTAAGAAGCGGCTTTACGATGATCGAGCTGATGGCGATCCTGGTGATTCTCGGGCTGCTGGCGACTCTTGTGGTAACGAAGGTAGCCACACAGGTTGACAAGGCCAGGGTCACAACAACCAAGACAAATTTGAAAACACTTCATGCTTCTGTGCTACGGTTCAAATTTGACACCGGCAGGTACCCTACTGAAGAAGAAGGTCTGAATGTGCTGATTGAGGAGCCAACTGACGTAACAGGTTATGAACCCGAGGGGTATCTTGAGACGACGGAACTTCCTCTGGACGGGTGGGGGCATGATTTCATATACCTGCGCAACCCGGAAGGCGGCCTGCCTTTTGTTATAGTCAGCTATGGTGCCGACGGTGAGGAAGGCGGCGAAGATTATGATGCAGACCTTTACAGCACCGATGCTCAATGACAGGCAGGGCTTCTACCGCAGCAGAGGAATGGTTCTTTTTGAACTGCTGGTAGTGATTGTTATGCTGGCTCTGTTTGTCGGGCTTGCGATGTGGAACTTCGGCGGTCTTTTCAGCCGCAACAGGTTCAAAAGTCAGGTCAATGAGCTTATGTCGATGTTCTCGATGGCGATAACAGCAGCAAGCGAGAACGGCAGAAAGTATGAAATAATAATTGATGTAGCCGAGCAGACTTACCTTCTTCGTGAAATCACATCTTCCGATTTATCGGAAGTTCTCGATGAACAAATTATGCACAAGGCTCGGTTGAATGAGGACTGCCGGATTTTATACGTTCAGTTTGATGATCTTGTAACAGCCGATGAAAGTGAAGAGGGCAATATTGCCAAATTCAGAGCGGGTCGGGTCGGCTGGCAGTATGGCGGCAAGATTGTTCTGGTAGATGCGGAGGGTAATGAGTATACGGTTCTGATTAACAGGCTTAACAGGACAGTTGAGCTAGCCAAAGGTGATGTGGAGCTTCTGGTACCTGTGGATGGAGCGGAACTTGCGTTATAAAGGCAAAGAAAATTCATGCGGAGCAGGGCGCCGGGGTTTTACGCTGGTGGAAGTGGTTACCGCGGTGATTATCCTTGCGCTTATATGCGGTTCGGTGGTCGTTGTGATTAATCGCGAGTTTGCTGTAGCCGGGGATAATAAGCTGAGGATTGAGGCATTTGAGCTTGCGCGCGAAAATATGGAAAAGCAGCTTGCCTCGACGGCTGTGGAAGAGATGATCGAGTCGGGGGAAAGTGAGACTAATCCGGACATTCGATGGGAAAATGTTGTCGAGGCGTTTTTCGAAGCTAATACCCAGCGGATGTGGATCCGGGCGATTTGCTCGGCGACTTACGTTGATTACAGGGGCGAGGAAAAGACGGTGGAGCTTACGCACTGGCTGACGGATGTGTCGAAGGAGATGATGCTTGCAATAATGGCGGAGAAGCAAGCCCGGCTTGATGAAGAGCAAAAGGCGATGGCGCAATACATGTTTGTAGCAAAGGACTCTTCAGGGAAAGGCTGGGCCTTGTATACGGTTGCCGACGACCAGGTAATCAAGCTTGAAACATACGACAGTGAAGAAGAGGCGGTAGCGCAGGGTCAGGATCGCGCCGAAGAAGCCGATATGGATTTCGAAGAGGGTACAGACAGACTTGCAGAGATATTGGGCGGGGAAGAAGCGGCGGCAGAGGCGCTTGAGAGTCCGCTTGGGCCGGAAGATTATGAGAAAATAAAGGAGAAAGAAGCCGAAGCGGAGAGGGTAGAGATTATTCCCGGGTATACGGAAGAGGAGCTTAATAAGCTCAGTTTTGATGAGATATGGCGGCTTTTAATGCAGTCTGACAGGTAGGTATCAATGGGAAGTTTATGCGGCGATTGAATGGAAAATACTGGCGCGGCGGAGTTTTTTCGCTGGCAGAAGCGGGAGCAACGCTTGTGATCGGGGCAATGGTTACCGTTGCGCTTCTTATGTTTTACAATAATATGGAAAAACAGGCATTTTCAATTAATTCGCATCTTGACGAATATACTCTTCCTGTTGAAATCCTTCAGCGCATAGCGGAGGATATGGACAGGGTTGTAACGCCGGGCTCTGATTTGAAAATACGAATTACGAATACGTACAGCAGCGGGTTCAGGACAGCCAGGCTGATTATAACCAGCGAAATTGTCAACAACGACAGCAAGCCGCAGACGTTCGAAAAGATTGTCTGGCAGAGCAGCTACGATATAACGACCAACAGGCTGACGCTTTATCGCAGTCACAGCGGGATAAACGTTGAAGATGCGCTGCTGAGCAAACAGGAAGAGGAATGGAAAGAAATGAAGCTGGAGCTTTTCGTGCCGCTTTGTACGGGTGTCAGTTTCTTTCAGGTACAGGCGTTGAAAAACAGTCAACTGCTTGACGACTGGACTACAGATGCGCTTCCGCATGGTGTGGTGGTAACGATTTCCTTCGCTGATCCGGTTGAAACGACGATGGGGCTGGATATTCCCACCGAAAAGCTTATCAGCAGGACAATAGCGGTGGACCGGACGCGGAAGATAACATTTAATTTTACGAAGAAAAAGGATGAAACAGGCAAAAGTCAACAAGTTCGATAAACCTGCAGGCAGCGGGATAGTGCTGGTGCTGACGCTGGTGGTTCTGGTTGCAGTTGCGGCGACTGCGTACAGCCTTACCAGCAAGGTCTCTGCATACAAACACCGGACGCAGTACATGATTGATTATCAGCAGGCGCGCTATGCCTGTGACTCAGCGATGAAATACGCTTTTGCGCGTGTAGAGAGTCTCGATGCGAATCTTATTTCCCGTCCGAATGAGCCGGATTTTTCGGACATTTTTGCATATGACCAGAACGGCCTGGAGCAGTATCTTGATTACTGGGTCGAGCAGCGTGCTGCACAGGAGCGAGCTAAACAGGACAACGATCGACAGAATCTCCAGCAAAAGGACGAAGACATTGACTTCAACGATTCCAATAGTGTCAGAGATTTGAAATTGAAGCTTGTTATGGCCGGCGATTATGACATAAATGATATAAACGACCTATATGGGGTCAGCAGCCTGGTGGATGATAATTCGATTGTGATCCGCGGGCCTTATGGGCCGCACTGGCCACTGGTTATCGAACCGATCGAACTGGAGATAGGTGAGGCGAAGGTCGTGATAAGAATTGAAGATGAAAACGCCAAGCAGCCTATGAGCTGGGGCATAACCGGAGACAAGGAAACGCAGCGTGAGGCCGAAGCTGCGCTTGCGACGTTTTTTGAATGGATGGGTTATGATCAAACTGAACAGATAACAGCACAGCTCAGTGAGATAAGTGAAATAAAAAAATTCAAGCTCGATCTGAAGGATGTCAAGGTTGTATCTTCGGAAGGTTCTGCAAAGAAGGTCGTTGAAGAAAAGACGAGCAGACAAAGCCGGCGCAGCAGGCGAAGGACAATCAGAAGAGCATCAAAGAGCCCGGAAACACAGATACGGCCTGCGATAGCGCACACCAGCGATTTTGCCAGGCTTTTTCACAGCAGCCTACTTGACAGTGAATCGCTGGCCCGGCCTACGATCGAGACAGAGGATCGCAGGGAGTCAACGCTGAAATATATGGGGCTGTGGGGTACGCAACGTGTGAATATCAATACAGCGCCGCGGCATGTTCTGGAAAGTGCTTTCAGTTTTGGCGGCGATGCGGAGGGAATTGCCGATAATATAATAAAGATAAGAAGGATGAAGCCGATATCTGATGTAAATGAGGCGCGAAGCGAGATATTGCGTTTTTCAGATTCGTTTGAAAAGGCGGGCAAGTATATTACGACGGAAAGTACCTTCTTCACAATATGGATCACAGCCACGAGCGGTTCTGCCAGGGCATCTGCGGTTGCAGCGGTTAAAAAACAGGGTGAGAAGACAGAGCGTATCGGTGTGATTTATGACTGAGCGGTTATTTGGAGTTAATTAAAAGTGGAACAGCAAAATTGTCTGGGTATTCATCTTGGGTACTGTCGAGCCGACGTAGTGCTGCTAGGGGGGCATGGGAGCGACTGGCATGTCAGCGGACTGTTCAGTGTCCGTGTTGAATCGGATGAGGCGAAGCAGCAGGAGCATGACTGGCAGAAGCTAAGTGATTTGATTGCGGCGGGCTGCCATCAGCGCCAGATGATTTATTCAGAGGTTGCAGTTGCACTCGACGCAGGGCTTTTTATGCAGTACAACCTGCGGAGCGAGTTTACGGAGTACCGCCAGATTGCCCAAACGATAAAATTTGATACAGAAGAGGTAGCATCGACGGATTCAACTGAGCTTGCGATGGCGTTCGAGATAACCGGCAGGGATGAAGCCGGCAGCAGGGTTCGAGTGTTCGCGGCACAGCGAAAGATGCTGTCTGAAATTCTTGAGAGCCTTCAGAGAAACGGTTTTGATCCTGTAACAATTCAGCCTGACGTTGTGTGTCTGGGCAGTTTTATCAGCAGGTTTGGTCCGTCCGAGCGGTTTGAAGATCTTTATGCGATATTTTCGGAAGATACGGGGTATCTTGTCAATGTTGACGATTCACATGTGATGCCGATTGTCCGGACGTTTTTGCATAATAATGTGCAGGATAAGACAGCTTTGCTGGGACGTGAGATTCCGATCACGCTTGGGCGGTATGAAAGGCAGGAAAAGCCTAATCGAGTTATTACAGGGGGTATGGACGAAGGAGTAAATGCCGAGATTTTGGCAGAACGGCTTGGTCTGGCGGTTGTGCATGAGGAACTGACAGAAATGCTGAAGGTTAAGCCGGATGCGACAGGCAACTATGCCGATACTGCAGGTATTGCGGTGGCATGCGGGGCAGCGGTATCGCAGCTTGGCCGTATGCATAAGACGGATTTTCGGCCAGATTTTATGCCTTATCAGGGTAGAAAGGCACGGATAGAAAAGTCGCTGAAGCTGTTGAGTGTGTCCATAACAGTTCTGCTGGTTGCGGTTGGGGTATATTTTCAACTAAAGGCAAGCAGGGTCAACGCTGATCGAGCCGAACTTCGCGAGAAACTGGGAAAGCAATATTCAGCGGTGATGTTTGGCGCGAAGATGCCGCGGGGGATTGATCCTTCGAATAAACTGCAGCGTTCGCTGAACAGGATTTTTGAGGTGAAGTCGGGTAGGATTACGGCGGAGGGAGAGAACTCGGTCTCGGCATTTCTGGCGTATGTACTCGAGGCTCTCAATAGTGTACCGGCAAGCGTTGATCTGAAGATTGATTCGATAACAGTTACCACCAAGGCAATAATCCTGGTGGGTAACACAAACGGGCGAAGGCATACGCTGAGCCTGATAGATGCGCTGGATAAACATGAGAAACTCAGCTCTTCGCAGTACAATTATGATGAAAAGGCGGGCCGCGACCAGTTTCGTGTGACGGTCAAGCCTAAGTCCTGAAAGTTATCGAGGATACAGAATGAAAGAAATAATGAAGAAGGTTATTGAAAATCCCATGGAAGCTTTTAAGAATTCCATGTTCTATTTTATTGCTGCACCTGTCGCCGGTGCGATCTGGCTGATCTGGGCAGGTTCTGTTTCGCTTCCGGGGGCAAATGCCGGCTGGGTCGAAGAACAAAAGCAATGTGAAAAGGCTGTTGCGATTATCAGCGAGATAATGGAGTTGGATCCGGCTCGTTTGCAGCAGGCAGATGATCAGGCTGAGGAGGGGAAGTTCAATTATGCTTCAGCGATGGATAAGATTGCCAAGAGATGCGGTATACCCGCATCGGGGTATAAACTTGTTTCGAGTGATCCGACAAAGATCAAGTCGCAGAAGATACAGAATGCGACGGTAACTCTGAAGGAAGTCGATATCGAGACGTTTGCGAGTTTTCTGTCGAAGATTCAGCTGCAGTGGGTGAACCTGCAGTGCACACAACTGAAACTGACGCGGGAGCAGGGTGTCAATGATAAATGGAAAGGGATATTGATGTTCAGGTACTACTACTGATAGGGGGGCAGACTGGGGGAGTTTTTAGGTCCGATTTCCTTGTTTTATATCACAATATATTGTGTATCTTGCCGATCTTCCGTTTTGACTAACTATATCCCGGTGAACTTAGTCGCTATTAAGCAGAAGAAGTGCATTTTGAGATGTAGAAACAGCGCCTACGGGCGTTTAGAGGTGAAATTTCGCATTGTTGGTGAACTTGTGTAAAAAGTGAAGAATATTAAAGTTTTGTTCACATGTAAGTCGATATCAGGACTGTTAGAGTTGTTTTACGCCGGGAAAGGACTGCCGGATATACAAGATATAGTGGTTGCAGGGCTTTTATCTGAAGTCCCTGGCACGGTGGTTTGTGGGAAAAAAAGGAGTTATTTCCACAACCTGCTGGGCAGAGAATAGAGGTATCTATGACGGGCTTTGAGAATCAGGAGCAGAAGCCTTTTTCAGGCAGATATGGTAAGCCGGTTGGGGATGAACTTGATGTAGGTAGTGATATGCTGGCAGAGGAAATTCTGGACAACATGAATTTGACGCCGATTGGCAGGCTGCTCAAACGGATAGCATCTCTACCTGAGATTCGAAAGGAAAAAGTTGTTGGTGTTCGCCAGCAGCTATTCGACGGCAAGTACGACGTGGAAAACCGGCTGGATGCGGTTCTGGACCGGGTGCTTGAAGATCTAATAAGCTGAGCGTCTGAGCGGTCAGCGGGAACAACATCATTATTCGGCAATTCTGCCGGTGTCAGAGCAGTTCGTCGATGCCGGCACTTATGTCCACAGGAGCAGCAGTTTTGCTTTTTCGGAGAGGTAAGATTGTCAGACTATCTCAGGAACTTCCTCGTCAGGGGTATCCATTTCCTGAGGTTTGTAGCCAGGCTGCTCGGCTTTTTGGAGTTCATCGGTGAAAGCGGCTACGATTGTTTCCTGAATTCTTTTGCGGCAGTCAGCGTTGATGGGATGTGCGATGTCAGCATGCAACTTTGATCTTCCCTTTGTATCCTGCCTCATACGGTTTTCGGGGAGTTGTGCCGCACAGTTACTGCAATACTTTGCCTTGAGGTGATTCTTGCTTCCGCATTTGCTACAGTGGTCACTCATCTTTCTTGAAGGCATAGCGACAAAGTAGCCGCTGCTTCCTTCGATGACCTTGATATCCCGGACGACAAACTCATTGTCGAGAGTCATGGAACAAAACGCTTTCAGTCTGTCGTCTTTGTTGCCGGACACCAGTTTTACTCTAACTTCGCTGATTTCCATTTTTGTGCCTCACGTAAAGGTTCACCATCTATTGTTGCTCACAATAACGCTTTTACAAGCGATCTTGCGATCGAGAATTATCTGGTAGTTCTTTGCGTTTTTCAGGTCATCGCCGCGGAGCATATAAAACATAGCCGCTCCGCTGCCGCTGAGACAGAGGGGGCTGATACCCAAATTCTCAATGTCTCGTCTCAATTGCACGAGTTCTTCGTGCAAATGGAAACAGCTCTGCTGTAACATATTTGCGCATATTTGTGCAATCAGGTCAATCCTGTTTTTTTCAATTAGCTTAATAATTTTTTTTTCAACTGTTCTGAAATAGTCTGGGTCGTGGCGGTATTCTTCATAAGCTCTTTTTGTAGAGACAGTTATGTTTGGCAGGATAAGGAGTGCGGAAAAGTTGAACTTTTGCTCCATTCTTTGTACATTTTCACCTCTGCCGGTACATCTGGCCAAGGGACCTGAAAGGAAAAATGCGGTATCGCTTCCTAGTTGTGTTGCGGCAGCGAGAATGCTTTCGCGTGATAACTGAAGGTTGTCAAAGCGGTTAATTGCCAATAGTGCAGCTACTGCATCGCTGCTGGCTGAGCCCAGGCCTGATCCGGCGGGCATGTTTTTTTTCAAGGTAATTTTGATTTGCGGCCTTTTTTGTGCAATCCGGCAGGCCAATTGGACGGCTTTGAAGACGAGATTATCAGGGCCGGGGGGAGCCCAATAACTGCCTGTACAGTGCAATTTTATACCTTGTTTTTGCGAACGTTGAAAAATCAGCTCATCATAGAGGTTTATTTTGGCCATGATAGTATCGATTTGATGAAAACCATCGGGCCTTTTACCTGCGATAAGCAGAGAAAGATTTATTTTCCCCGGGGCACGGACGAGCAAACGCCCTTGCGCCTCTTCAAACTGTGCTTTGCAGTTCATACTATCTGATCCGGGCATTATCGAAGAATCCATACGTTGACATTATAAACAAGCGGCGGTATTGTTTACCAGAAAATTGCGAGGGTTTAAGGGTAATGATCGACAGTGAAAAAGGATGTGATCAGCAGGTCGGTGTTGCATGGTGGCACTGGCATCGTCGATTGTACGACTGGGTGATCCACTTTGCCGACACGAGGCACGGCAGTCGGGCTTTGTTTATTCTGAGTTTTGCGGAGTCAAGCTTTTTTCCTGTTCCCCCTGATGTTCTGCTTGCGCCTTTGGCGCTTGGGGCGCCTCGGAAATGGTGGCGGTTTGCGACAGCGTGTTCTATCGCTTCGGTGCTGGGGGGGATAGTGGGTTATGGTATAGGCATATTTCTGTGGCATCAGATAGGAGATTGGGTTTTTGCTCATTTTGGCGGGTTGGGTTTTACGCAGGAGAATTTTGATAAATTCAAAAGAGGCTACGATGAATGGGATTTCTGGATTGTATTTACCTGCGGGTTTACTCCGCTTCCTTACAAGGTGTGTACGATCTCGGCAGGAGTGGCGAAGATATCTTTTGCAGGTTTTCTGATTGCTTCAGCGATAAGTCGAAGCGCAAGGTTTTTTCTCGTAGCGGGGTTGTTTCGGTGGCAGGGTGAATCAATTCGTCCATTTGTTGAAAAATACTTCAACTGGCTTACGCTCGCTTTTGTGATATTGCTAGCAGGTGGATTCCTGGTGCTAAAATTATTGCATTGATTATGAATGATTCGCAGAGACAAATCCTGTTGAAAGTTGCCCGGGACGCAGTGCTCGGCGCGATAACCGGTCATGGTAAAGGCAGGGTGGAATGTGACGATCCCGAGTTACAGGCACATTGCGGTTGCTTCGTAACGCTGAAGAGTGACGATCAGCTTAGGGGGTGCATAGGGCGGTTCACATCAGACAAGCCGCTGCTTGAACTTGTTGCGGAGATGGCGATAGCGTCCGCGACGGAGGACCCGCGTTTTAGTGCGAACAGGATTTCTGCGGATGAATTTGACAGCCTTGATATCGAAATCTCGGTTTTGTCGCCTTTGCGGCGGACGGAAGATCCATTGAGTTTGAGGTTAGGTATTGACGGAATTTATATCAAGCGGGGGTACAACAGCGGATGCTTTTTGCCTCAGGTTGCTACGGAGACGGGCTGGAGCAGACAAGAGTTTCTTTCATACTGCTGCCTTCACAAAGCGAACATGGAGCCGAATGCATGGAAAGATCCATTGACGGAGGTGTACTTTTTCACAGCAGAGGTGTTCGGGGCGGCGTTTAAGGACATTGATTAATCGGGGCGGTCTTTTTTTTGCTTGACAGGGGTATAAATTGGTCATAGAATGTTTTTAATTATGTGCAACCTCAGTTAGTAGATGGGTTTAGGAAATGGCAAGATGTTCAACCAGGAAGGTTGCCTTCATATCATCTTATCCACCACGGCAGTGTGGCATAGCTACTTTTACGTCCGATTTGATAGCAAATACCGCCAAGGCTGCAGGGGGTGAATTTGAGCCGCTGGTTGTCGCCATGCAGGGGGCAAATCAGTACCGATTCAGTGAGCCGGTAAAATTCGAGATCCGCACAAATGTTAAGAACGATTATCTAAGTGCGGCCGACTTTGTTAACTTCAGCCATGTGGACGTTGTTTGTGTTCAGCACGAGTTCGGGCTTTTCGGCGGAGACGGCGGGGCATATCTGGGTTTGCTCCTGAGCAACTTAAATGCCCCGATTGTTACAACGCTTCATACAATTTTAATTGAACCCGGCGATGATTACTTTAAGTCCATGGTCGCTGTCTGTGAGCTTTCTGAAAAAGTAATTGTGATGAACAAGCGCGGCGTTTCGATGCTCGAGAACATATATGGAGTGCCGAAGAAAAAAATCCAGTTAATTCCGCATGGAATCCCGGATCTGCCTTTTGTCGACAGCAACTACTACAAGCATCAGTTCAATATGGATGGCCGTAAGACCATACTGACATTCGGGCTTTTGAGCAAGAACAAGGGTATCGAAGTTATGCTCAGTGCCATGCCGAGGATAATTGCAGCCCATCCTTCGGTGCTCTACATAGTTCTTGGCATGACGCATCCGGAGGTCATACGTCATGACGGTGAGTCTTACAGATTCATGCTTCAGCGAATGGTTAAGGACCTTAAGCTTCAGGATCACGTGATATTCCATAACCGTTTTGTGACAGACGAGAAACTGCACAATTTTCTCTGTGCCGCGGACTTGTACGTAACACCCTACCTTGCGCGTGAGCAGTTGACAAGTGGAACGCTGGCTTATGCGGTGGGGGCAGGCAATGCAGTGGTCTCGACACCATACTGGGCAGCCGAGGAACTGCTGGCTGAAGGCCGGGGTATGCTGGTCCGGTTTGGAGACTCCAAACATATTGCCGAAGCGATTATCGAACTATTTGACGATAGCAGCCTGTTCTATTCAAAAAGACGAAAGGCGTATGATTTCGGGCGGGCTATAACCTGGCCTAAAATAGGTCAGGCGTATTGGAAGCTTTTCAGCGCAAAATACCGCGGAACGCCGGCTGGTGTTCTCAGTGCAGGTATCCACGAGACGGTCTCGGTAAATGAAGTACCAGAGCCGCGTCTGGACCATATGCTAAGACTGACCGACGACACGGGGCTGTTCCAGCATGCCAAGTTCACCATACCGGATCGTGGACATGGGTACTGCACGGATGACAATGCCCGTGCCGCAATTGCGATGGCCAGATATTATGATCAGTATGCCGATGCAGAGGCACTGCGACTTTTTGACACGTATCTTTCATTTATCTGTCACTCTCAGCGAAGTGAGGGCACGATTCATAATTTTATGGATTTTGACCGATGTTGGCGGAAGAACGAACCTGTCCATGATGCGATGGGTCGGGTCTTGTGGGCCTTCGGGACGGTAATGGCCAAACCTCCGTCGGCGTCATATCTGCCGGTCATGAAGGACTTTTTTGACCGGTCTGTCGGCCATACCGCGGCGCTGTCCGCGCGCGGGATGGCTTATGCGATAGTTGGAATGAGCGACTATCTGAAGCAGTTCCCCGGCGCAAGCGCTATCAAACGTCAGCTTATATATTGCGGCGACAGCCTGACCAGGTTGTATGAGACCAACAGCACAGGAGACTGGCAGTGGTTTGAAAACAAGCTTACCTACGATAATGCCATTCTGCCATGCGCGTTGTTTGCAGCATTTCTAACGCTTGGTGAAGAAAAATATCTTGAAGTTGCCAAAACCACGTGTGACTTTTTACTCAAAAACATTTTCAACGGTTACCATTTCAGCTTCATCGGCTGTAACGGCTGGTACCCCAGAGGCGGCCAGCGCGCCGCATTTGATCAGCAGCCCATAGAGGTTGCAAGTCTTGTGATGATGTTGGGGGCCGCATATGAGGCATTGAATAATCGGGAGTTCCTGGTGCTTCGCAAGAAGGCGTTTGACTGGTTTCTCGGCGACAATGACCTGCACATACCGCTTTATGATTTCAAGACGAAAGGATGCTGTGACGGGCTTGGACCGGGCGGTGCGAATCTCAACCAGGGAGCCGAAAGTACAGTGAGCTTTCTGCTTGCCGTGCTGTGTGTTTTGGGAGATTACACGGGTTTGGACAAGGGCCGCTATGGGCTAGCTGGTGTCGAGGAGACAACGTTGAAAGGACAGGTGGAAATACGGACCCAGATCGAAAGTATATCCACGCAAACGGCAGCCGGCAAAGCTGCAGTTAAGAAACTCACGTAAACTGGTAACTGCCCGGCAGAGGGGGATTATTGCGTCGTTGCTTCCTGTATTTTTTCCCCTGTCCATTGGATATCCCCTCCCAGCCCATGAAGTGCCTGGCATCCAGCCACGCCTATGGCAAAGATAGCCAACAGAATCAGGAGAATAACCTTGTTAACCATAATCACACGTCCTTATATGATTTGGCCCAGCCTGAGTTTTTGCGTTGACCGTTTTACGGTATCAGTTAGAATCAATGTATGAATTCTACGCTTTTGTTCGGGGCTTTACAAGCCCTGAAATACCGAATTTTTGTGACTGATCTATTGAGCCGGATTTTTGGCGGCATTGAATCGATGGGGACATAGCTGATATGAAGGCGGCAAGTTTTAATGCCAATTCGCTCCGGTCACGGGTGGGCATAATTCTTGACTGGCTGGATCAGAACCAGCCGGATATTCTCTGTGTGCAGGAAACCAAGGTTCAGGATGAGGATTTTCCTCACGAGGCTTTTGAGCAAAGCGGCTACAACTATGTATTCAGAGGTGAGAAGAAATATAACGGCGTGGCGATTTTCAGCAGAGACAGAATCGTTAATGTGGAATACGGCCTGCTGAATGAACCCAGAGACGAGGCTCGTTTGATAAAGGCTTCGATCGGAGGGATCAATGTTGTGAACACATATATTCCTCAGGGCTATGACGTTCAGTCGGATAAATTCGAATATAAGCTGCAGTGGTTCAAAAGACTGAAGACATATTTTGCGAAGAAATTCAAGCCTTGCGATTATGTTCTCTGGATGGGCGATTTCAATGTTGCCCCTGAGCCGCGTGATGTATATGATCCTGACAAACTCTCAGGCAGTGTATGTTTTCACCCTGCAGAGCACAAGGCACTGGGAGAGGTTATGAGATGGGGTTTTGTGGATATTTTTCGACTCCACTGCGAAGAAGAGGGCCAGTTTACGTTCTGGGACTACCGGATTATCAATGGCTGTGAGCGTAATCTCGGCTGGCGGCTGGATCACATCATGGCAACGCAGGTGCTTTCCCAAAAAAGCATATCGAGCTACATAGACAGAAGGCCCCGGCTGGCGATCAAACCCAGTGATCATACTTTCATAGTTGCTGAATTTGATCTGTAGAAGAAAACTGGGGAACAGGGATTCGAACCCCGACTAACTGATCCAGAGTCAGTCGTGCTACCGTTACACTATTCCCCATTGTTTTTATCCTGCCTTTGCTTTTTATGCCTGGATCAGTGTTTTTCATCCACAAGGCCCATCTTCCAATAAGAGACAGTTTACATGGTTCTTTGGTTCCTGTCCACCCAAATCCATGGAAGTCCTTAGCCATTTTACCAGGGAATTAAAAAAGACTTGACAAGTTTTGTGTAGATATGAGAATACTACCAGTCAACAAGAAGCAGCGGCGGCATGTGCGGCCGCCGTTTAATATTGTATGTTTTGGATTATTACAGATACTGAACAGTTTTACAGGTGTTGAATTATGGTCGAGATAATAAAAACCGAAAGTATAGCTCAAACAGCCTTGTACAATCTGCAGCAAACGGCGAGGCGGTTATCACTTGATGCAGCGATTCTTGCAAGGATTCTGGAGCCCAAGGAGAAAATCGAGATCACCATCAACCCGGCTCTTTCAGACGGCAGAACTATCCACATCAAGGCCTTTGTGGTTCGGCACAATGATGCCCTGGGGCCGGCCAAAGGGGGCATACGAATGGCGTCGTCTGTGACTATTGATGATATTACAGGTCTGGCGATGGAGATGACATGGAAGACTTCGCTTGTTGGGGTGCCGTTCGGAGGCGGTAAATCGGGTATTCAATTTGACCCGGCGGGACTTGCCCAGGATACCAAAGAAATCATCATGCGTTCTTTCACGAGAGGAATAAGGCGTCACATGGGGCCTGAGATTTACATTCCCGCACCGGACATGGGAACAAACGAAGAGGATATGGGCCACGTTCGCGACTGTATTGCTTATTCTAATGGAACATCAATCACAAACGGCTGTTTTGTAACCGGTAAACCCGTTATCCTTGGGGGAATTGTCGGCAGACGTGAAGCGACGGGAAAGGGCGTGGTTTACACAATCAGCGCCGCCTGTGATGCTATGGGCCTGAAGGAGGGAGACTGCCGTATCGCCATTCAGGGCTTCGGCAACGTGGGTTCGGTGGCTGCTGTGGAAATCGCAAAGCTTGGTACCACAGTTATCGGTGTATCAGACATTTCCGGCGGAGTAATTAACGACGACGGTATTGATATAGAAGCTCTTGCTGAACATGTCAGAGCGACCGGCGGGGTAAAGGGATTCCCAGATGGCCTGCCAGCAACAAATCAGGAAGTTTTGCAGAGTAATTGCGATATACTGATACCCGCAGCAACACAATCCCAAATAACCGCAGAAAATGCCGGGAAAATCAAGGCTAAGATCATCGCCGAGGCAGCAAACTCACCGACAACGCCGGCGGCTGATGAAATCCTGAACAAGCGCAAGATCTTTGTCATACCTGATATTCTCTGCAACGCCGGCGGTGTGTTTGTTTCCTATCTTGAATACACTCAGGAGACGCAGCGAGAACAGATGACGCTGGAACTGGTTAATGAGAGGCTCGGAAAGCGCATGAGAGAAAAGTTTGAAGAGGTGCACACATATTCGCGTGAAAATAAATTGAGCATGCGTGACTCAGCCATGAACATTGCTGTCAGCAGAGTCGTTCAGGGCGTATATGCCAGAGGTCTGCTGCCATAATGGATGCTTATCGGCTTCGAATCAAAAGATTGCTGTCATATTTGACATCTGGAATATGCTTTTTGAGATCGGCGATAAAACGGCTCCCATCCTTCCAGTATCCGGCGGTGGGCTTCAGATGGGTACATTGGGACGTGAAGTAGCGGTTTATGCATTCAACCAGCAATTCCCGGGTAAACTTGCTGACCATCGAGGATAAAGCGACCGGCAAAAATCTGTCATCCGCATCAATTACAAAGTGCACCCGGGCTGTCCTGGCAGTGGTGTAAAGCTCGTAGCTGCTGTCAGTGCTGTCCTGTCGCAAGACCTTTAATGACATATCAGGAAACATTCGCATCAGCAGTGAGGTATAGTCGGTGCGTCCTCCCTGGCGATCAATAATTATCTGCATAGGTTCGGCGCCAAAGTTATCGAAAGATTCTTTTACAAGGCTCGAGACGGCTGTAAAAAGCACGCCGGCCTTGTTTCTGACAGCCCCGACCATTTTGTTGTAGTAACCAACATCCAGTACCGCGGTGCGAATCGCCAGCAGTTCCATCGAACCGGCGGACAGGTTGCGTTTCAATACGCCTGCTGCGATAGGGATATCGCCCTGCTCAGAAGAAAGCGGGAATTCCTGGACGTTCTGATACCACGGATAAGCCCGGAGCCTTTCCATGCAGTCGGGGCAAAGCATTGTTATCAGTTCAGAAGCGCTACTGACGTTTTTTCCCAGGATTGAAGCGACAGCCAGGACGGTCCGGCGCAGATGGCCAATGCCGGTTGACCTGCTGTAAGCCTTTTTGCTGTCGGCGATAAGCAAACGGCCTGAGAGGTTCTTTTTGTCTTTGGCGACGCTGTCAGAAAGAATCTGCCATAAATCCTGCCTGAGCAGGCTGTCAGGCACTGAAAATACCGTTGCGGAGACTACCAGAGGCCCGAGTATCGGACCGTAGCCGGATTCATCTATCCCTACTAATACCGCCATCCCTGTAAGAGCTCCTTCTCCTGAAAGCCGAGTAAAGGCATTATGCTCTTTTTGTCGCCGGCTGTCAACTGACTGTTACGACAAGCCCGTCATTGTTGACGTTGAAATCAAAGAAACGTGCCTTGTCATTGGGTGGCTGGGCGTTGAGCATTTCTTCGAGCTTTTTACGGGCATCGGCGGACCTGCAGATCATCAGTAAAAAGCCTCCGCCGCCGGCGCCCAGAAGCTTGGCCCCATATATGTACGGCTGAACGCACTGAAGCAATGCTTCAACCTCTTTGTTGCTCGAATTCGGGTCCAGCTGCTTGTTCAGCTCCCATGCCCTCGCGACCAGTCTGCCAAACCGCTCAATATCCTTAAGTGACATCGCTTCTGCAACCTGCGAGGCCAGATCGTGAATCTGTCTGAGGGTTAACATTGCCTGTCGGTCGCGATTGAGATACCTTCCGACCACCTCTTCGAGGATATTTTTGGCAAGTCGGGTGATACCGGTATAGTAAAGAAGGGTTTGGCCGCCGTTTGTCCTGGGATCAAGAACATCGCCGGGCAGATAATGTATCCGTGCATCGGGGACCAATCCCGGCTCTGTTCTGATTATTTTCGCCCCAGCGACGGCACCGCCGATCTGGTCCTGCCAGCCGCCGCCTGTAGTCAAGGCCTGTTCGAGTCTCAGTACCCTGTGAAACAATTGTCTGTGAGACAGCTTTTGCCCCAGGACCCTGCCTATGACTGCCAGAATTACAGTTCCCATAATGCTCGAGGTTCCCAGGCCGCTTCCCTTTGGTATCGCTGCGAGGGTAGTCAGCTCGATACCGCCGCCAAACTCCTGAAGCATCTGCCGGAGTGTGATTCCCAGAGGCCGGTTTGCATTCACAGGTGAAAAGCCTGATATGACCAGCGCCGCCTTGGCAAGATTAAATCCTCCCTCGACATTGCGGTAGTCCAGCAGTTCATCCAGGCTGCTTATTTCAATCCGTAAACCCAGATCAATTGATCCTATTCGAATTACGGGTTCCCTGACCACCCTGGCGTAGGCCTGAATCGGGGCCTGGCCATTCAGATCGACGGCGGCGTTGACTACATTACCGCCATGCTCGAGACAATACGGCGGCGTGTCAGTCCAGCCGCCCCCGACATCAAGGCGGGCAGGGACACGGCCCCAGACAATCTCGTCGCTTTTCAACGCGTTATGCGGGACCTGTGTTTTTTCAATGCCGCTTGAATAAATCGTCCTGCCGAAGGATTCAAATGCCGCCTTGCGAGCCTGCTGACTCCACCCGTCCGGTGTCGTATTCTCATTCAGCTCCAGTCCGATGGATTTGAGCCACTCGTGATCTGCCGGTGTCAGGTTATGCGATAGTTCAGCGAGGGTACGTCCAAACTTTTCCCTGGTGCGGTCATCGACGAATTGCATCGCCGCTCCCAGGGTATGGATAATTCGCGGGAAGATGAGCGAATTGATACCACCATTTTCGCTTGTGTCATAATGGCAGCGGGCTTCGTAAACAAGCTGCAGAAACCATTCTGAGCAGTCGTCGGTATTGTTAAGAATGTAAGCCAGTTCGGCATGAGAAAATTCGCTGTCCTGTCGGAACATCTTTCGCAGTGAGTTTTGAATTAATTCGGCTCGGATACGGCTTCGTCGCTCATAAAAAGCCTGATGGTCGCTGAGTTGTGCTATTTCACAGAGGCTGTAGCGATCCGCTTCGAGCCATGCACGGCAGAGGCGTTTATCCGCTTTTGCCGGATCAAACATCCAGAGCCAGTTACGGTAGCGGTTATGCTCCTTAACCGCTGGGAATACTCTTGCATCCCACAGGCTGCGCTGCTGCTGTGGGGTATCACCGCTCCAGATGTCCTGTGGTTTTGCCCCGACGGTATCAAGCCATGTCAGAACGGGGATATTACAGAAAGTCGCCCCTTCGTTGATGGTATCTTTGAACAGGTCATTTACACCGTAACATCGCACAAACCACACGGTGTTTTTGCTTCGGTCTTGCCCGGCGATAACATCCAGACACATTCCCTCCGGCACAACGAGCGGTTCACCCACATCGATTCCGACAACCACATTGTCTCCAGCCAGCTCAAGCGCGGAATTTATCCTGCAGCCTTCGACCCAGGCCCTTCGTCCGGTGCACCTGCCGCAATCGCCTGAATCGTTGTTTATGTTCAAAAACGAATCCAGATGACGTGAACCTGTTTGCTGTTGAATAAGAGAAATTCCGCTTTTAATTATCTCTCTGCTGCTTCCGAAATCGAGAAAATCGCAGCGGGGCAGAACCTTGACGTGAAATTCTATTTTCGACAAAACTTCAAACAATTGCCGAAGTATTTTTTCTTCCCAGCCTGAGCCACTTTGCCTTACCGCTTCGATATAGCAGAGTGGGTCGGCTTGGTAACCCATCCCGCAGCATATTTCCCGGTAAAAATCAAGCCCGTGTTCAAGCATCGCTTCATTGAAAGCTCCGCTGAGTTCAAGTGAACCTTCGGGTCCTGTATGCAGACCGAAGGCCTCCAGCAGCAGTATTGCGGTCTTGGCGGTAAGGTTCATAACTCCTATATCCAGGATCGCCCGGCCGTAATGATCAATCAGTTTTGTTTCCTGCTGCTTTTTCAGAGAAGGCTTTTGCAGAAACAATCGCACCAGATCATCCTGCCCCCGTCCGAAGACCCCGAAGTTTTGCGCCTGCTCCGGCGGAACATAACAGCCCAGGCCTGTTATCCCTGTTTTTGCAAAGCGGACTTCGGCTGGGTCGAATCGCAGGAGCACATCGCCCGAGGTAATTACCACCTGACCGATATTTTCGTCAGGCAGCGGCAGCGAAAGATACGTCGGCAGTTGTTCGTCGAACAGGGTTTTTTCCAGACAACTATCGCTTTGTCCCGGCACGGGTACAAAAATTTTCCCGCAAGAGCCGTATGCCGGGAGCCGCCGTGAATCACCTCCGCCGTGGACTATAAGAATCCGTCGTTGCTTCAGAATATCGCACAGGTCTTGCTGCTCAGAAGCGCAGCAACTACGCAGTTCACGGTTTAAGACCTCCAGCAGACACAACAGTGTGCTGCCCCCACTGCCTACGCGTTTGCCATCCGGATCTGAAACGACAATTACCTGTTCTACCACAGATAAAAGCCCAAGTTCTCGCCGCAGGCGAAGCTGTGTATCATAGGCCTGAGCCTGCGCCGCATTTGACGCGGTCACTACCAGATAATCCCAGTTTGACGCTGTCGTATGCATGGCCGACAGGATAGCAGAATAAGACGGAATTGCAACAGACAATATGATGATGCGGGTTAGTACTCTTTTGAAAGCTGCTGAAGTTCGGCATAGGTAAACACCGGGCCATCCTTACAGATGTACTTGCCGCCGATGTTGCACCTGCCGCAAATACCGATGCCGCACTTCATCTTCATCTCAAGCGAGTTGATTATCCGCTCGGGCGGGAAACCCAGATCGAACAGAACCTTGATGCATGTTTTGATCATAATTGACGGCCCGCAGACGAGGGCACAGGTATTATCTGCCGACGGTGCGATCTGCTCCAGAACAGGTGCTGCGAAACCTACCTTGTGCTGCCAGCCGTCAGCGGGACGGTCAATGGTCTGAATAATCTCTATATCATCCCGCTTTGACCATTGGGCAAGATCGTCCTTGTAAAGTATCTCTCCCGGGTCGCGTGCGGCGACAAACATTGTGAGCTTTTTGTACCTGTCCCGGTTGCTTTCATGTAGAATGAACCCGGCTACTGACCGCAGTGTTGTCAGCGCGAAACCTCCGCCGACGAGCAGGATGTTCTTTTTCTCAAGCTCTTTCATGGGATAACCGTTGCCGAAAGGACCGCGAAGCCCCAGCCTTTTGCCTTTCGCAAGACTGTGAAGAGAAGTGGTTAACTGGCCCTTTGGATACCTTTTTATTGTGAATTGAATTGTCTCTTTCTCAAGAGGCGATGATGCTATACCAAAAGGCGCTTCGCCGACGCCTGGCACAGAGAGCATAGCAAACTGGCCGCAGACGAAATCGAAGGACTCGGCATCGGCGGGATTCTCAAAGGCAAGATCGAATGTTTTGATATCTTTTACTTCGTTTTCAAAGCTGACCTTCTGCAGTATTACGGGCATTGGAAGATAAGGGTTTTTCATTTGGATTGTTTCACCTCGGAGGCTCTGACTTTTTCAATCGCTTTTATGATATTCATGCAGGCAGGGCACTTTCGCATACACCGGCCGCACCCGACACAGCCGAACATGTCGAAGTTCCGCGGTATATAACTGAACTTGTGCATGATCCGCTGGCGCATCCGTTCTTTACCCGTTGCGCGGGGATTATGGCCTGATGCCTCAAGGTTGAAATTCTCATACATGCACGAATCCCACACCCGCAACTTTCTGAATTTATCCTTGCCTGCTTCATCGAGAAGATCAAAACAATGACACGTCGGACAGAGGAAGGTGCATATTCCGCATGCCAGGCATCTCTGATGTATCTCGTCCCACGCCCGGCTGTCGTAAAGCTCCAGCAGTTTCTCTGCGAGCCCCTCCATATCCAATTCCTTGTCAATGTCAATATTCTCTTCGGCCTGTTTTTTGAGCTTTTCTGCAAACTCGATGTCCTCTGTAGCGGAATCAACAAGGCCTGGAATTTTATCCAGAACTTCCCTGCCTTTATCTGATACCGGTTCGAAGAGATACTTCCTGCCGAGGTCAATGACAAATACATCGCAGTCGTCCTTGAAGTGAGGCCCAAAGCCCAAAGCTGTGCAGAAACAGCTGCTCTGCGGATCGTTGCAGGCCAGGCCGAATAGTACAGTGTTCTTTCGTCTCTCGATGTAATAGGGGTCCTGGTATTTGCCGTTGAATATCCTGTCAAGCAGCCTGAAGCTTCTCAGATCACACGGGCGAACACCGAATATGATTCGCTGTTTGCCGCTTTTAACCTCTGCCGGCTCCGCCCTGCCGTCAGCATCGAAGCTGTAGAGCGTTTCTTTCTGGGGGAAGAATAGTTTCTTGGGCGGCTCAGCGGTATTGTAGAAATCCAGCGTGATTTTTTCTGCGCTATCCACATGTTCAAAATCGCAGCTTAGCCCGTCCTGCGAAACTGGTGCGTAAAGCTCATACTCCCTTGCCAGGATATTCAGCAGATCAGCGATTTTTTCTTTTGCTATCGTTTTCATAATATTACTTTATAAAATCCTGCGGATCATCTTCGCGGTAAACAGTAAGCGGCGCCTCTTCGTCCAGACTCACTCCTGCCTCTGAGTCGAATAGCTCTTTTACGTCTTTTGCCACCTTTTTCGTGAGCATCCTTATATCGATATTGTTGGGACACGCACGCACGCACGCCCCGCAGTCAACGCACCTGCCTGCTGTATGCAGTGCCCGCATAATCTGAAATGCCATCGTGTCGGATATATCCGTACTTTTGCCCAGCCAGGCAGGAAAGCTCTGGTCGATAAAACATTTTTTGCAGTAGCAAAGCGGACAGGCATTTCGGCAGGCATAGCAGCGGATACAACGGGAAAGCTCCTTTTTGAAGAACTCCCATCTCTGGTCGGGGCTCATCGCCTCTATCTGTTTTACCTTATCATACTCCGTGCTCGGCAGGCTCTGTGGGATTTTCTCTCCTATGACAACATCACAAATATCAGGGTCCCTGTGCTCACAGGAAAGGCAGCTGTCATGCAGGAAATCTTCGACTTTAAGAATTTTTTCGAACCCTTTGCCCCTGACGGTTATTATCCCCTCGTGAACGTCAGCCTGTTTAATGTCTTTGCCGCCTAAATGCTTTTCGATTTTGGCCGGATCTACAATGCCAAGGCACGGAACACCGATGATTTTTAGCTTTTCCTGATCGACCTGTTTTTCCTTTATCAGTACTACAAGGCTGCGAAGATCACAGCTTTTGGCGACGACAGCCACACGCTCTTTACGGCCCACGAGATACTTGGTCAGATTGTTATGACAGAAAGCATTCCACACGAGCCTGTCAGTCTCTGCCGGGTCGGTTATGAAGCACGGGCTCATCCGAAGAGGCACACCTTCGTCCTCGTAGCCGATCACAAGATCGACCTGTTTTTGCTCAAGCATCTGCTTTGCTTCCCGTCTTAGTCTTTCCTGGAGCTGCACGATTTATATATCTCCTCAATCGGATTTATTTTTAACCAGCCTTGTTGCGGGCCCGAGTTTCCTGACCGCCTCGGTAACATCTTTGACAACCTGTGAAAACTTTTCGCCTTCACCTGCTGAAACCCATGAGAAATGCACCCTGCCCTGCTCAATGCCCACATATTCCAGAAGCCTTTTCAAAAGCGCAAATCTTCTGCGTGCGAAGTAATTGCCGCTCAGATAATGACAATCGCCGGGATGACAGCCGGAAACAAGCACGCCGTCCCAGCCGTGCTGTAAAGCCTTGACCACGAAAAACGGATTCACACGTCCCGAGCATGGCACTTTGACAATCCGAATATTCGCCGGATACTGAAGCCTGCTTACGCCGGCAAGGTCTGCGCCGGCATATGAGCACCAGCTACACAGAAAGGCTATTATTCTGGGTTCCCAGTTTTCCTGATTTTCCTGCATTGCTTATAACGCCTCTATCATCAGTTTGATCTGGCGGTCTGTTACGCCTTTAATGTCCATCGCGCCGCTGCGGCAGGTAGCGGCACACGTTCCGCAGCCTTTGCACAATGCGGGGTTGACATAGGCGGCTATTGTGCCGCGTCTTTCATCCACACATACAAGTTCAATCGCTCTGTAAGCACAAACCCCCACACATGTTCCGCAGGCAGCACAGATATCAACATCGATATGCGCCGTTTTTGCTTCACCCTCGAAATTGTCCTTTGCGAT
Source organism: Planctomycetota bacterium (assembly GCA_043816955.1). Taxonomy (GTDB): domain Bacteria; phylum Planctomycetota; class Phycisphaerae; order Sedimentisphaerales; family CAYZTY01; genus JBDRHL01. The sequence continues at coordinate 35,629 of JBDRHL010000115.1, read as the reverse complement.
TATTGCACACGCCTTAGCCGCTGCTGCCTGGGCCTGGGCTATTGTCTCGGGCATGGACTTAGGGCTGTGCGAGAGACCTGCTACGAACACGCCTTCAGTGGCGAATTCAACCGGCCGGAGCTTGACGTGCGCTTCGATAAAGAAACCGTCATCATTTACCGGCACCTTCAGCAGTTTGGCGATGTCACGGTTGGCAGGGTTCGCATCAATCCTGCTGCTGAGCACCAGCAGGTCGGGATTCAGCACAATCTGTGCATCTGCGATGCTGTCGTAAACAGTAACCCTGAAACTGTTTGCGGCCTTGCTTACCTCTGGTTTGCGATCTAAATCATACCGGATAAACATCACGCCCATCCGGCGGGCTTTCTGGTAGTGTTCCTCACTGAAGCCATAGCTTCTGACATCGCGATAAAGAATATAAACTTCCGTATCCGGCGAGTTTTGCTTTATCTTTACAGCATTCTTGACGGCGTTGTTACAGCATACCCTGCTGCAGTACATATGGCCCTTTTCACGCGAGCCTGTACACTGTATCATCACAACTGAGTTTACCTGCTTGAGGCTGTTTTCTGTCATAAGCTCTTCAAGCTCAAGCTGTGTTACAATTTTCCTGTCCTGCCCGTATAGATATTCCTGCGGCCTGTACTCACTTCCGCCGGTCGCGACAACTACCGCGCCGTGACTTACCTTTATTTTTCTGCCTTTGCGTTTGAGCACACTCTCGAAGTTGCCGACAAAACCCTCTATGCCGGCAAGCTCAGTTTCGGTATAAACCTTTATCCGTTTGTGTTTCTGTACCTTTTCGCAGAGTTCTTTGACATAACCGCCCATATCATCCAGGTCGAAGGTGCTCCTGAGCCTGTTGAGATTCCCGCCAAGTGTGTTTGTCTGCTCAACAAGACACACGTCAAATCCCTGCTCCGCAATAGCAATAGCTGCTGTCATACCCGCAAGACCGCCTCCGAGCACCAGCGCAGAATGTGTTACAGGCAAAACCTCTGTATGCAGCGGCTCCAGAAGGGATGCCTTGGCTACCGCCATAGCCACAAGGTCCTTTGCCTTGATTGTTGCTTTTTCAGGCTCATTCATATGAATCCAAGAACACTGATCACGGATGTTGGCCATCTCGAACAGATGCGGATTCAGACCGGCTTCCCGAAGCGTCTGCTGGAACAAAGGCTCATGCGTCCGCGGCGAACACGATGCCACCACGACACGGTTGAGGTTATGCTCTTCGATTATCTCTTTGATATGATCCTGCGTATCCTGAGAGCAGGTATACAGATTTTCTTCTGCATGAACCACACCCGGCAAAGTCCCGGCGTACTGTGCAACAGAGGGCACATCGACCACGCCGCCGATATTGATTCCGCAATGACAGATAAAAACACCTATTCGAGGCTCCTGACCGAGGATATCACGTTCCTTTGGAAACTCCTGTTCGACGGTAAGAGTGTTGCGCGATTCTGCCAGAAGCTGCGCCGCAAGGGATGCTGTGCCGCTTGCCTGCATCACCGTCTCAGGTATGTCTTTCGGCCCAGAAGCCGCTCCGCCGACAAAAATGCCCTCTCTGCTGGTATTAAGCGGCGTCGACGAATCCGTCCAGATAAAGCCGTTAGGCTCAAGACGGACTCCGAGTTTTTCGGCAAGCGATTTTGAATTCTTTCCAGGCTCAAGCCCTATCGACAAAACAACCATGTCGAACTGTTCCTGTTCAACGCCTCCTGAATCAGGTGCGAATTTGACCGTCAGCTCAGGCTCTCCATCCTTTTTATATACATCACATACACGAGATCGCTTGAAATGAACGCCGTATTCATCTTTTGCCCGCTCGTAGTATTTGTCAAAGTCCTTGCCGAATGCGCGCATGTCCATGAAGAATATCGTAACATCCACGCCCTTTATGTGCTCCTTTGCGATTACGGCCTCTTTGATCGCGTACATACAGCAGACACTCGAACAGTATCCGTTCCTGCAGTCGGTATCACGTGAGCCGACACACTGCAGGAATGCTATTTTCCTCGGCTCTTTACCATCCGAAGGTCTCCTGACATGCCCCATAAACGGTCCTGACGCCGAAAGTATCCGCTCAAACTGCATGCTGCTGACAACGTCGGGGTATCTGCTGTAGCCAAAATCGTATTTAAGTTGTGCTGCATATTCCTCAAAGCCCGGCAGCGCAATCACCGCACCAACGTTGATTTGCTCTACTTTGTCCTGCTGCTCATGGCAAATTGCTTTCGCCTTACACGCTTGCACACATTCCATACATTCCGAACATATCGCACAGTTCAGGCACCGCTTTGCTTCTGCGATTGCCTGTTCCTCGCTGAAGGTTGCCTCAACCTCGTCAAAGCTCTTTGCCCTTTGCGCCGGTGGAAGCTGCGGGCATTCACTCCTGCCGGGCACGTTTGTCGTATCGCTGTGCATCGGCGGCTCATTTGTTATGTCGGCTTCTTGTATCTCAGGCAACGGCTCAAATTTCACACCGCGCAGATAACAGTCAACTGCCTGGGCGGCGCGTCTGCCTCCTGCTATTGCCTTGATAACACTGGCAGGTCCGGTTACGGCATCGCCGACAGCAAATACACCTTCAATGTTCGTGAAAGTACTTTTTTCATCCGCGTCAATGGTGCCCCATCGAGTCGTTTTAAGCTCATTGAGCGTTTCGTCGCGAACAAGCCGGACTTTCTGGCCGATCGCAGAGATTATCATATCCGTTTCAAGGGTGAACTGCGACCCTTCGATGGGCACCGGTCTGCGTCTGCCGCTTTCATCAGGTTCGCCAAGGCGCATCTGTATGCACTCAAGCGAAGCGACCTTGTTCGCTTTGCCGATCACACGGACGGGAGCAGAGAGGAAATGTAATTTTACACCTTCCTTCTCCGCATCGACAATTTCAGCATCAATGGCCGGCATCTCTGCACGGGTCCGCCTGTAAAGCAGTGTAACCTCTTCTGCGCCCAGCCGCAGCGCCGTTCGTGCCGAATCTATAGCTGAATTTCCACCCCCGATCACTACAACTTTTCTGCCGACCTTAACAGTGCTGCGATCCAGGTTGACCTGCCGCAGAAACTCAATGCAGTCTTCCACGCCTTTTAGATTCTCTCCCTCGATACCCAGCTTCATTCCACCCTGAGCGCCAATCGCCAGAACAACAGCCTTAAAGCCAGCTTTTTTTAGCTGCTCAATGGTAATATCCCTGCCCAAGCGGACATTCGTCTGCAACTGTACTCCTTCATCAAGCACATCCTGAATTTCTTCATCGAGTATTTCAGGCGGCAGCCGGTAATCGGGGATACCCCATGCAAGCATACCGCCTGCTTTTTGCATCGCTTCGAATATGGTCGGCTGATATCCCTTCCGTGCAAGCTCCCTGGCAGAAGCAAGCCCAGCAGGCCCGCCGCCGATTATCGCTACCTTCGCCAGGCTGCCTGATCCTTTCCTGATTTTTTTATCTTCTGTTCCTTTCTCACGCTGTTTGTCAGCTAAAAATCGCTTTATAGCACAGATAGAAACGGAATCATTGCTTTTGCTAAGATGACATCGCTCCTGGCAGGGATGATCGCACACCCGTCCCAGAACGCCGGGCAAAGGTATCGTCTGCAGGACAACGTCGAGCGCCTCATCGAATTTTCCGGCGGCTGTAAGTGCGACATAACCATGTATGTTTATGCCCGCAGGACATCCGACCCTGCAGGGACTTTTGCCTTTTTTATCGATGACAAAAGTGTTTGGATACGCCTGGGGATAAGGTCTGAAAATTGCATGGCGCTCGCCAATTCCGGCATCGAATTCATTTGGAACTGCTACCGGACAAGCCTTGGTACAGTCCCCACAGCCGGTGCACTTATCCATATCGACATATCGCGCCCGCCGGCGGATTTTTGCCTTGAAATTGCCGGCCTGGCCCTGAAGTCCCTCAAGCTGAGACCATGTGATCGTCTCGATGTTCAGATGCCTGCCGCACTCGACAATTTTCGGAGATAGAATGCACATTGAGCAGTCATTTGTCGGGAAGGTCTTGTCCAGCCTTGCCATGTTCCCGCCTATCGCGGGTGAGCTTTCCAGCAGGTAGACCTTCTGGCCCGATTCAGCAAGATCGAGCGAGGCCTGTATCCCGGCTATGCCGCCGCCTATTACCAGGACTGCGCCTATTTTATCTTTATTGTTTCTCTCAGGAGCAATCATTTTTTCAGCACTGATCTATACCTTCGTTATCTTTGTAATTTCGGCCTTGGTTTTTTCATACGCGGCCCTGTCTGTAACAAGCTGCTTAACGAGGTCGCGCCGCAGGCTCTGCGATAGTTCATCCAGTTTTTCAATTTCCTCAGGTATCGATGCGTCCACATATCCTTCCGCAACCGCCATTTCACGCAAGGCTCTCATCACATCCCGGAATTTTACGCTTTGCGGACACTTTGCTGTGCAGGAATAACACTGCACACACCGCCATATCACCGGTGAGCAAAGTACTTCCTTTCGCATCCCCAAAAGCACCTGTCGGATAATCCTGCGGGGATTGAACTGATCGTCAATTGCCGCGACCGGGCATCCCGCTGTGCAGGTCCCGCAGGCAAAACAGAGTTTTATATTGTCCCCGCCGGGATGAGCGGCTACATCATATTTGAAGCGACTATCCAAATTTTTACTTTCAACCTTATCCATATAAATAACCTCACACTAAAGATTCTATCTTTTGTCCAGGCCGGACCGCTGAACAATCTCTGCTATCTTCTGTTCCCACTCGATTGCCATGATATGCACGCCTGCGATCCCTTCTGTCTCGCGCAGCTTCTGTATCTGCTCAACACATATCTTTATGCCTTCCTCCGCTGCATTTTCCGCTCCGGCGAGCCGGTTGATATAATAATCGGGCACAGTCAGCCCTGCTACGCTGTCACGCATATATTTGGCCATACCCAGCGATTTTAGCGGCGTAACGCCTGCCAGTATCTTGACCTTCTCATGCAGTCCGCGGTTGCACACCTCTTTCATCCACGCATCAAAACGGTCCATGTCATAAATGCACTGCGTCTGAATAAAGTCTGCACCTGCGTTAATCTTCTTGGCGAGCCTTGTAACGCGGAACTCGAACGGGTCGCCAAAAGGATTAGCAGCGCCGCCGATAAACATTCTCGGCTCCATGGGCTTTGACTTTTTGCTGTTCTTTATTTCCTCGCCGCACGCGAATATCTTCTCGTCGCGCATGTCCCTGACCATCCTGATAAGCTGAATCGAATCGAGATCAAACACATACCTGGCTGTGGGATGATTGCCGAAGCACTGATGATCGCCCGTCAGGCATACGATGTTGCGAATCCCCAGCAGGTATGCCCCCAGTATGTCGGCCTGTATTGCCAGACGGTTACGGTCACGACAGGTCATCTGCATTGTCGGCTCGATACCCATATCCAGCGCGAGTTTGGCGACAGCGATACTTGAGACGCGTACGATCGCTGTTTGATTGTCGGTTATGTTGACCGCATCAACCCAGCCTTTGAGAAGCTCGGCTTTCTTACGGATAGTTTCGATATCGGCGCTCTTGGGCGGCCCCAGCTCTCCGGTTACGACAAAACCGCCCGATGCCAAAACCTTCTCAAGATTACTGCCTGATTTATATACAACATCTGCCATTACAGTTCCGCTACCTCTTCTCTGGAAAGCTTTCTCGGCCCGCCGCTGTGAGTCTTCGACCAATCGCGCGGCTTTACGTTCTCAATGAGCACATCCAGCCTGCCGATAGCTTTCAGTCTTTCATGTATCAGGTGCCAGCCGCATTCAATATTTTTGGGATCGACCTCACACATTCCGTTGGCGCTTCCGCCGCATGGCCCGTTGCATAGTGATTTGCTGCATCGTGTTACCGGGCAGACCGCGCCAAATACGCCCAGCTTACAGTCGCCGCAGGCAAGACAGTTTTCGCTCCACTTGCCCGCCTCGTCATTTGTACCCATAAATATCGTGTCAAGCGCAGGATAAACCGGCTTATCGCCGAACAGCCTGGCGACCATCTGTACGCCCACACCGCAGGCCATTGAAAGTACCGCGTCAGCAGCCTTTATCTTCTCTTTTACACTGTCAAAAAACTCGGTGTCGCACTGCCTTTCGATCGTCGCCTCGATAAATTCACCCTTACAGACCAGCCGAAGCGTCGAAGCAAGCGTCGCGACCTCTCTTTCGCCCCCCGCCAGACAGACCGTTACACATGTACCACAGCCAAGCACAAGCACCTTCCTGTGCGGCTCGACGAAGGCCTTGATCTGTTCAACAGGCTTTCTCTCTGCAACTATCATCTATTTTTCTCCACGTGCTGCAGCTTTGCGGGCTGATTCAACCGTGTTATAGAGCAGCATTGTTATCGTCATCGGCCCGACTCCGCCGGGCACAGGCGTAATCAGGCTCGCCTTTTCCTTGACCGCTTCGAAATCCACATCTCCGACAAGGCGGTAACCGCTCTTTTTGGATGCATCTTCAACACGGTTCACACCGACGTCGATAACCACAGCGCCGTCTTTGACCATATCAGCGGTAACCGTATTAGGCCTGCCCGCTGCGGCGATAATAATGTCCGCACGACGAACATGATCAGCAAGGTTTTTCGTTCGTGTATGACAGACCGTAACCGTTGCGTTACCCGTCCTGGACTTTTGTATAAGCATATTTGCTACGGGCTTGCCGACAATGTTGCTCCTGCCGACAACAACAACTTCAGCGCCTTCGATTTTGACATTGCTCCTGATAAGGAGCTGGATCACGCCGTGCGGCGTGCAGGGAAGAAAGCCCTCTTCGCCGACAACCATCTTGCCCACGTTCACCGGATGAAAGCCGTCAACGTCCTTGGCTGGATTGATCGCGAGCAGCACTTCGCCTTCGTTGAGATGTTTCGGTAATGGAAGCTGAACCAGAATCCCGTCAATCCTGGGATCGTCGTTCATTTTCCTGACAAGCGCCATCAATTCTTCCTGTGCGGTCTCGGCAGGAAGGCGGTTGTCGCTCGAATAAATTCCAATTTCTTCACAAGCCTTCTCTTTGGCGCTTACATAAGACTTGGATGCCGGATCTTCACCAACAAGTATTACACCCAGCCCCGGAACAATACCCTTTTCCTTCATCCGCGTAACTTTCTCTTTTAATTCCGCCCGCATATCCGCGGCTACCTGCTTACCATCAATAATCCTTGCTGTCATTGGTCTTTACTCCTTCAAATATTCTGCAAATCTGGCAGGCTCGACCGAGGCAATTCCGCCAAAAAAGACTCTGTCCGGCTCAAACCCACACTTATCCAGTGTTTTACGAATACGCTCAATTCTTTTCTCGGCCCTGCTTGAGCCGCTTAAATACCGGCAACTCTCGGGATGACAGCCTATCAGGCCGACCTTTTGGGCCCCATCCTGTAGCGCCTGCAGTACATGACGCGGATCGATCTTGCCTGCGCAGGGGACTTTTATAAGCGTGACATTGCTGTTGTATTTTATACCAGCCGATTCTGCAGCAACGGCGGCTGGATATGCTGAGTTCTCACAGGCAAAGATCGTAACTTTCTGCAGCCTGCCCAGTTGTTCGCTCGTCTTCTCATCGCTGTATTGCGGCAGTTGAATCGCTACGGCAGGACAGTGCGATGCGCAAATTCCGCACCGTTGACATGCTATGGTCGATACCCTCGCACATTTGTTTTCCGCGTCAATATCAATCGCACCATGTGGGCAAATCCTCAGACACGTCAGGCAAAGCACGCACTTCTCAGCATCCACAGATGCTGCATCTTCCGCTGCCTGGTCCTGTGTATCCGTGAGAAACTTGTGTATCCTGCCCGCAGCAGCCAAGCCGTCCGCAAGAGCGGAGGTAAATTCACTATTGCCTCTGGCAGCTCCGACAGTGAAAATCCCAGGCCGATTTGTCTTGACCGGAAGCAGCCAGATGTTGTCATATTGTGCTGCACCTTCCGCGCTGTTACGCAGACCCCTGACGGTATCCTTATCGATTCCGCAGCCTGCCGTACAATCTGCCATCACCGCAAGGTCAAACTCTTCAGCCATAACGACACCTGCAATTTCGTCAATACCTTCAACGATTACCTTCGAACCATGCTGATAAAGCTTCACCTTGCCCTGGGCTTTGTTTGTTACCAGGCCGGCATTCCTGACTTTGCGGTAAAGTTCCTCAAGACCTGCAGCAGCTACGCGGATATTATTGCAGTAAAGCTTGACCGAACAGCCGAAACGCTTGATCAGCATCTCGGAGGCGCTCAAAACCGCTGCTGTAACCGACCGGTTCTGTTCACCGAGATAATCAATCACTATCGCGATTCGGCTGGCGGGTTTACCAGATTCGATTGAGCCGATAAGTCCTGCCACATCGGTGAAAATAGCGGGATTCTTCATGCCCTTTGCAGCAAAGGGGAATGCTCCGCCTTGTCCGGTTGCGATGACTATCGAACCTGCTGTGATTTCCTTGCGGACATTGTTATCCTCAATGGTAACCTTGAAATCACCGGCCTGTCCTTCGATGCCTGCAAGACGGGCCTGGCATATAATACTGATATTTTTGTGCTCCTTGATGTTGCGGAGAAGCTCCGCAACATTTTCTTTTGCCTTCTTTTCAGCCTTTTCCGCTGAGCCTGCGAGATACGCATAAAGCTGAGGCATCCGTCCCGCGATTCCGCCGGGCTTTTTATCGCTGCAAAGAATCGTAACCTTATGCCCAAGCTGAGCAACTGCTCCTGCTGTCTGCAAGGAAGCGACACCCGCTCCTATAACAACTACATCCTGATTGTTTTTTGTTTTTTTCTTCTTTTTGCCGCTGATCTGCCCCATTACCATTGCGCTTACCGCCTCAGCCTGGGCGATGCAATCAGCAATATCCTTCGGTGCCTCAGCCGTTCCGATTACATATATACCCTCTCGTTGTGTATCTGCCGTTGCTGCCGGACCTTTAAGACCCATGAAGCCGTTGTCATCCACGGCAAGCAGCAGTTTATCGGCAAGTTCCCGTGAATCAGCGGAGGGGCGGATACCGACTGCCAGAATGATAAGGTCAAATTCTTCCCGGCAAAGCGCCGTTCCGGACTTACTGTTCTCACCCGGCAGCGTATATTTTACACGGATTGCACCATCCTGCCCGGCGGTTATCTCATAGGGCCTGCACCTGATAAAACGCATCTGTTCACGGCTTTGCCTGAAAAATTCATTGAACCCCTTGCCGAAGTTCTGAATATCCATGTAGAAAATCGTAACTTCTGCATCCTCGACAGAAGCATTGATCTTTTGGGCCAGCCGAAGACCATAAGCGCAGCAGACGGCGCTGCAGTAATTAGTATCTTCGGGTCTGCAGTTGCCATTATCAGTTCGCGAGCCGACGCACTGTATCATCGCCACTCGTTTCGGCAACTGTCCGTCGCTAGGCCGTGTGATACTGCACTTCTTTGCTAACTGTTCCTCTGCCTCGGCGCCGGTTATCACGTTCGCACAAAGACCATAGCCGAAGGCCCGGTCCTCGCGCGGGTCATAAGGCTCATGTCCCGTAGCAACTATCACGCTGTCGACTTCAACCTGCACAACTCCGTTACCGTTCGAGAGGCTGGCCCTGAACCGCTGTTTTCTCCCTTTGGCAAGGCTTTGCACTTGAGTATTGGTATAAACTGCAACGTTATCAAGCTGAGCCACATCACGAAGTATCTCGTCTGCTAAGCACACGTTACAGCGAAGGCATTTATCTGTCGCTTTGCAGCCCATCCGGGCGATGTGTCCCCCTATTGACCTGCTGCGCTCAACCAGGTGTACACCGGCGCCTGCCTGGCTCAGACATTTCGCAGCAGTAACCCCGCTGATACCGCCGCCGATTACCAGCACCTTTTTACGCAGTTCTTTAACGCTTTTGCCGGCACTTACCATTTGAACTGATTCTCCAATTCTTCCGGCCCCGGGTTCTCCGGGAGATAAAAACCGTAAAGCAGGGGGCATAAAGTCCCAGTTGCCCAAGTCGAATTCTAACTTTTTGCCTTCTTTAGAAGAGTCCCTGTACCTTGCCGGTCTTCACATCAACATCTATATTTCTAAATGCCGGATTCGATGCGGTGCCAGGCATCAGCTTGATCGTTCCTGCAACGGGCACAACAAAACCAGCTCCTTTGTAGATCAGAATATCGCGAATCGGAAGCTGCCATCCCTTAGGCCGGCCCTTCAGATCAGGATCGTGCGAAAGGCTCAGGTGTGTTTTGACCATACATGTACCCAGTTCCTTCGCTGCCGGGTCCGCCTCGATTGCTTTTGCCTTTTCAAGTGCCTCGTCGGTATACGTTACACCATCTGCACCGTAAACCTCTTTTGCAATCAATTCTACCCGCTGGCGTAAAGGCGTCTGAAGTTCATACAGGAACCTGAAATGATTTTTTTCATTACATGCCTGCACGACCGCTTCTGCCAGTTCAATTGCCCCATCGCCGCCCTTGAGCCAGTGTGCCGAAAGAGCCGCTAATGCACCATGCTGCTGGGCTACCTTGCGAATCAGTTCGATCTCAGCTTGGGTATCGGTATGGAAGCTGTTGATACACACTACAGGCATTACGCCTGCCTTTTTGACGGTTTCGATGTGGGCTATCAGGTTCTCACAGCCTTTCTCAAGCAGTTGCATATTCTCTTTAGTGTATTCTTCCGCCAAGGGGACACCCGGCTTGACTGTTGGTCCTCCGCCGTGCATCTTCAATGCTCGCACTGTAGCCACCAGCACGACGGCATTTGGCTTTAACCCGCTCATCCGGCATTTCAGGTTCCAGAATTTCTCGAAACCAATATCTGCACCGAAGCCGCTTTCAGTAACATGATAATCCCCCAGTTTGGTCCCCAGTCTGTCTGCAATAATTGAGCTCTGTCCGATCGCGATATTCGCAAAAGGCCCCGCGTGCACAAAAACCGGCTGTCCTTCAATGGTCTGCAGCAAATTCGGATTAATTGCGTCAACCATCCAGGCGGTCATCGCGCCATCGACTTCCAGGTCGGCAGTTGTAATTTCATTGCCCTTCTTGCTATAGCCTACGACGATTCTGCCCATCCGCTCACGCAGATCCGCCAGGTCCCGTGCTACAGCGAGTATCGCCATAACTTCACTTGAAACGGTAATCGCGAATCCCGATTCCATTTCACAGCCGTCCATCTTGCCCCCCTTGCCGATCGTGATATTACGCAGTGCCTGAGCACAGAAATCCATCACCCATTTCATTGGAACTCTGTTGGGATCAATGTCCAGCCTCTTCAGATTGCTTTTTGCAAGGCGGTTATCGTCATAGTTGTTCTCATGCTGTATTCTGCTGGTAAGGGCGACCATAGCGAGGTTGTGGGCGTTTGTTATCGAGTCAATATCACCTGTAAGTCTAATGCTGAAAGGAGTTAACGGGATGCACTGCGAAAGACCGCCTCCTGCTGCAGAGCCTTTGATATTAAAAGTGGGTCCGCCGCTGGGCTGACGAATGGCTCCCACCACGCGCTTGCCGATCTTGCCTAGTCCCTGGATAAGCCCGATAGCTGTGGTCGTCTTGCCCTCCCCCAGCGGGGTGGGGGTAATAGCTGTAACATCGATGTATTTGGCTGTCGGAGCGTTTTTGAGTCTCGCAAGGGCCTTGAGATAATCAATCTTGCCAAGATGCTGGCCATAGGGAAGCATTTCTTCTTTCATAAGTCCCATTTCTTCAGCAAGTTGCGCAAAAGGTTTCATACGCTCTTCGGCAGCTTCGGCAACCTGCCAGTCTTTCAGCTTTGTAGGGTCTAATTTCATCTTTTTTCTCCGGTATAGGTTTCTGATCTTCGCATACACGTTTTATATTGGCGGATTTCCGCATGTTAAATACACTATAATCATTATTGGTGTATATGCTTAATATAGATATAAGAGCAGGGCTCATTTTTTGAACTATTTTGCTATTTCACCCTCCTTTTTGCATCCAATCAAGACAATTCCTACAACAAAATTACTAAAAAGGCACTTTTCCAGGAGACACCTCCACTGTCACTTACTGCTTATTTGAATTTTTATTGCGGTCTGAGCATATCCAGAACAAGCCGACTGACACGTTCACCAGCACTTTGTGTTGCAAGCGGCTTAACCAGTTCAACAAGAGTTGAGCTTAAATGACGCAACTCATCAGGGTCGCTAAGGAGCTCCTCACACTTTTCCCGGATCGGTTCGATTGAGCGAAAATACGGCATAAACTCCGGAACCAGTTCCTTGCCCGCAAGGATGTTAACCAGCGACAGATACCTGCTTGTTACTAGGAATCGGCCCAATAGCTGCCAGGCAAGCCGATTTGATTGATACATTATTACCATTGGGCAGCCTGCCGCTGCCACCTGAAGGGTGGCACTGCCGCTGGCTACAAGCGATAAATCCGCTTCTAGCGCAGATTCAAACACCCTGCTGATCGTGTAGTTACAATCAAACCCTTCGATTTGCTCTGCCTTGAGATGTTCCAGCTTCTGCTGATCGGCGGCAACAGCAACAAATTTCATGCCGGGCTGTTTATCCTTCAGATAACATGCAATTTGCTGCATCGGATGCCACAGGCTTTCAATCTCGGCCTGGCGCGACCCCGGCATCAGCGCTACCCTCGCATCTGCAACATCAAACCCCTCGTATCTTCGCGTTGAATTTTGCTCAATCACAAGACCATCCATGAGCGGATTGCCGACAAACTCCGCTTTTACACCTCTCTGAGTAAACCAGTCTTCTTCAAAGGGTAATATACACGCCAGCCTGTTACAGAACCGGCGCAGCTTGCGGATCCGCCACGGTGCCCATGCCCACAACTGCGGTGCGACGTAAAACAATGTTTGGATGCCGGCTTTCTTCGCGGCTTTGGCAACGTGGAAATTAAATGCCGGCGAATCGCACACAATCACAAGGTCCACCGGGTTGTTTCGCAGGTAGGCTCTCACCCGGCGCAGGAGCCTGAAGAAAAATCCTGCCTGTCCAAAAGCCTTGTATGTCATTGCCGCCCTGGAAACAGAATTTTCGAGCAGCTCACAGCCTGCCTGGGCCATCCTCTCGCCGCCGATGCCAACAAAAACTATCCCTGAGTCTTTTTCTCGCAGAACCTTTATAAGATTCGCGCAATGAATATCGCCACTGGCCTCAGCGGCACTTAGGAAGACAATCCTGCCAGGCTTTTTCGCCCTGATATTAGTTGCACTCGACATCGTATTCGCTGATCAGCTTCTCCAGTTGCGCTCGACAATGAGCCAGGCCTTCAACAATCTTCAGGTTGAACGGTCATCATCATTAAGCAGGGGCGGCTTCTTTGCCAGTTCGACAAATTCCTGAACATGCTGCACCGAATCCACACCAACGGCAGCGGCGACATTATCAAGCCCGAATATATATCCCATACAAAGTCTGGCGTTACCCAGTCTCCCGCCGCCAAAGGGCTTCATTGCGATCAGGCCTATGCGAGTGACCTTCAGACCCGTTCTGCCCAGCACGAGTTTTTTCATATCCCCATACTCCCTATTGAAAACTCAAATCTCGGCAGATTCTATCATCCCGCCGTCGATTTTGAAAGTCTCAAACGACAAATAAAAAGTCAGCCTGGAAAAGATTCGAAAGTCGATTCTGAAAAATTAGTGGCTTTGCAATAGAAGTTAAGATACGTTATAATACCGCTCAGGTATAAATGCGTAAATGCGGCATTTTTATGGAGTTGATGCCATGATACGAAAATATGGATATTTTTTGGCAGTTTCTGTCCTCACGTTTTCTTCTTTTCAGGCCCTTGCTGCCGAGACATGGCGACTTGAAAAGGGACGTCAATGGAAGGCTGTTACCGACGATGCAGACAGCCGGTATGTCCTGGAAATCTCAAAGTTCAAGCGCCTTGTTGACGAAGGAGAAGCTGAACAAGCTGAGCAGGCAGCCGACACGCTCAAAAAAGAATTTGCCCAGATTGCCGGGGCCGATTTCGACAGCTTTGTCAAGGCCGAACTTCTTTTCGCCCGCGGCAGCTTCAGCAAGGCGTTAAAGGCCTACGACGAATTTCTTGATACGTATCCTGCCAGCGCGTTGTATGAATCGGCGATGGAGCGAGAGTACCTCATAGGGCAGGCTTTTCTTGGGGGTGAGAAACACAGGGTACTAAAACTCTTCAGGATTAAAGGGTACGCTGAGGGAGCTGGAATAATGGAGCGTCTCGCGGAAAGAGCAGGCGATGCACCTCTCAGCCAGCGTGCCATGGTCGCAGTGGCACAAAGCTTCGAGCGCCGCGGCAAATGGCACGACGCATATGACCAGTGGAATGACATATCTGCACGCTGGCCGACCGGTCAATTGGGACAACAGGCACTTCTCAATATGGCACAGACTATCCATGCAGCATACCAAGGGCCACGGTACGATTCGGCTTTACTGCTAAGCGCCAAGAGCTATTATGAGCAATACAAACTGCGGTACCCGCAGAACGCGTTCGAAATCGGTGTTGATTCACGACTTGAGCAGATAGAAGAGCAGCTTGCATACAAGCAGTTTATGATCGGCAGGTATTACGATCGCACCGGCAGCATGCAGGCCGCCGAGCTTTATTATGAAATGATTCTGAACAAATGGCCTACAAGCGTGGCTGCCAAGAATATTCGAAGATTAAAAATGGAAAAACAGTTAGAGGGAGCGAAAAAGTGAATAACTCAGCGAGTGTAAAAGGTGTTTTGCTTGTATTGTGCCTGCCGGCCTTGTCGATGTTTCTTTGCCTCGGCCCGGCTGGTTGCAGCATGAAAGGCTATTCAAACGAATGGCTCCACACCACGGAAATATCGACTATCTACGTGGAAATGTTCGATACCAGTAGTTTCCGCCGAGGCCAGGAATATGAGCTGACCGACGCGCTGGCAAAGCGTATCGAGGCTGAGACACCATACAAAATAGTCACCGACCGAAGCCGCGCCGACAGTATAATCTCCGGCGAGCTGTCTTCCATTGGCGGAACCGTTTTAAGCGCAGAACGCGAAACAGGGCGAAGTCTTGAGAAGGGGCTGCAGCTTGAGGCAGTTGTTATCTGGAAGAACCTGAAAACCGGCGAGATCCTGATCGATAATAAAAAGGCAACCGCCTCTGCGAGCCATTCCGAATGGCTCGATCAGGGTGAAGCCTACGCGATGACTCTGGCCGTGAACCGTCTTGCCGACAGAATCGTACAGATGATGGAGAAAGAGTGGTGAGTATAAATATAATCGACTCACCGGCCCCCGGCAGCGACAGTTGAGACTTACTGCTGCTGCCTCTTTAACTTGATTCTCACTAAAAAGGCTTGCAGGTATGGTTAATAAACCAGAAAAAAATATATTAGAACGTCAAGGCCGCAGGGGAAAAACCGGCCGAGGCGCTCCTGCCAAAGGGCCGCGAGCACGGTATCCGCGAAGACCTTTCGGATGGGTACTGGCCCTTCTTATTCTGCTGACCGTTATGATCAGCCTTAACAGGTTTGCTCGCTTCGACAAAATAGAATACTGGCAGTTCGAGCGGTATCTGGCCGATAAGCATATCGCAAGTGCCAATCTGGGCTCAACAGAAATCACCGGTAAGTTCAATGAGGCCGGGATTGCCGCCCGACCCAAAGGCGCCCCGGAGGCATACCGCGTCAATTATGATCCGCAACTGGTGCAGGATATCCTTGTCCCTCTGCTCAAGGAAAGCGGTGCTGAATGGCAATTTGCAGATCAGCAGGTGCTGATCCCGTTTCTGATGCAGTGGGTGCTGCCGCTTGTCATATTTGTCGGGCTTTTCTATTTTCTTTTCCTCAGGAACATTCGCAACGGCCCGGGGGGTATGCTTGCCAATTTCGGTCGCAGCCGGCATCGAGTCCGCACTAAGGAACAGACAAAGGTAACCTTCAAGGACGTTGCCGGAATAGACGAAGCCAAGGAAGAAGTTGATGAGATTATTGAATTCCTGAAAAATCCGAAAAAATTTAACCGCCTCGGGGGGCGAATTCCCCGGGGTGTGCTTCTTGTGGGTATGCCCGGCTGCGGAAAAACGCTGCTTGCAAAAGCTATTGCGGGCGAAGCTGACGTTCCTTTCTTCAGCATATCAGGCAGCGATTTTGTCGAAATGTTCGTCGGTGTCGGCGCCTCACGGGTTCGTGATCTGTTCCGGCAGGCCAAAGAAAATTCGCCTTGCATAATTTTCCTTGACGAGGTCGACGCCATCGGGCGCAAACGCGGTCCCGGCTTTGTTGGAGGCGGACATGACGAACGGGAACAGACCCTCAACGCGATACTTGTTGAGATGGACGGTTTTGACACCAATGATCAGGTAATCGTTATAGCTGCAACCAACCGCGGAGACATTCTGGATCACGCCCTGACGCGTCCCGGACGATTCGACCGGCAGGTATACGTTCCCCTGCCCGACCTCAGGGGACGTACCGAGATTCTGAAGGTACACGCCCGCAAGGTCAAAATGGCGCCTGATGCGGACCTGGAAAGACTTGCCCGCGTTACACCCATGTTCAGCGGTGCGGAACTGGCAGCCATAATCAACGAAGCTGCCATCGCCGCGACGATGAATAACAAAGACAGTGTTGAGATGGATGACCTCGAAGAAGCCCGCGACAAGGTCCGCTGGGGAAGGGCCAAAAAAAGCAGGATCATCGATCAGCGAGAAAAGGAAACCATTGCCTATCATGAAGCAGGTCATACCCTCGTCCAGTCCTTGCTCGAACACGCTGATCCGCTGCACAAAGTAAGCATCATCCCGCGAGGACCGATGGGCGGAGCTACTTTTTCACTGCCGGAAAAAGACCGTACTATATTCACCAGAAAATACTGTACAGCAATGCTGCAGATCTGTTTCGGCGGCCGAATCGCCGAGGATATCTTCTGTGACGATATCTCAAGCGGCGCACAGGCAGATATTCAGCAAGCCACGGAAATTGCAAAAAAAATGGTTCTGACATGGGGTATGAGCGATGAGGTCGGGATGGTCAACTACAGCAATGATGCGCCGAAAGATGGATACATCGGCTTCGGATTTGAACGTGAATATTCAGAAAAAACCGCAGAAGTGATAGACCGTGAAATTCGACGGCTCCTTGATGATGCGCATAAACAAACGCGCTCACTGATAGAGGCAAACAAGGATAAACTCGAGGCTATCGCAAAAGCGCTTCTAAAATACGAAACTCTCGATGCCGAGGAAGTAAAGATGATTCTCGCCGGCGGCATCCTTGAAAAGACAACCGTCTCCGACCTGCTTGCTGCTGAACACAAAAAAGGCAAAGCCGGGGGTTCTTCTGTCGGTAACCAGCAAAGTAAACAAAGCGGGGGATAAATCAGACGCATTTTCACAAGGATTAATATGGCTGGGGCGGCAGAGAAAATACAGAAACAGTTCTTGCTGATAACCTGCCTGATCCTGACGTTCGCAGGTTTCAGGCTTTTTGCCGAAATACCCGGCGGCACAGCGGGTGAGTACAAGGATGATATTACGCAGATCAGCCTCCAGCAGCAGCAATTGATTGTTGCTCCCGGCGGGAAATCAGCACTTGCGGTTCATTTCACCCTCGCCAAAGACTGGCATAGTTATGCCGACGCAAAAACAGCCCCGGGAGGAATGAATCTGCAGGTCAGGCCGAAAGCCTCTGCCTACATAAAATTTGATGCCCCGATCATGCCGGTATCGCAAATGTATCATGACAAATCCTCCGGGCAGAAGCTCCGGGTTTTCAGCGGGAAATTTACCGTCTATCTGCCGTTTACCGTCGATGCGAACATGTCTTTTCCAGGCGCTTTTGCCGCAACAGAGTATAAAACTTTACAGGCAACAGAGGCAATCACATTGGAAATCCGAGGTGCGGTCTGTTCGAACCAGAGATGTCAGATACTTAACCCCGGTACCCTCGCCTCGCAGTTCAGCGTATCACAGTCCGGCCAGAGTGCTGAAGCTGCATTCACTCTGCCGGAAATAAAAACCACAGCCGATAAAGGCGGTTTCAAGCAATACCCGATTGCCGTCGCGATGGCACTAGCGATTCTGGCAGGACTTACGCTGAACATAATGCCGTGTGTCTGGCCTGTTCTGCCGATCATTGTGATGCGGATATTGAACCAGGCCAAACGTAGCAAACCGAAAAGTATTGTCCTCGGCCTGTCATTCTGCCTGGGTATCATCCTGTTTTTTGTCGCTCTTGCCGCAATTAACATCGTACTGCGGCTCGGCTTTGGTACGGCCTTGCAGTGGGGTGATCACTTGCGCATACCAGCCCTGGTTTTGACGATGATTTTTATTTTGGTGGCGCTGGCGATGTTTATGTTCGGCCTTTTGAACTTTGGGATTCCGGCGTCGGTATCAGGAAAAACTCAAAGCGGCGGAGGCATCAGCGGCTCAATCGGGATGGGCTTTCTCGCTGCCGTGCTTAGCACCCCATGCAGTTTCGCAATACTCGCTTTTGCGTTCGGCTGGGCTCAGACACAGAATCTTTTGCTTGGCACGACCGCGATAATCCTTATCGGCCTGGGTATGGCGAGCCCTTATGCTGTCTTAACGTCGCTTCCCGGCCTGCTCGCGAAACTTCCCAGACCAGGCCGATGGATGGAGTTGTTCAAGCAGTCAATGGGATTCCTGCTTCTGGCAATTGCTGTCAAGCTGCTCGAAGCACTGCCATTCGATCGAGCCATAAGCGCATTGTATTTTGCTGCGGTTCTCGCCTTTTGCCTCTGGATGTGGGGAAGCTGGGTGAACTACGCCACACCTGCAAAACATAAATGGACTATAAGATTGCTCGCTGCATTAATTGCTGTAGTTTTCGCAGTGCTGCTGCTTCCTGTCCCGGCGGAGAAGCTGATTAACTGGCGGCATTACGACCGCGACATTATCGCAGAATCACTCGCCGCAAAAAGGCCGGTCCTGATTGATTTTACAGCCGAGTGGTGTCTCAACTGCAAGGTCCAGCACAAAGCGGTCTATACCCGCAAAGACATTGCAGAGTTGATTGAGCAAAAAAACACCCTGGCGGTCGAGGGTGACACAACCCGGCTCGAATATCCCGCATCAATAGATTTGAAGCAGGTGTATAACGAACCGGGCGTGCCGGTGAGTATTTTACTCGTCCCCGGCAGAAGCGAACCGGTCAAACTACGGGGTGTTTTTATCAGAGACAAACTCAAAAAAATATTATCGTCGTTGCCTGATGCGAATTTGGCAGACACAGACGAGAGGAATTGAATATTGGGTAAGAAAAAAAATGCTCCGAAGGTTGTAAAAGCCCAGGCCAAAGATCGTGCAAAAAAAATTTATCCGATTCTTAAAAAAACCTATCCCGCAGCAAAGATAGCCCTGGAGCATAAAAACCCTCTGCAGCTTCTGATAGCGACTATTCTCTCTGCGCAATGCACTGATGTCCGCGTTAATATCGTTACAAGGGAACTATTCAAAAAATACAAAACTGTGGCCGACTGGGCAGATGCCGACATCACGCGGATCGAAGAGGATATTAAAAGCACAGGCTTTTTCCGCAACAAGGCATCGAACATAAAGAACGCCGCTGCAATGATAATCGACCAATTCGATGGCAAAGTCCCCTCCACCATGGAAGATCTTCTCAGGCTGCCCGGCGTAGGACGCAAAACAGCAAACGTCATCCTCGGAAACGCCTTTGGTACGCCGGGGATTGTTTGCGACACCCACGTCATTCGCCTGTCGAGACGGCTGGGACTCAGCGAAAACAGCAGTGATGCCGTCAAGCTGGAATTCGACCTTATGCAAATCATCCCACGTGAAAACCGGCTCATCTTCAGCGACCTTTTGATTTTTCACGGCCGAAACATATGTAAAGCACGTAAGCCCGACTGCCATAATTGTCCCATTACTGATTATTGCCCCTCTGCAAATCAGCCGGACTTGTGGTAACACTTCCTGAAAAAACATCTGTTTTTACAGGCAGTACAATTCGTACCTGAATCTGTCATATTCAAATACAACCTTATTGAAATAACTTTATCAGCTTGGTAGTATCATATGTCTAAAATTCAATATGTGAGTAAAATCTATGACGTGTGACAAAAAAATTGATGTTTTAGGACTCGGTGCTGTTACCATTGACTTCGTTGGAACGGTTGATTCCTGGCCCGAACAGGGCACTAAAACGCTTCTCAAGAGCCTTGCCATACATGACGGCGGACTGGTGGGAACTGCCCTGGCAGCCGTAGCTCAGCTGGGAGGAAAAGCCTGCTTTGCGGGCAAGCTGGGCAATTCAGATATGGCTGAGCGCGCCCTTGAGGCGCTTCAAAAAGATGGGGTGGATACCTCCTTTGTTATAAGAGATCAAAGCAGCGAGCCTGTTATCGCCTTCGTCCTGACCGATTGTTTTAGCGGACAGCGAAATGTTTTCTGGACAAGACAAAACGTCCAATATCCACTTCCAACAGAGTTTCCCGACCCAGGCTGGTTTGACAAAACCGCTGTGCTCATGGTGGATTATGAATCAGGCAGGGCCGGTATAGAAGCTGCCAAAATTGCTGCTGCCCACAACATTCCCGTAGTGGTGGACGCGGAGAACAATGAGCCTCATGTTCCGGAACTTCTGGCTGTCTCATCTCATATCATTCTTTCAGAGGACTTCGCAGCGGCCTTTACGGGAAAAACAGATCCATCCCAGATACTCCAGGCCCTCCAGACATCACCCAACCAGACTGTTATCATCACTCGCGGCGAAAAAGGATGCGCAGGTTTGACCTCTGACGGGATATTTGAACTGCCTGCGTTCAAGGTTGATGTAATTGATACAACTGGCTGCGGGGATGTTTTCCATGGTGCCTATGCACTGGCTGTTGCCCGCGAACACAGCATCCCGGAAGCTGCGCGGTTTGCCTCGGTGGCAGCGGCCCTTTGTGCCACAAAACTCGGCGGACGCGACGGCATACCAACCAAGGATCAATTAGACGCATTTTTTCTTGATCGGATGTTAAGATAAGGGGAAAATGTGAAAATCGTTCAGAAACCCTGGGGCAGGGAAATATGGGTTGCTCATACCGATAAATACGGCATTGGCTCAGCGTTATCCATAAGAAATTATGAAATTATCTCGTCCGGGAATCCCTAAATGAGTCTTGCGACAACGAAGGAAATTCTTATACCCGCCCGTGCAGGCAAATATGCCGTCAGTGCGTTTGAAGTCTGGAACCTTGAATCTGTTCAGGCGGTAATCACCGCTGCTGAAGAACTCAACCAGCCGACTATACTGCAGGTAGGTCCGCTGGAGGCGGCCCATGCGGGACTTGAGGACATCTCTCATATTGCCCTTTATCATGCACGACGTGCCGGGGTTCCCATCGCCATTCATCTCGATCACGGCAACAGTTTTGAGATGGTAATGCAATGTATCAATCACGGCTTTACATCCGTCATGCTGGATGTCTCACACCTGCCTTTTGAGCAGAACCTTGCCGCCACAAAGGAAGTTGTCCGTGCAGCCCATGCCTGCGGCGTAACCGTCGAAGGTGAGCTCGGCAGAATCGGCGGCGAAGAGGCGGGTATCGACGTTACCAGTGAGGACACCTATCTTACCGACCCTGACGAAGCCGTCCGATTTGTCAGGGAGTCCGGCAGCGGTTTCAGATATAATGTTTCCGGCTTCTTCACCAGGCCGCGAGCCGAAGCAGTGAAATTGGTAAAGGATAAAATCAGATTGTTCGCAGGACTCAAAAATTAAACCTCTTGATTTTATCCGTCGAATATGATATAAGTATTAGTAGCGGGTGTGGCCCCTGCGATGTACGTATTGAAGGCGGCTATTTGGAGAACCGATACCCATATTTCGGGAAATCAGGCCTTGCCAGGATCGGAAACGCCTGCTTGACAGGACTTTCGGCCACAAGCAACGATTACCCACCTGGAAATACTGGGTTCTTTCAAAGGCTTTCATACGGCATCAGCGGAGGCTTACTTGCTCACCAAGGGTCTGTTGTTACAGGCCCTTTGTTTTTGCGTTTTTACTGCTTCTGCCCATAAAAACATTCGTAAAGGTATCTTGCACCCGCCTGTACTTCCTGACCCATTCCACGGATATCCCACCGTTTAATAAACCGACCGTATATCTCGGTTAAGCTGGCGTACGTATTTGTCGATTTAAGAAGAGTGTTGGACACTATATATTTCAAATGGTGTTAGGAAACAGATAATTTAGGGTGTCAACTATGCATAAGGTCCGCAGTTACACTGTCTTACCATCATTACCGGAAGAAATTAAGGCTCTTAAAACCATAGCCGGCAACTTGTGCTGGAGCTGGGATGGAGAGTTTATAGAGCTGTTTCGTCGTATCGACAGCCGTCTCTGGCAGGACTGTGGGCATAATCCTGTCAAGCTTCTGGGGGCCGTCTCACAGAATCGACTTGAGGATCTGGCACAGAATCAAGGCTTTTGCTGCCAACTCGAGCGAGCCACAGATAAGCTTAGACAGTTACTCGAAATGACAAGCTGGTACCAGAAAATTTATGCCAGGGGCACTGAGCCGGTAATTGCATATTTCAGCGCGGAATTTGGCGTACATGAATCACTGCCAATTTATTCAGGAGGGCTGGGTATCCTGGCCGGAGATCATCTGAAAAGCGCCTCGGATCTGGGCGTCCCTATTGTCGGAGTGGGACTTCTCTACCAGAAGGGCTACTTTCGCCAGTACCTGAACACAGACGGATGGCAGCAGGAACAATATGCGGAAAATGACTTCAGCAACATGCCCATCGAGTTGCTCAGAAAAGATAACCTTCGCCCGATTACCGTTACCGTCCAGTATCCCGGCCGTTGTGTACTTGCTCAGATTTGGAAAGTCTGTATCGGCAGAGTGGCCCTGTATCTGCTTGACACAAACATGCCTTCGAACAGCCCTGCGGACCGTACAATTACTGCAAATCTGTACGGCGGGGACAGTGAGATGCGGATTCGACAACTGCTGATGCTGGGAATAGGCGGAATGAAGGCATTAAATGCTCTGGGTTTGGAACCCACCGTTTGCCATATGAATGAGGGCCATGCCGGATTCATGGCACTTGATAGGATCATACATCTGAGAAACACAAAAAACATGACATTTGATGAAGCACTTGAGGCAACAAGGTCAAGCAATGTCTTTACTATCCATACGCCTGTCAAGGCAGGTAACGACGAATTCAGCGTCGAGCTGATGGATAAATACTTCGGCGAATACTTCCCCCAGCTTGGTCTTAATCGACAACAGTTTCTCGCTTTGGGCCGTATTAATCCGGAAGATGAAACAGAATCCTTCAAGATGCCGGTCCTGGCACTGAAGCTCAGTGCTTTTCATAACGGTGTCAGTGAGCTGCATGGCCAGGTATCGCGCGAAATGTGGGCGCCGCTTTGGCCGCTCGTCCCCAAAGACGAGATACCCATCTGTTCAATCACAAACGGCGTTCATGCGAAGACATGGATCTCCTCCGATCTCGGCTCGCTTCTTGACAGATACCTCGGTGCGAATTGGCCTGACGAGATTATTGACAAATCTATCTGGGCCAATCTCGATCAGGTGCCGGATGAAGAGTTATGGCGAACACACCAGCGATGCAAAGAGCGATTAGTGGCCTTCTGCCGCATGCGCCTCAAAATGCAGATGCAGCGCCGCGGTTCATATCACACTGAACTTGGATGGGCAGAAGAAGTTCTGGACCCGGAAGCCTTAACGATAGGCTTTGCCAGGAGATTCGCAAGCTATAAACGCGGGAATCTGCTCTTGAAAGACATTTCGCGCCTTATGCGGCTGCTTACAGATGCGAACAGACCCGTTCAGTTCATCTTCGCAGGCAAAGCACATCCTCGCGATACCCAGGGAAAAGACATTATAAGACAGATTATTCATTTTGCCTCGCAGCATAAGGTCAGAAGAAAAATGGTGTTTATAGAGGACTATGATATTGACGTGGCACGCTTCATGGTACAGGGAGTCGACGTCTGGCTTAACAACCCCAGACGGCCTATGGAGGCAAGCGGCACCAGCGGAATGAAGGCAGGCATGAATGGCGTGCTGAACATGAGCACTCTCGATGGATGGTGGTGCGAAGGATACACCTCCGATAATGGATGGGTAATCGGGGCGGGCGAAGCCTACGACGACTACAACTACCAGGACGAAGTCGAATCTCAGGCTATTTACAACCTCCTTGAGAATGAAGTTGTGCCGCTCTTTTACACACGCTCTGCGGATAATCTGCCGCGAGCCTGGATCAAGAAGATGAAAAACTCCATAAAGCAGATAACCTGCCGCTTTAATACCCATCGGATGGTAGCTGACTACACTCGCAAATTCTACAATCCCGCCGTGGTACGCTGGCAGTATCTGACCGCTTCTGCAATGGCACGCGCAAGAGCCCTTGCTATGTGGAAGGCTGACATACGCCGCAACTGGACTGAAGTTTCGATCGAAGACGTTGCAGTTGACGTCCATGCCGGACAGGAAACCTCTACCCTGAATCTCAAACAGCCTCAACTCCAGGTGGGCGAACAGTTAAAAATAACCGCCCTGGTGAAGCTTGGCAGCATACAGCCTCAGGATGTCTCCGTTGAGATTTATCATGGCCTTGTCGACTGCTGGGATAATATCGACAATGGTACGGTTGAGGTTATGACATACGAAAAAACGATTGAGGATAGCCGGCATGTCTTCGTAGGTTCCATTTCCTGCAGGGTTTCAGGAAGACACGGATTCGCCGTCCGGGTCCTGCCCAAACACGATGATCTCAATGATCCTTATGAAACAGGACTGATCTACTGGGAATCTGCGCCTCTGTCAGGTAACTGATCAAAAAGCCGGCTTAGTTATTCTCTTTGGAAATGATCAGTTCGTACAACTCTTCAGTGGATAATGCGTTCTGTACTTTCTGCCTGAATTGTTCGTCCAGCATCATTCTGCTTATCTGTGCCAGGGCCTGGATGTGTGGTCCGGTCTGATTGGCCGGCGAGGCAAGTAATACCACTATTGATACTCCTTTGCCGTCAACACTGTCAAACTCAATCGGCTTCGGCAATATCCCGATTGCCATCACCAGTTCCTTCACCGCTTTGCACTTGCCGTGAGGTATCGCAAGGCCTGAGCCAATTCCCGTACTTCTTGTTTTTTCACGAGTAAGTACCGCGTCCAGAACAACCTCTCTGTCAATAAGCAGGCCTTGTGAATCCAGCAGGTCCACCAGTTCTGTTATTACAGCCTTTTTGTCTGTGCCTTCCAGAGGCACCTTGATACACTCTGCTTTGAGAATCTTTGTCAATACCATTGTTTTTCCCGGTAATTTACAGGCTTCATCCAAAACTAAGTAATATATAACCTCAGCAGTACAATTGCAATAGTTTCCTCTGAAAGAAATCCGCAGGCTTAGCCTGATTCCGAAGCGGGATCCGGCAGAGCTATATCACACGGCGTTGTTGCGCCTGCTTAGATAAATGGTTGAACCGCTGGGTGACTAAAGGACTACTTTCACCGCAACGAACATCGCCATCACAAAAGACGGCAGGTAAATCAGCGACCAGCCAAATATTCCTGATGAAGTCTTCATTTTTTTAACCCCCAATCTAAAGCTCAATATTCCCGCCCGTAACACCGGGCGGCCCGAATCAGAACGTAATCCTAAATGCAATATACAATGCCGCCAGAAACGGTGCTAAGTGAAGCAGCAAAGCAATAAAATATGTTTTCGTCGATGCGCCCATCACATACCCCCCTGTCTTTAACAACACCCCTACTTAAGCACCATTATTTTACCAGATTGTCCTCACAAAGTCAAGCAAATTCACCGCCCCTGGGATAGCCGGGGAACATCCTATACCAAATCAAGGATAAGGTCTTATAACTCAGGATAGTACCGCCGACTATGCAGGATACACAAAAGCACAAATTACCTCCTGCCTTTGTGTCCGATAAGAAAACAGCCTACAAGCACACTAAAAAACAAAATCTACAGAAATGATGAAGCCTCTAAGCTTTTACTGCTTTATCACCCGTGCCGCCCTGAACACCTTACCTGTAAGATACTCCGTAAAGCTTACACGCACAAGTAGCTCTTCCATCTCGTCAGTAACCGTCGCAGGCTTGTCAAAACTCAGCCTGTATCCCGATGTCATTAGCGTCCCGCTCCATAGTTTTTTCAATTGCTCCGGACCGATATCAAAACGCTCCAAAAGCACCTCGGCATCCTCCGCCTCAAGATAAAAAAGCTTCACCTCAACAGACCCTGCCACCTTTACAATATCCCCCACTTCGTCAATCGGTTCGACGTATACTATAAGCTTTTCCTTTACACCGTCACGGTCCTTATCATAAAAGCCTGTACGCCTGTGAATGGATACCTCTCGCAGCGTCGTGAGATTCGATAACCGAACATCCTCACCCAGCCCGGCAAGAACTTCGATCTGCTTTCTCAGAGACTCGTTTTCACCACCCAGCCTCTCCGCTTCCAGCCTCAGCGCATCATTTTCCTGACGAAGTTCCCTCTCAGCCTCAAGTACCTTAGCAGGCTCTGAAGCCTTTTCCTGCTGACAGCCCCCGATGCACAGCACCATAGAACCAAGCAACACAATAATGCTAGTTTTCACAGCAAAGACCCTCTGAGCAATTTCTTACTGCTCCTTCGACTGCTCCTCGGTCTGTTCCTCGGTTTTGACAACTATCGGAGCCTTCTGAAGTATCTTGTCAACCAGACCGTAATTAACCGCCTCGTCCGCTTCAAGCCACAGGTTACGGTCACAATCCTTTTCTATCACCGCCACATCTTTGCCGGTGTGCTCTGAAAATATACTGTATATCCTTGTCCGCAGGCGGATTATTTCATCTGCTTCGATCGCAATATCCGTCGCCGTACCCTGCAATACGCCCGAAATCAAAGGCTGATGTAAAAGCACCCTGCTGTTATTCAGAATGAATCGCTTCCCCGCTGTCCCTCCTGCAAGCAGAATCGCACCCATGCTCGCAGCCTGGCCAATACAATATGTCGCCACTTCGCACCGAAGAAAACGCATCGTGTCATAAATCGCAAGACCTGCGGTTACTCCTCCGCCAGGAGAATTAATATACAAATGAATGTCGGACTTTCTGTCTTCGTTACTTAAAAAGAGCATCTGCGCTACCACCAGATTTGCCGTATCGTCTTCAATAGGCCCGCCTAGAAATATTATCCTGTCTTTCAGCAGACGAGAATAAATGTCGTAAGCTCGTTCACCGCGACCGCTCTTTTCAATCACTATCGGAATCAGGTTACCGCCGGCTGCCATATTTTGCCTCGCCAATCCAAAAATCCTCTGACGCTATCTACACTTTACCGTCTTTTCGACTACTTTTTGCCATGTTGCTTCTTGCCCTTGTCATCCTTCGCAGGCTCCTCAAGAACCTCATCAATCAAGCCATACTCAAGCGCCTCAGTGGCTGTCATATAATGATCACGCTCAGTCTCAGCCGCTATCCGCTCTATATTCTGCCCCGTATGCCTGGCAAGAATCTCGTTAATCATCTTCTTTGCTTTTATGATTTCTTCAGCCTGAATCTTGATGTCCGCAGCCTGGCCTGTAACACCACCCCAGGGCTGGTGAAGCATCACCTTCGCGTGTGGCAGGGCAAACCGCTTGCTCTTCGCGCCCGCTGCCAGTATCACAGCAGCTCCCGATTGCGCTCTGCCGATACAAAACGTGGCAACCGGAGACCTTATA
Organism: Planctomycetota bacterium; assembly: GCA_043816955.1. GTDB lineage: Bacteria > Planctomycetota > Phycisphaerae > Sedimentisphaerales > CAYZTY01 > JBDRHL01. Next base: position 7,956 of record JBDRHL010000115.1, on the reverse strand, counting down.
AAGCGAATCGTATCGTAAATAGCCATCGTATCATCAACACTTCCCCCGGGTGAGTTGATATACAGACTGATTTCGCTGCCGCGCTTCAGGTTGTCAAGATACAAAAGTCTCATAATCACTTCTGTCGCCAGCCTGTAGGATATTTCGCCGACCATAAACATTGTGCGGTTTTCCAGGAGCATGTCATCAAGGCTCATCTCCCGGATACGCTGGTACTGATGAGGACCTTGTATGTTAATATCCACACCTCTGAAAATCTGACTGTTCGCTCGCTCAGTATACATCTACTGTTCCCTGAAAATTCAAATATTCTATCAATAAGTATTATCGGATATTTTTACTACTTACTTACCTTTTTCCGCACCGGCTTCTCTTTGACTGGTTTCTTCGAAGCTTGCTTTTCCTCCGACTTCTTTGTGCTGTCTTTTGCCTTGACGACCTTTGATTTCGTCGAAGTTTTCTTTTTTGCTACAGCCTCAGTTTTCTTTGTGTCTTTGGCCGAAGAGTCTATTTCTGCAACTTTCGCCGATTCCAGCAGCCTTTCCACGCACTTATTCTCCCTCAACTGAAGCGCAAACTGAGAAAGTGTCCCCTCTCGCGTCAACTGCTCCCGGACTCTTTCCGGCCGCTGCCCTCGCTGCAGCGCTATCCGGGCTATTTGTCCGTTAATCTCCTCCTCAGACACTTCAATATCCAGCTTCTCCGCAACCTTGCTCATCACAAAAAACAGCTTCAACTGCTTCTTGGCCTGATCGTCGCTGCTGCCGCGCAATTGTTCCATCCGCTCTTCTACCTTCTTACGATCCAGCCCCCGCATAAGAAGCTCTGAATATCGTCTTTGCAGTATCTGTGCCGATTGTGCTGCAACAACATCCAGGGGCAAATCGAATTCCGTGTTGTCAAGAAGATACTGATAAATCTGCCCAGCCATTGTGCTGCGCTGCTGCTCTTCAAGACGAGAGTTTATTGCCTCATGCACCTTAGCCTTTAACTCCTGTTCGTCTGATACCCCGACCTGTCGGAAAAAGTTTTCATCCAGCCCGGCAGCCTCCAGCCGCTTAATATCTTTGATGCTTATCCCGACGTCCACTTTCTTGCCGCGGTACTGCTTGTCATAGTATGTCTTGGATACCTCTGTGCTTATCTTCTTCACATCTCCCTGCTTTGCTCCTGCAAGCACCTCCACAAGATTCTCAACCGGAACTGCCCCCACAAACCCCGGATCACGCACAAAAATTACACTATTGGTATGCGTCTGCTCCTCTTGCTCATCCTCAGCCTTGACCGATATATCAGCTATTACCTGGTCGCCCGCCGCAACACTGCCGTCCTCAACCGGTGCCCACAGCCCCATCCTTTTACGAAGGCGCATTATCTCCTCTGCAATCTGTTCATCCGTTACTTCAAATTTGACCTTTTCAACCGGAATATTTTCCAGCACAGGCAGGTCAAACTCAGGCCTGACTTCAATTTCAAACTCAAACTTCAGCGAACCGGATTCCGGCAGCTCAATATTTTCCTGATCTATATCCGGCTCACCCAGCACATCAAGATCATTGTCTTTTTTCGCTTCCTCAGCCGCATCTACAAGAAGCTTTAACTTCACCTGTTTGCGTATATCCTTACCGAATCGCTTCTCAAGGAGCCTTCGAGGAGCTCTGCCTTTTCTGAAGCCCGGCACAATCGCATCCCTGCCAAGCTCGCTGTATTCCTTGTCAAGGGCTTCCTTGATCTTCTCTTCCGGCACCTCGATAACAACCTTCTTCTTGCACGGACCGGTGTCTTCAATTGTCACTGTGTTTTTCATCTCGGTAGTTTCTGTTTCCTGGTCGTCCATCTGGCCGCTCCTGACTATCAAACGCCTTTACGATAAACAAAAAAAGCCTCGGGAGATAAATTCCTTCAGCCAAAAAATACTTTGTCTCAGCTCAAATCCCTCGAACTGCAAAACATACTGCCAACCAGCGCCCGGCTATCCAGCTAGCGAGTATCTTGGCGGTATTATTAAAACTTCAAACAAAGCGGGTGATGGGACTTGAACCCACGACATTCACGTTGGCAACGTGACGCTCTACCACTGAGCTACACCCGCACTAAACAGCAACCGCCCGTTAAAATACCAGTTCCAGCCCGGTCCTGCAAGCCCTTTTTCTGCGAAAAAACTCAAGTTTATCTGTATCCAAGCAGGCTGGCGTTCTCAATAATACATTTTATGATAAACATGCAAACCGCAAAGTAGAACAGCCTTGGGGCCCATATTGCGACCTGTGTAAATAAGAATTCAGCCTTTTCGCCGTAATCGGCGCCAAGCTTATTAGTGGTTTCGACAATGGTTCCGGACTCTTCTGCAATCTGCCAATGGCTCAGGAATTCAACGCCCAGCGAGGGCGAAAATCCTTCTGAAATCAGATTTCCTGTTTGAATGCTTTTTACCGATGGCCAAAGCTGTCTTCTTATAATTGCGTTTCCTGCCATGTTAGCGGATATTTCTGCTGTTCTTCGAATCGGAATAGCTGCTTTTGCAAGTATATGGAAAACCCTGCAGTAGCGGCTCAACGTAAGAAATCGTAAGGCTTTGCCAAGCACCGGAATCTTCAGCGAAACCACATCTACCAAAAACCGCAACGGCCCAGTGTCAGGGGTAAGCTGGATAATTCCAATAATCGCAAGCACAGGCACATAGAAAATCGCCAGGTTTCGCATGATGGTAATCACTGCTCCCTGCGTGCTGAGTCCGCCGAGCAGCATTTTAGGCACAACATCTACGAATACCGCTATGTGCAGAACAAGTATCGGAAAGTACATTCCTGATATGACGATTTTGTGTACCCGGGCACAAAATTCATACCACTTGCTCAGCATATCGCAGGATTCGGCAAGGTTGCCGGAATTTTCCGCTGCTTCTATGACCGTCATGTCAAGCGCGCTAAATCGTCTTTTTCTTTTACACATAGCTTCCGCTATGGAACTGCCAGCGGCTATATCCTTCTGCAAACTATTAAAAGATCTTGCTGATGACCCTCTAAGACCTGATGCGGCGGTCTTAAATGCCCGATGCAGGGGTACGCCAGCCTTCAGCATAACCGCCAGATTATGGTAGATCGCGGCTTTGCCTGTAGTCATAATTTCTTTTTCCCGCCTTAATGGCTGTTTTTATGCAATATGACGCATTTATAGACCAAATGTTAGGCAATTTTTGTAAAAATCTGGAAATTTTCCTGACTTTTGTGGTAACATATTCTTATCCGATGCGTCATTTCAAATAGAAAGGCCAAAACCGCCTATGCAGGCAAACTCAGGCAATTGCGGATTGACTCTTGAACTGGCTTGGTCGGAATGCACAGTCCATAGTCAGCGATGGATCCTCTCTGCAATGCACAGGCAGGGCCAGAGGCTTGTAACGATGCTCTGGCGAATACTCGGCAATGAACAGGATGTATGCGACGCGTATCAGCAGGTTTTTCTTCAACTTGCGCACTATCAGGGCGGCCTAAAGCCGGCAAACATCGAAGCATATCTCTTTCGCACAGCAGGCAATACCGCCATTTCTATCCTGCGCCGACGGAAACTCGATGCCGCATCGAGACAGGAAATAGTCCGGAGAAAAAGCACCCCCAGACAGCCTGATTACGCGCACGAACTTGACAGTATGCAGCTTCAGCAGCGCCTCCGGGACTGCGTAGCCCGTCTGCCGGCCCATCTTCAAAACGTTGTACTACTTCGAGATCTGGGCGAGTTGAGCTATGCCCATGTCGCCCGGATCCTCGGAATATCTGCCGGTGCCGCGAGGGTCTACCGTCGCAAGGCGCTGGTGCTGCTTTCGAATTGGATGTGTGATGAAAATAGCGGGTATTAATATGACAGAAAGAATTGAAAATAAATGTCGGCGTTTACGGAGTACAGTGTTTGACCGTTTGGCGCAAAACCTGTGCCGCAACGCCGAATGGGTCGAAAATCATATCGCAGGCTGTGACAGGTGCCAACGCCGGATACGACGGATCGGCAGAGTCGAGATGGGCCTTGCGCTCTTAAAGACTACTCCCCAGAAACTTGATCTGCTGATGCGTGCCAACACCAGCGCCCTGCGGACATTGAAGCATTCTCTGCAGCAGGCCCCGAAAGCGGATCACTTGCGCCACGCCCTGCCGGAACCGACTCTCTTCGAACGGCTTTCAAAGCACGCAGGCTCCATCGGTAATATTGCTGCATGTATCGCGATATTTGCACTCATGAAGATCGGTGTCTTTTCCTCCATGGACAAAGTACAGCGGCAGGGACAGAATCACATCCAGCAGTACTACGCAAACCGCGTCGGCGAAGATATCAGCAAAGATCTTTTTACAAGCTGAGCCGAAATCCGCAAGCTCAGTCCAAGTTAAGGTATCCATACCGCCACTTCATTGGTATCCAGCTCAATACTTAGCTTGTTACGACCGGCTGGCTCCTCGATATTTCCATTCAGCCGGTAAAGTGTACCTTGACCTTGAGATTTGCCGAATAAATCTTTGTCAATCGTCAATTTTGCCGAACCTTTGGTTCCGGTAGCTGCAATAGTTACTACTGGCCCGGTTGGTGCATCGAATAAATAAGCTATGATTCCGTCAGGATTATTTTTTTTGATTATCTGCCTGATTTCTTTCAGCAGCCAGTGACATGCTCCGCCACCGCCGAAACGCCATTGTGGGTTTTTCGGAGGAAATGGCTTTGCTCGCATATCAGTGACAATGGATTCTGCAAGCTCAGGTGAGACCATAACCCGATCACCTTTGATTTTGATTCCTTTTACCGATCTGATTTTGTCACGTGTTTTTTCATCAGGCAGTTCAAACCCTATCTGCTCCAGGATTGCCAGCGCAGAGTTATGAATATAATCCAGGTCCAACTGTTCGATAAGATTATCGGTATTCATTCCGGCTTCTCCATGTCAATTACTGCCATGAACCTATTTTTATACCTATACTTTCCAGAACCTGCTGATTCATCTGGAAGTATTCTTCTACCATTTGCTTTGTTTTTCGAAAATCATTTACAATAGGATCCGTACTCAATGCAGCTATAGCTTTGGATTTGTTCCACTCATACGCCGCTTCCATATAAAGTTTTTCATGTAATAATACCGGGCGGACTATTGAGTCGAGTATATCAGGCAAAGGACCCACAGTAATCGGCTGGATACCCGCAGAATTAACCGTACAATTTGTTTCGACTATCGATCCATAAGGCAGATTGCTTATCTGGCCTGTGTTCGGGGCATTTAGAACAGAGATGAAATTGTCATGTCCGGAAAGTGCTGCAATTACCCTTGCGATTATCTCATTGCTTTTAATCAGCCTTACAGGTTTTTTGCCCTTAAGTGTTTCCTCTTGTTCTTTAGCTGCCTGTATTCTTCCTTCTCTTTCGAGTTTTGCTCGGTCGTATTCCAGTTGCCAGTATTTAACTGTTTCTTTGTCCTTTAGGAACTGGCCGAAAAATTCGCAGATGTGCATATCTCCAATGCCGGGCAGATATCCGAGCATGTCCCAGACGATGAATCTGAGCTTCTGTTCTTCTATGCCTGCGAATGGGTCGTCAATTTGGGCGACATTTTCCCTTTTATATGCTTTTTCGATGATGTTGTTTTCACGAAGTATTTCGAGGCCGTCTCTGCCGTTTACAATCAATTTCAAAAGCCATGAGCAGTGATCCACACCCGCTGTCACGAAAGAAGCTTCTTCAATGGACTTTGCTCCCATCAGCGGCAAAATTGCTTCGAGATATCCGATTACGCCATGGCAGAACCCATAAGCCTTGATGCTCGAATAATTATTTATACTCCATGTGTTTGCGATCAACGGATTGGTAAGATTAAGCACCATCGCTTTGGGGCAGTATTTCTCCATCAGCCGTGCCGCATTAACCATAAACGCAACGTGCCGAAGCGTTCTGCTGAAACCAGCGGCGCCTATGTCATGGCCTTTAAGGTTGGTAAAGCCGTATTTCCTGCCGATCAGATGGTCCTGTTCGGTCGCGTCCATCCCGCCTATCGCAAGGGCAATGGCGACATAATCAGCGCCTCGTAGAGCGTCGGCCATGTCGGTTGTAGTCGTAAATTTCAGTTTAATATCTGCTTGGCTGTTCAGTTGGGAACAAACCTTGATGACATTGTCCAGTGCGGTCTGATTTATATCCATCAGGCAAAGTTCGGCCCCATCAAAAAACTTACTGTGCGTAAGCAGTGAGCTTGCCAGTATCGGCGTCCAGCCGACAGAGCCGCCTCCGATAAGTGTAATCTTCACAATTAATCTCCTGAAAACAGTGAAACAAAATATCTTTTAACAACCCTGTAGATTCTACGGCCTTGCTTTTTCTATTCAATTCGTTTAACGTTGAAGTTATTATGCGCAACGACGATATACAATTTGCCCGCAACCGCCCTTTGCCGGTTCGCTCCCTGATTGACGTAAGTCATAAAACCAAACGTGCTAATCATATAACCGAATCCCATTCCCACGGCAGGTGTGAGTTAATTTATGTTGACTTTGGTAGTGTTATCTTGAAAGCAGCTTCCAGACGGTTCGAGCTTGGCACCGGTGATTGTTTCATCATCCCACCGCATATAAAGCACTCATTCTGCGGCAAGGCAGGCAGAGTATTTGATTTTCTGAATATAACCTTTAGAGGTCTTCCCGACAAGATAATCTGGAGCAAAGTCCTGCACTTCATGCCTGAGGAACGTCGCATTATGCACATACTCAAAACCGAATATGAAACCAGACCACAGCATTTTCATCAGATTTGCACCTTAAAAATGAACGAACTTTTTTTATTCCTTGAGCGTCGAAGTGGCGGCATTATCAGAGACGAACCAATTCGGGGCGACAACAGGCTTCAATACCGCAATATTATCGTTCAAAAAGCCTTGAAACACCTTTATGAGAATTTTTCCAGACCCCTCATACCTGAAGCTGTTGCAAAAGCCGTCGGTGTCAGCGAATCTCACCTGCGATGGCTTCTGAAAAAAGAAACTCGCTTGAGTCTCCGTCAGCATCTCAGGGCATTTCGAATAGAATACGCTAAAAGACTATTACGTGAGTCAGTTAATAATGTTGACCAGATATGCTACCGCATCGGCTATCAGTCGGTCCCGCATTTTTGCACAATTTTCAAAAAGCATGTAGGAATGACGCCCTCACAGTACTCACGCTCCCTCCACTAAGCTACTGTTTCCAACGCTGGTGTTCATTCATAAAGACCTGGCGGCAATCCAGACGCCGGCGATGTATGTGCCGATCATACTTCCGAGGTTCGCCAGCGCCACTACCAAAAGTATTCTTGTTACCTGATTTTTCACCTATCAAAGAGCCGTCAACCAGGGTAAGGATACTATCTAAATCCGATAGCTTGGCGTTTTTCGAGATCGGCTTGAGCTGTTTAGCAAGCCTCTGGATAACCTGCTCCATCAACTCGCTGTCAAAAACACTTGCTGCCTCAGACAAACTGCCAAGCGATGCTCTCGAAACCCCAAGTATTCGCTGGACTTTTTTCAGTTCGCCGGCCTGTTGCAATGCCCGAAGAGAACTGCATATCGGGTTGAACATATACAAAAGTATCAAGGATATGTACTGATCCATGTAAAGCTTGCGGTTACCTGCCCGGTCGCGCTGACAGCCGGCATTATGTAACTTTTCCAGCAGCCCTGATATAGCCTTGAAGTATTTAAAGCCCTGAAGCTGTTGTTCCTTGATTTTTTCACGTTTTGCACTCATGCAGACTATTTGAGCATAAACAAGCAGCGAGCGCAAATTGCCTATTTTAACATTTTATACTTTTTTTGGCTGAGTACCTCTTGTCATCAGGGATATTGTAATTGTCACCCTCTGAGCAACTATTGTGCCGAACAGGATTGCCCGCGCAAGCCTTATTTACCTCTTGCTTGTCAGGTATATTACATCTTGGGCAAAATGGTTGGGAGCAAAC
>JBDRHL010000114.1:0-2199 GCA_043816955.1 Planctomycetota bacterium | reverse complement strand
ACGTTTGTGAATCCTGCTTCGGGGAGCATTACATGATGACTCAAACTGACCGATCTTACGCGGCGAGGAGCTTTTCCAAGCGGCGGATAACGGTTTTTTCATGACTATGTTTAACGACATCTTTAACCGCCTCCTGCCAAATGATCCGGCGCATGCTATCCTTGAGTTGACTGATCGGTTCAAGGCGCAGCACTTTCTTGGTATTATGGTTTTGGCCTTGGGCACGCTGGGCTTTCAAACCCACGTGGGTCAGGCAGGCGTAGGCGACATCAACCAGGTGCAGGTGTCTAACCACAGCCTGGTACCGCAGTACACGGTAATCGCCCAGCCCCAAATGCTGTTTCTCGTCCTTGATCAGCATCTCAATAGACCATCGTTTAAGATAGTCAGCTACAATGGTTCTCATCGAAGTACACAAATTGTCGGTGACAATTGCGATATGCTTATTTTCTCCCTTGCGGCGAGAGAAGACAATCTTGACCATACCCAATTTATTCAATTTACCAATTCGTTCGGCCAAACGGTATGTTCCAGCTTTACGCAGGCCGGTAATGTTGCACCAGGTACCACTGTTTCGCAGAACATTCCTGCCGTATTTGGCAAGTTTGCGTTTAAGCGAACCAACTGTAAACCATCGATTAGACTTACCTACACCTATATAATGCCATTTTCGTTCTTTACAGGCGTTGACCACATTTGGGCAAAGATAAAAAGCATCAAACAAAACAGTGACCTTGAATTTTTCCGGCAAAGCGGCTTCTCTGATTGCCTGCCCAGCCAACTCAGTAAGTTTGCAAAAGGGGATATCCAGTTTGCCGGCATGTTCTTCTTTGATATACAACAGCGATGCCCATGGAATAGTAATGCCACGATAATACAAACATACCTTCAAAATGGTATGGCCGGTCCCATATTTTCCGGTGGCATGATGATGCAGTTTGCCAACGGCTTGCATCTTTTTGGCTCGCTTAAGGGTTTGGGTATCATCGATAATGAAAAACAAATGGCGGTCCTTTTTATTGAACAGACTCATCAGCGTATCCAGAGCAATTTGCTGCATTACGGTCGACTCATCCCAGTTACTCCGCCAGAGGAATTCGCCGTGATTGGTGCGATGAGTACTGTCCCGCAACAATTTGACGAGTTTGTCAATCGTACTGCCATGACTGATGCAAATCGACAATACCATAGACCAGAAATAGCCGTATACATGTTCAGAAACCTGTTTTTTGACAGACCTGAAAAAACTTTGCAGTTTTTTAGGAATTTTGCCGATTGTAATCATATGGCCTCTCCTTCGATAAGTCTTTGCTATTACAAGTCTTATCGTCTGAGTAGGCCATTTTTGTTTGATGTTTTTGATAATCATAATTTCAGCAATCGGTCAGTTTGAGTAATTAACTTTGAGTCCACTCTAAAAACCCGCCTTTCCGCCTTTAGGCGGCTTGTCTGAAATACTGTTGAGACTCAAGCCAACAGCGGACTTTGTCTCGAATAATTATTTTCTGAAGCTCGTTTCGGCTATTCCTGGCAAAGAAGCAAGGCAAAATGCCGCAAAGCAAGTCCGACAATGCAAAAAACTCCGGATTCTCGGCCATATATCGCCACAGCCGGCCAAAGTTTATTGAAATCGCCATCGCATGCGCATACACCATCGTCTTGAACAGCCCACGAACACGCAGTTTGCCCTTGTGATTGAATGGTTTTGTAAACTCCTTGACCGTGGCCTCTATGTTAGGCCGTAACTTTCGCCTTTCCGGCGGCAGCGACTTTATGTTTCTGTTTCGCCTGCCAACAAGATAATCCGACCTGTCAAAATAATATGTCCGTTTATTATTCTGTTCTTTGGCCGGACAGTGTTTGCTCAAAGAACATCTCTTGCAAATCCCTATATCAAAGCAGGCCTTGTAACGTTTTCTTGCTTTCTCTGAACTGACGCATTGACGGGGACACTTAACAGTATACTGCTCTTCGGACACTTCCTCGATTTCCATTGAAACTTCTGCTTTACGACCTCGTACAGCCGTTTGAACATGAGTGATCTCAAGCTCTTCCATCTTTTTATCATTGTCTTCACTGCCGCAAGCACCATCTGTATGTATTTCATTCAGGTCGGCAGTCTTTTCTTTGACAGGCTCGATTCGCTCGTTAAGGAGCTTGCTGTCATCGGTATCATTCGAGCAAACCGCAACATCGGTT
>JBDRHL010000113.1:0-18803 GCA_043816955.1 Planctomycetota bacterium | reverse complement strand
GAACCAGAGACCATATAAACCAGCGAATTGCGATCGACATGCTACGAGATGCACGTGCTCGTGGCCGCAACGAAACCGTGAACATACTCCATAATACCAGAAAGAGAGCACTGCTATGCCGGTAAATTTGCTACAGTCTCCCTGTTATCGGTTAATTTCCGTTCGTTTATATAATTTTTCAAAGAGCATAGTGAATGGAAATGTGAAATATATAGTCTTATTATAGCGTCATCCCGGCAGCAAAAGAAGTAAGTGAAAGATTGGATATATCCAGATAATAATGGCTGCGCAGGCAATTCATTTTAATATCACAGTATGAAAAAAAATTTATCTGTTGTTCTTCCATAGTTTACGAGTGATTTATTGGTGATAGGACATTTACCTTCGCATGAAATATGCAGGTTGATTTAGAAAGTGGAGTGGCAAGACGAATATGAAGTGTGCCTGATATATCGGAATTGTTTGAAGTCTTTAATAATGTCAAGTTTGGAATGATTTATGGCGTTTGATTTTAGTATATTTGAAGATGCTTCATTAGAGGAAGAATTTGTCGAGTGGCTTGTCGATGAAGAATCTGTCGATAATCATATTCGATTTGGAAAGTTATGGAATTATTATCGCAACGAAATTTGTGAGATCTCCGGGTTTAGTAATATTGGCAATAAGATTAATGAGTCGAGCCGAAGCTATGTTCAAGCACAGGAGTGTGGCCTTCCTGCGCGGATAACTGGCTTGATACCAAGTTTTGTGGAGGGGGTATACGGTGGACGATCAATTAAGGATATACAGCGCAAGGAAGTTGTCATTGAGAACGATATTGCATGGCGCATAAATGCCATGGTTGATTTTCTTTTCGGAAAAGGGGTTAATTTTACTTCAAAGGCACCTACTGCTCAAAAACGCGCAGAAATTGAATCAATATTAAAGGCGGTGTTTGCGAGCAACGGTGCTCTTGGTTTTCTGCAGGATATGGCAGTGCTCGGAAGTGTCTATGGTTTTGTTGACTGCATAGTCAAGGCAGATGATACTCTTACAAACATGGGCTTTCGAACGGTTTCCTCCTCCACATCAAAGCCCCTCCCCTTCAAGCAAGTCCTTGAGCTGTCACATGCGATCTGCCTGGAACTAGTTGAGGCACCACGAGCACTGCCTATTCTCTATGAAAATGATTACCGACGTATAAATTACTATGTTCAGAGTTATTATCAAGTCAAGAATTCTTTGGGGAAGAAGCGGAGTTTTCTATCTCGACTTATTGGGCGTCGAACAAGCGGGTCTGATCGTGAGATCACCCAAGTAACAGAGATACTTGGGCCACAAGCCTGGCAGCGCTATGAGAACAAAGAGCTTATTGCGGAGGGCATGAACATTCTTGGTATTGTGCCGGTTGTGCATATACAGAATATTGCACAGCCTTATTATTATGAAGGTTTGAGTGATGTTGAGCCTTTGATTCCTTTGCAAGATGAGCTAAACACAAGGCTCAGCGATCGGGCTAACCGAATTACATTCCAGTCTTTCAAGATGTATCTAGCCAAAGGTGTGGAAGGTTTTGAGGAAAGACCGGTTTCCCCGGGTCGCATGTGGTATACGGATAATATGGATGCCGGTATTGAAGAGTTTGGTGGCGATGTCCAGACCCCGAGCGAAGATTTTCATATATCAGAGATACGTGAAGCTTTTGACAAGGCCAGTGGTGTAACTCCAGTAGCAGCAGGCATTCTGAAAAATCGGATTGGGAATCTGACAAGTGCTGTAGCTTTGCGGATGACGCTGTTAGGGATGCTTTCTAAGACTGAGCGCAAGCGGTTTACATATGGCCAGGGTCTAAAAGAGATATGCAGAATGATTTTATATATGCTTGATGCTACTGGCGCTTATCGCACGGAATTAGTGGATCGTGAATTAGATGTTCTGTTCCCAAGTCCGCTGCCGGAGAATATGATGGAAAAACTCAAAGAGGCTCAGATCAAGCGTGAACTTGGTATCTCTCAGGAGCAGGTGCTCCGAGAATTAGGTTACGAGACAACGGAATAGGAGGTGTGTATATGAGTCAGGTTGAAGGCTCACAGGAAATAATGTCAGAAGATATGGAGATGGCAGGCGAAAAGCTGGTACCGGTTTCCGAGGCAATTCGTTATCGCAGAAGGGCTCAGTCCGCAGAGAAGAGAGTTGCTGTATTAGAAGATGAACTGGCCAACAGTAAATTCTGTGGTGAACAACTGACAGAGAAGATTAATCAGCTTGAGATTGAGCGTGAACTGATCAGTAAACTCGGTTCCGCTGGCGTGTGTGATCTTGAGACAGGACTTTTGCTCGCAAAAGCAAGGGTTCCAAAGGGGCAGGACTCTGATCCCGAGACCATAGTGCAGCAATTGAGACGCGAAAAACAGTATTTGTTTAAGGATTCGCCCGGAATCGTAATACATAGGGCTGCAGGAGCCAAACAGAAGGGACCTGAATGTGCCGGTGTTCTAGAGCGGGCCGGGCGAAAAGCTGCTACCAGTGGGAGCAGGGCTGATTTACAGGAATATTTGAAACTTAGAAGAAACTTCATTTAAGGGGAAATTCAAATGGCATTTACAGGTAAAGCAACATATTCTGCAGGTACTACGTTACCTGAGTTGGCTGAAGATGTATCCGATTTGATAGGTATCGTTTCGCCCTACGAAACACCGTTGTTGGATGCTCTCGGTGATCCGTTGTACGAGGCCACGAGCACACATCACGAATGGATGGAAGATTCGCTGCTGCCCAACAAGGATGCGGTTAATGATAGCACTTTTACCGATCCGGCTGCGGATACCGACTTTGTAGTGGATAATGGCAGCAGGTTTAGGGTGGGTGATCAGATTCAGATTGAAGGCAGTGAAGAACTAATGCTTGTTACGGCGATTAGCACCAACACTTTAACGGTAGTTCGGGGCTATGCAGGTACGACAGCGGAGGATCTGGCTGATAATCAAATCATTAATATTCTGGGCAATGCGGCCCTAGAAGGTGCTGATGCTCCTGGTGCTCGGTTCAGTAATCGCAGTCGGTGCGGGAATTATACGCAGATATTCACCGCTGTTGTTGAGGTTAGCGGAACAGATATAGCTGCAGGGCAGTTGGGTCTGGCTGATGAAATGGACTATCAGAAGCAGGAACGGCTGCGAGAGCTTATTCGTGATCTTGAAAACACGGTTGTTAATGGTGGTGAGCCTGTGAGTGACCCGCAGGGCAGCGGTACGGTCCGCCGTACGATGAAAGGAATAATGGTGCACCTTTCTACAAACGCGTTCCATACCGGGGACTCAGGGTTTCCATCCGGAACAGGGCTTGATGAAACAAAAGTGAATTATGTTCTTCGCAAGATTTGGGAGAACAGCAACGGCAACGTTGATCTTATTGTCGTAAATGGGTTCCAGAAGCGCAAGATAAATGCTTTTGCATCCAGTTCCCGTAGTTTTGCCGCGAATGATACAAAATTTACTGATATGGTTAGTATCTATGAGAGTGATTTTGGAGTATGCCGTATTATTACTACTCGCTGGATGCCTCAGGATGGAGCTTTGTTTCTGGATTCGTCACGAGTCAATGTTTTACCCCTTGCCGGCAGAAGTTTTTATTACAAGCCTTTGGCCAGCATTGGTGATTATGAACGTGGGGAATTGATTGGAGAGTATACACTGGAACTGAAGAACGAAGCTGCTCATGGTCTAATCAGGGATCTTGCAACCAGTTAGCTTTGTGCTTCCCGGCTTACCAGTGCTGAATGCACCAAGTCAGGAATAAAAAGGTTAGTACGAGTATTACTCGTGCTAACCGCAGCAGTAGTTTTAGATGACTGCTGCTACGGTTAATACGAGAGCGTTTAGGAAGAGAGGTAATAATGGTGACTTTTTCGAATGATAGTGATATCCTACGATATGAGCCAGTGCTTTTTAGTGAGTTATATTTTCCGGGGCAAACATTGGCAGAAGGTCAAGGGGGTTCTCTGAATGGAACGAGTTTTACTAAGACAGGAGAAGACTTTGAATCAGCAGGTGTACAGGCGGGCGGCGTAGTCTATCTTAGTAGCCTAGATGGGTTAGACGGTGCGTATGAGATAATATCAGTGGTTTCTGCGACACAACTGACGATTTCTGTCTTGAGAGCAGATGAGACGGACTCAGCGGTATCTCCGCCGCAGGGCAGTGACATATCATATAGAATAAGTACATTTGCTCCACAGGCAAACACAGTGTTTTTCCAGTTGACTGAATATTTTGGGATTCAACCCGGCAATCCAGGCAGTACTACAGGACCTGACGATATTATTGATATAAGCGGGCTACGGCGGGCCTCGGTACTTGCGACGATCGCCAGCATTTATGCAACGTTAGCGAACAGGGGCACTGGTAAAAAGGAGTTTTGGGCAAAAAGTCTATATTATCAAAAACTTTTTACCGAAGCCAGGGAACGGTGCCGTGTAGTTACAGGTATAGGAGGGTCGATAGACCGGATAAATGTGGGAGGCTCCCTGAGATTAAAAAGGATGTAGTTTGCCGGAGGTTATGATGAAATTGCTGCTTGACAGTCAGAATGTGTTTGATGGAGTCTCAGAGGAACTTCGAATAGGTGGCTGGAGCCGTGGTGAGGTACAGAAAAGTGTCAATGGACTTGACGGAGTTTTAAGTATTGATTTGGGTAAACGAAGTCGGAAGATTAAGCAGGAGGGGGTCCTCCGGACTTCGAGCAAGTCGGCACTTAACAACAAGATTGAGACGATTTCAAATTTTGCCGATGGCATGTCGCATATTCTGAATGTTGATGATGGCAGAAGCTTTGCCAATATAAGAGTAGATAGTTTTGAAGTTGGCAGCTTTACTGTGAGTGGGACAGGAATATGCTGTGACTATCAGATTGTTTATACACAGCTCCAGGAGTGACTGGTGTGACGCTTTTTGATGATGGCATAGACGAGATAAGAGCATTTGCTTTTCCAATCGGGATTTACCCATCAGGTATTATATGTGAGCCTTTGGCGATTCTGGTAAAGTGGCGCAGTAGCTTTATCGGTAAATTCCACCAGGTATACGTAAATAGGGAATTTGCCGGTTCAACGATCGACAGCGAGCAGAGGAAAATGGTAGTTCATTATTCCATATCAGATATTGCTGCGCAAATTAATGTATATGCAGTTGAGCCGGAAGATGCGAATAAAGACTTTAGTGATGAAGTCACATGTGTTGATACAGCAGGGCGGGCAAGTCTACATCTGCTACGTCGGCAGAATCTTCCGACGGAAGGTACATTGCAAATATATTCAAACGGGGGAAATGGGCAAATCGATTATAACCAAACAATCACGGAAGAGGCAATAAGAATCTGGCCAAGCTGGCAGGATAAGGGTGGGTTCGGTATGAGCCGGTTCGGCTGTAGTGACTTGGGCTATGATGGGGCGGCTGCTGTGGGTTTTGGTCTAGGCAATTTTGGTGATGGGGATTTCGGGTTCGATGCTGATGTGTTCGTGTGGCAGAGTGGCTGCCTGGAAAAGGGGCTTTATAAATTCGCGGTCAGGACTTCAGATGTAAGCGGTAATAAGACCAGCGAAGAAGAGGAAACCGATTTAATCTGTATAGTGCCGAGAGCGATACCGGCTTCAGATATTAGTGTTGAATCGTTCAATAAAGGCAGTAACGAGTTAGTTTTTCAAGTGTTATAATATAGAGGGAAAAATTATGTCTGAGGTTTATCCAACTGATAATGAACTGCTCAATTTAACAAGTGAAAGCGAGACCGGCATCGAATATATTCCAACCGGAACGGCGCCTTATTATCTACACTTCAGAAAGCTGCTCTACAGGCTGTTATTGGCATCAAGGCGAGCAAATGATTTACGTGTGTTTGATGAAGGTGGTTTGGATATCGGGGTAAAAGCAGGAAAGTACTGGGTAGGTGTGCAACTCGTCAGTTATAATGGGTCCTCGGGTAACACATTGGCGGATGATAAGTCCAGTATATATGTTTATCTTGACTGTGGGGGTAATCTGGTTATCAACGAATACAGTGGTTTTCCTGATATGATAACAACTCCACATATATGTCTGGCAATTGTCACCACATCAGCAGGAGATATAACGTCAATTACTGACTGCCGTGATCACCATAACATCTATCTACCTTTTAGTTCGGGCGGACTCAAAAAGATAATCGAAGCGCATACTACCGATGACACACTGACCGAAGCCGAGTCGAGCAGTGTCCATACAAATCTCGGTGCCGAAGGCACGGTGACACTGACTTTGCCGGCCTCGGCAACAGCGGGCACAATGTTTAGCTTCGCCGTCCAGGCAGCGCAGGAATTACGGATTGATCCAGGTGCAGCAACTATACGCGATGACAGCGGTCAAACGGCAGATAAATATAAGGTTGCCGATGCCATCGGTGAATGTATTACACTTATTGCTGATGCAAACGCCGACTGGAACACCGTTGCCAAAAGCGGAACATGGACCGAGGAGGGATAATGCGTAACGATCCTGTTTATAAAAAACTGGTAATAGCCGCGGAAAATTACACCGATAAACAAATTACCGATGCCACTGTTTCACAGATTAGAAATCTTACCAAGGCAGATAACAACCACACCGATGATTTTCTGCTCATGGCCAAAGATTGTATTCTTACTGACAGAAAAGAGGCGGCAGAGGAAGCGATAAAAGAAACTATCCGCGAACGGCTGATAACATATCTGCAAAACAACTTTCCCGATTTCGAGATAAGCCGTGGCAGGGAATTTGATAAACGATACATAACAATCTGGTTAGATGGGAAGCCCGGATATGGCGCAGGTCAATAAAGATACAATTCATTTTGTAGGTGGCTCGGCATCTGCTGATACCAACGGCGGCGGCTGCACAAGAGAGGCATGGCTTGCGGGCGGAACGATTGCGGGCGATCTGACAAAAGTTCAGAATGCCAACGGCGCTTATCTTACAGCAGCAGCAGGGGCGGCAGCAACGCAGGGCACCGGATCAAATGTGCGCATCTCTGCGACGGGTATCGGTGTGGGGGTGACGGTGGGAGTGCTTGCTAAGCTTTCCAATGCTGTACAATCTCATTATGCCACCGGTTTTTACGAAGTAGTTGTGGTAACTGATAATTACGTTGAGTTAGGCGGGGGCTGGTATTGGGCTACTGATACGGTTGATCTGGTGGTGGGCGGGGCACTGGCAACTATACAATATGCCGCCGACAATATCTCAGCAACCGAAATTGATGGCGATGCCGTTTTTCGCAACCGTTTTATATTTGTCAAGCAGGATACATATTTAGTGTCCGCCACACAGGATTTCGATACCGGCCTCGGTTCGGCATTAAAAAATACGCATAAACACTTCATCGGTTACAACACGACTCCACCCACAAATAGCGGTCTTAGTAATGGCGATATGGATTATGGCGGGGATTATTATCAACCTGCCCTTGATGTCTTGAATAATGATGTCGATTCAACCAGAAAGGTTACTATAGATTTCCAGAATAATGCCGTCGGCTATATGTTCAATATTGCTTCCGGGGTAAATACGCACTTCCGCAATTTCTATCTTTATGATGTTCCTGATGGCCAGCATGCTATAAGATTCAAAACAGCCGGCCCCTCAGGAATATCCTTTAAGGGCTGTGTCTTTGAGGATTACGAGAATTTTACCGCAGATCAGATCGGCAAGGGGGTGCTCTTTGATGATTGTTACATGAACACCACCAACAGCAATAAGCTTCTTTGCACCGATACGAATTGCACCTTATTTAGCAGGTGTGTTATTAAATTTGGGGCCGCCGATCAAGGGATCTGGGCGCTTAAGGCAACTTTCAACAGATGTCTGTTTTCCGGCGGAACAAGGGCGTTTTATTTTGCCTATTACAATGCCATTCTGAATTGCACGTTTTATAACCAGACCTCATATGCCATAGGTCTGGCAGGTTCTGCGCCTGGCATAGTCCGCAACAATATTTTTTATCTTGCAAGCAAAGATGCCTACGTCATTCGCGGTGATTCAAGCAGTAACTCCAGTATTTTGGACTTCAGCCATAACTGCTATTACGCACCGGATGGCAGCGTTGCGCATCCGTATTATGATGAATTTTCAGGTATTGATTATGTTCTTCCGGGCGGTGGCAATCTTGCCGACACCGACCCGCAGTTTGTCAACGCCGGGGCAGGTGATTTTCGGCCTCGCAATCCCCTGGTTCTGCGGGGTGGGGAGCCGGATATAGAAGGCAATCCAACCCAGATGGGAGCGGTCCTGCAGAAGTACCAATTCAAATCAAGGGGACGAACCGCCAATCGCGGCAGGATGGCAATAATAAGATAGGAGAGTTTATGGCAAACACAGCGATCGAGATACCTTTTTATGTGAGCAAGGATGGCCAGCCCTTAACCGGCGCAGCAGCAGAGATGGACTTCGAGAGCCTGAAAAATCTTGCCGGCACCGACAAGAGCGGCTCGGCGCCTGCGATAAGCGAGATCGGCGGCGGCTGGTACAAGTTTTCCGTTGCATACGGCACCGCTCCTTTTGATGCAGGTGATCTTGTCGGCGTGATCGATGCGGACAAGGCCGGCAACAACAGCCTGGCCGATGCCGAGCGGTATATACCGGTTGATGTGAGGCTGGATTTCTACGGCCTGATGCGGCATGTTTACAAGATGAGTCAAAATAAAAGTACGGGCGATATGTCGATCAAGGATGCTGATGGCAATACGATCCTGCAGCTTGGAATAACCGATGGGAGTTCGGCAGTCGACAGGGATCCTACAGTAGCAAGCTGATGGACAGCAAATTTTTTAACAGTTTATATGAAGGTGACAGTGCCAACGGCGTGAAGCTGTGCATGGGTGTTACCGGCGGCGATTT
Organism: Planctomycetota bacterium; assembly: GCA_043816955.1. Classification (GTDB taxonomy): domain Bacteria; phylum Planctomycetota; class Phycisphaerae; order Sedimentisphaerales; family CAYZTY01; genus JBDRHL01. Next base: position 9,921 of record JBDRHL010000113.1, on the reverse strand, counting down.
CTGGCCGCGACCTGCTGGTTGCCAGAACCTTTATCGCGGGTTTAATATTTTTACCATTGATTTCCAGACGATAACTACTACAGCAGAAGTATCGTCACAGGAGATTTCACCACCGTTGTGGCTGGAACATGAAGCAGGAGGCACATACTATTATGTTGTTCGACGTGTCAATAGTTGCGGAAAAGAAGAACATAGTTTCTGCGGATCAGTGAAAGTTGCTTTTGATGATCAAGGCAATTTGATAGAGGGTATCTGCAACGGTGCTTTCGACGTAAAAGTGAGTCAGATTGATGGGGACAGAGTGGAGTTACTCTGGTTCTACTGGCCCATAAGACAGGGTTTGAAGCCGGGCAGTTTCAGAATATATGGAGATGGGGGAAGTGGTACAATCAACTACAACAGCCCACTAGCAGAGATTGCATATGCAGGGCAAAGGTTTTACGAGTGGCAAAGTTGTGTGCTTGCGGGGAATAAATACCTGTTTGCTATCCGAATGGTGACTGAAACAAGCACGGAAGCCACGTTCATGGTACAAGTAATAATCAATCTTGACAGAACAAGCCCAGAAAAGGTCGCGATTTTACAGGCGAAAGTTGTTTAGTATACCATGAGGTTTCTACATGTCCAATAGAGTTGATTTCTTCCAAGGAGGTCCCGATAATCCGGCTATCCCGGCAGCTACTGTTTCAGTCAGTTTGGACGGTACCCCATGTCCGTTTTTCGAATTAAAAGAAGTTGTTCGTAGTGGTACGCCAGAGTTCAATTGGGCCAAACTATCGTACAATCTTAGAGGGCAAGGGGGTGGAGGACTAGTTCGGGCTGAGAATATAGAAAAATTGGCGGGTATGGGCAAGTCAATATGTATTGAACAGATTGTTAATACAGGTCGGCCTGATATAGTGCCAGAAAGGATACCGGTCTTTTACGGGTATATTGAGAAGATAGAGACGACGATAGATTCCAATATTGATCAAGTCGAAATTATAGCAAAAGATATATCCGCAAAGCTGGATCGGATAAAGGTATATGGTCGCAGGGTAGCTAATGGCGGTTCGAGTTTGTTTTTACATACTGTCGAAACAATATTCAATGCCAATGCTCAGCCCAATGCAGCATCGGTAATGATCCAAAATGAGGGTAGAACTTATAGAGTTTTTGGGGCCGATTCTTTTCAGAGCAGGTTCTGGAGCTATGCCGAAGTAATAATTTATTTACTTAATGAATATGTTCCAGTAGGACGCCTGTGGATCCCAGAGATCGAATTGCTAGAATCACTTGGCGAAAACCAGACTGTTCGGGATTTTGATGTTACCGGTTTAAGTGTGCTCGAAGCCTTGCAAAAATGTTGTGAGAAAATTGGAGTAGAGTTCAGATTTGTTCCTCGCTTGAGTGAAACAGGTCCTCGAGAAGCAATTGTGTTCTATCGTCCGGGCCAGGGCAGGGCAGTGGAGCTTAACTGCCAGATAGTGGGTGAAAAATTGGACCTTAGGAGAACGAATATCGCTTCTATTCGTAGCAGCAGAAATCTTTGGCCTGTTACCCATCGTTTTACGGGTGCTGGTGACTTCAAGATCTATGAAGCAACATTTGATCTTGTAAAAGCATGGGACCCGACAGCGGAAAGTACAAATTATGAGACGTTTTCTCCGAGTATGAATGAGAATTTTCACCAAGTGAAGGATGTTTATCGCAAGTGGGCTCTTAATGAAGCGGGTGATTATACAGATTCACCTTACAACCGGGGTGATCCATTCGATTTTTCACAGATATTTGAAACCGGTACATTTCTTCATCGTCGCAGGCGTTTTTATCCTGCGATAACATGTGATAAGCAAGATAAATCAATAGGCTACTATCTGGAGGCTTCTTACGATTATGGAAATCACTGGCATCAGTATCTTGAGGCGTTCAATATTTTGCTTGACGAATGCGGGATATGGCTTAGCAGTGACCAATTGGATGTTCAAACATGGTTTGGTGTCCTCAAGGATGCAGCACGTTTCAGAATTACCGCGTCGGTAATCAGCGATTTGCGGTTGAATTATACTGCTGCCAATGGACCTGTCAACTCCGTGGCAGAGATTATCGATCATATTGTTATGGTCCCGAGACGGTTTAAATACCACAAAATTTCGAATTTTAGTATATTCGCCGGAGCAACGAATGAAAATATTTCCACGAATAATCAGCGCGATGACACGGCAGAGTTGGTTGGTTTCGTTCGGCAAAGTGCAAAGGCTTATAGCTCAATAATTGAGCAATTTGACATCAAGACGGTATTTTTGGCGTTTGATTACCAGCCGGGTGACGGTATATGCACAAGTCCTGAAGGTCGAGACTTGCTTGGCTGTAGGCTGGATAATCGTAGTATGTTTTACATAAAACGGGTGGTGATGGACTTCGAATGTCAGTGTACCAATCTTAAAATTGTGCGCAAGAGGAATTAATACCTATGGTACCCGAGCAAACAATAACTGACCCACAGCAGGGACTTCAGCGTCTTCTACGCGAAGATTCATCTGGTGTTGTGGATACCTTTTCAGTGGTATCACCAGGAGCCAAAACAACGGCTTGGGCAGTAAAAGTGATAAGCAACAACTCATACAACATATATAATGTTCAAGCGGTAGTTATAGGTGAGCCGGGGTCTTTGCCGGCAGTGATAGGCCAGCAGATGCAAGCGATAAATCTTGCAGAATCATTTACCACCTCCCCTGGTTCTCTACCTGAAGGCACATACACGTTGATGTGCAGAGTTGGCGACAAGAATGTTTTTTATGCTCCGGTGTGAGATGAGAAGCACAGAGAACGGGTGGCGATTTAACAAACAGGTGAACTTGAGTGTGCTGCTACAGCTTGTATTCCTGGCTTCGCTTATAGTTGGAAGCTGGGTAAACCTTCAAGGCCAGCTTAATTTGCTGCAACATGATATGGAACTATTAATCAAATCTCAGCAGCGTTTTGAAAAAAACTGTGAAGAGCTAACAGCCAAGAGTATCAGCCATGAGTGGCGTCTCAAGACCATTGAAAAGCAGGTATCAGAATTACAGCTTACATCTGATATTCATTTAAAAAAATAGGAGATACGGAGATGAAGAAATGTTTTTTGCTTATTTTTTGCCTGGCAGTTCTGACAGGAGGATGTGGCGTAGTCAGGTTTTCAGCAAGCGAGGCCCAGAAGGGAAATGCTTGGGCGCATTATCATACGGCAGAACTGGCTGCTAATACCGCCCGCATTGAGCAGGCTTCACAGAATCTGCAGGAACTTACCAACCTAAGCGCCATGCAAAGCAGAGCATTTACTGTAGACTATGGTTTACCGAGGGAATTACCTGCCTTAGACACACCTGAGCAGGTTCTTTCGCAATCAACATGGGAACTGGCTGAGCGTGGAGTAAGTGATTCTGCAAATCGGCCTGACGGATGGAAAATGGCTGAGGCGGCTGTGGATGTTGGAATTGCGGTGGCTGCACTTTTCGGTGGAGCGTTCAGCCTGCGGATTATAAATTTTCTAAAAGAGGTTCGAAAAAAAACCGAGGCGCTTCGCGAGATAATCCAAGGCAATGAAGTTTTTAAGCAGCAGAATGCCTCATCGCTCGATGCATTTAAGACTGCCCAAAGTAATCAATCTGCCTCGACAAAGGAAATTGTTACTAAGATTCGAAACTGAGCAGGACTATCAGGGCAGCAGGAGTTAATTTACATTTGATAGTATCGGTAATCTACATTTCGTAATGCTCTTCGGTGTGGATCTGTATGTTCTCACGGAGGGAATTTGACTTCCTGAAACAGTTATTGCCAGCCCTAAGGCTGCTAAGAAATATTTTAGCCGCGGCTGTTATGCAGCCTATGCCGGCTATAATGAATATTGCTGCGGCTATTGCTGCAAAGATTTCTTTAAGAATATAAACCAGAAGCCCAAAGCCAATCAGTATAAGTCCCAAGATAAATGTCCCACTGGTCAGACCTCTTGTAAAACCGGGAAATGCATTATAGTTTCTGAAAAACATAGAGTTTCCCAATGAATCTCCCTGCAGCAAGCTGCAGGGTATCGAACTTCAATAAGGAATATGCTTGTTCTTCACCCTGTGGCAAGCCACAGGGTGTTATCGAGTTAAAGCGGGCTTCACAATGAAGCCCGCTATTCAAACTGATCTGTTAGTACATTCCACCGCCGCCCGGAGGCATCGCTGGTGTTTCCTTTTTCTCAGGAATTTCACTTACTATCGCATCGGTTGTTAGCATCAGTGAAGCGATTGAAGCACCATTCTGTAGGGCTGTCCGTTCGACCTTGGTAGGAACAATCACGCCAAAGGAAACCATGTCGCCATATCTTTTGCCTACAGCATCGTAGCCAAAATTCCTATCTTCATTTTCAATGACTTTTTGAGCAACAATTGAACCATCCAGACCAGCATTTTCAGCGATTTGTTTAATGGGGGCAACGATTGCTCTGCGCACAATATCAACCCCGATTTTCTCGTCGCCTTTGACTTTAATTTTATCCAGCACCGACATTGCTCTTAACATTGAAACGCCGCCGCCGGGAAGAATACCTTCTTCAACCGCAGCTCGACATGCGTGCAGGGCATCTTCAACGCGGGCCTTTTTCTCTTTCATCTCTGCTTCTGTTGCCGCACCGACGTTAATTTGTGCAACACCCCCGGAAAGCTTGGCAAGCCGCTCCTGAAGCTTCTCGATATCATAATCGCTCGTCGAAGCCTCTATCTCAGTCTTGATCTGTGCGATTCTGCCCTTGATAGCATCGCTGTCACCAGCACCTTCAATGATTGTCGTGGTGTCCTTGTCGATTGTGACTCGCTTCGCACGACCAAGCTGTGATATCTCGAGATTTTCAAGCTGCAGACCAAGGTCTTCCAAAATAGCCTGTCCGCCGGTCTGAACTGCTATATCTGACAGCATTGCCTTGCGCCTGTCGCCAAATCCGGGTGCCTTCACAGCCGCAACCTGAAGCACACCGCGAAGCTTGTTGACTACGAGTGTCGCAAGAGCCTCACCTTCAACATCCTCTGCTATGATTAACAATGGGCTTCCCTGCTTGGCAACCTTTTCGAGAAGCGGAACAAGCGATTTAACACTGCTGATTTTCTTTTCGAACACTAAAATGTAAGGTTTTTCAAGTACCACCGTCATGTTTTCAACGTTATTGATAAAGTGAGGACTTAGATATCCCTTGTCGAACTGCATACCCTCCACAAGTTCAACCACAGTTTCAAGGGACTGACCTTCCTCCACCGTAATAACTCCGTCCTTACCGACCTTATCCAATGCTTGTGCCATTGTCTTGCCGATCTCTGTGTCCTGATTCGCTGAGCATGTCGCAACTTGTTCGATCTGCTTACTCGACTCAACCGGAATGCTCATTTTGCCCAACTCCTCCACAAGGATACCCACAGCTTTATCAATACCTCGTTTCACCTGCATCGCATCGGCGCCAGCAGTGATGTTCTTGAGTCCTTCGTTGAAAATGCTCTCTGCTAATATTGTAGCTGTTGTCGTACCGTCACCGGCTACATCGCTTGTTTTTGACGCCACTTCCTTGACCATCTGAGCGCCCATGTTCTCATAAGAATCTTCCAGCTCGATCTCTTTGGCAACCGTTACACCGTCTTTCGTGACAGTCGGTGAACCAAAGGACTTCTCAAGAATAACGTTCCTACCACACGGCCCTAATGTTATTTTTACCGCGGCGGCCAGTTTCCTTACGCCCTCACGTATAGCAGAGCGAGCTTCTGCAGCAAAAGCTATCTTTTTGGCTGACATAAGTTTCTTTCTCCTTCTTAAATTAAATTTTACCAATCGGTATAAAAATCAATACTTACAAACTTCAAATCAACTCGATCTTACTCAATCACAGCCATAATGTCAGACTGATCCATAATCAGATATTCATTCCCGCCAATTTTCACTTCCGTTCCAGCATAACTGGTGAACAAAACCACGTCACCCTTCTTGACCTGCATTTTACCTCGATTGCCGTTATCCAGAACCTTGCCCGGTCCAGCGTTGATAATTTTACCCCGCTGAGGCTTTTCTTTGGCAGATTCCGGCAGAACTATGCCGCCAGCCGTTAGTGGTTCGGCTTCCAAACGCTCAACGAGAACTTTGTCAGCTAATGGTTTGATCCTCATTTCTATTGAACTCCTTTCCAGAATATTGTCTTGTTGAAGTAATAAAAAAAACTCTTTCAATATCGTATTTCAAATGTACTGCTATTGTATCGCTTGCGGAATAGACGGTCCAACTGTTCAAGCAGCAAAGACATGTCAACCGGCTTATCGATCACGCTGAATATATCAAGATACAGCGCCTTACTCAGCAATTCCTGCTGTGGCTCGCGAGCAAGTAGTATACAAGGCAGAAGCGGATAATGCGAATGGATAATCTTTACAGTGCTCAACCCACTGCTTTCTTCACAATCCATGTCCAAAACCGCAACATGAATCCGCCTGTGCCTCAATATGTCCAAGGCCTCTACCGCATCGTAGACAACCATTGAACTAATGCCTCTTGGCTCAAATAGCTTTTTTACTGCTTCAGGCCACGCCCACTCTGCCGCATTTACCAGAACATTTACCGTGTCAAAGGGCATATTATCTGCCTAAAAATGCACTGTTTGCAGAAAGGTGCAAATTACGTGCCAGCCGTTTCCAAACCTTTTGATATCACTGTAAGTACTTTCAAACAAGACTGTTAAGGCTGATAGCAGAGGGACTGGATAACTCTGGCAAAATGTCAGCTTTGTCTCACATCCTGCCAGCATGACAGATTCGCAACAAAAACATTTGAATTCCATGTCTAGAGGACCCGCTCGCAGACGGTCGTAATTCAAGAACCGAGCAAGATAATTTTTATTCTTCATCTTCCTTTTTACTTTATGTGTTTCTTACCTGGAAAAACCACAAACCCCCCCCCATATTCCTGAAAAATCGTTCATTTCCCCAAAGAATCAAAAATCTTTCCTTGACTGTTAGATCCAACCGGGTAAACTGAGTTCCTCTGCTGGTTGTTTGATACCGTGTTAACTAGGCCGAGGGTATTGAGACGATACTGAATTGTGGCTTGATAAGAGATTTTGAAAAAAGCTGTTTTTTTTCACTTGACTGCATTTAGCAGCTAGGGTATACTGACGAGTCTCGAAACTATTGATTGTAGCTTTTATTTTTTTGTTCTCTGAAATAATTGTATATTGAGCTCGCAATAAGCCGATCTGAGTACGAAGGATACCATGTGTATTAGATGCGGTTTCAACAATGGGCTCGTAGCTCAGCTGGCTAGAGCGCACGCCTGATAAGCGTGAGGTCGGAAGTTCAAGTCTTCCCGGGCCCACTCGTCTCTGGCGGTTAGCCAGAGGAAATCCTAAATGCTAAGCATTAGGCTCTAATACTTTTGGACTTAGAGATTGGGATTTCGGATTTTCGCGAAGCGGTCCGGGGACGTAGCTCAACTGGGAGAGCGCCGGCTTTGCAAGCCGGAGGTTGCCGGTTCGATCCCGGTCGTCTCCAGTTTTGCTCCCAAAAGGATCGGTAATCTGCAGAGAGCAGAGAACTGAATCTTATGCAATGCGTAGTAAAAAAGGGGAGCAAAGTGTTCTTTGAAAAGTGAATATGTGGATATGCGTATGTGGTGTATCAACCTGTCTATAGGTTGATACAACTATAAAAGTAAAACCTCTTGTTGTTTTTCCAATGCCAAAGCAGCGGAAGACAACAGGCTGGAACGAGCGCAAACAACTCCATCAATTATAGATTGATGCGGCCAAGTTACTAAGGGTGTATGGGGGATGTCTAGGTGTCGAGAGGCGACGAAGGACGTGGCTGACTGCGATAAGCTCGGGGCAGGTGTCTAGCAACCGTAAATCCCGAGATCTCCGAATGGGGTAACCCGGCATGGCAGGGCAACCTGATCATGTCATCTGTGGTTGAATGCATAGACCACAGAAGCGAACGCAGGGAACTGAAACATCTAAGTACCTGTAGGAAAAGAAATCAACCGAGACTCCGTCAGTAGCGGCGAGCGAAAACGGAATAGCCCAAACCGAAGGGCTTGCTCTTCGGGGTTGTGGACACTGATAAGCAGTTACAAAGGTATCGCAAGTTGAACGGTCTGGAAAGTCCGACCATAGAAGGTGAAAGTCCTGTATGCGAAAGCGAGAGCCCTGCATTATTGTCAGTGATCCAGAGTAGCACGGAGCTCGTGGAACTCCGTGTGAAGCCGGGGGGCCCACCCTCCAAGGCTAAGTACTACTCGACGACCGATAGAGAATAGTAAGGCGACTGAAAGATGAAAAGCACCCCTATTAGGGGAGTTAAAAGCACCTGAAACCATACACTTACAAGCTGTGGGAGCCCTATGGCGTTTCTTCGGAAACACAATGGGTGACCACGTGCCTTTTGCATAATGAGCCGGCGAGTTATCGTTTGTGGCAAGGTTAATCCGTTAAGCGGAGTAGCCGTAGCGAAAGCGAGTCTGAATAGGGCGAATTAGTCGCAGGCGATAGACGCGAAACTACGTGATCTACGCATGGCCAGGTTGAAGGAGATGTAAAAATCTCTGGAGGACCGAACTCACTAACGTTGAAAAGTTAGGGGATGAGCTGTGCGGAGGAGTGAAAGTCTAATCAAACGTAGAGATATCTCGTTCTCTCCGAAATAGCTTTAGGGCTAGCCTCGGGCAACTACTTTGCGGGGGTAGAGCTACTGAATGGGGATAGGGGGCCACCAGCCTACCTACCCCAACCAAACTCCGAATACCGCAAAGATTATCCCGGGAGTCAGTCTGTGGGTGATAAGATCCATGGGCGAGAGGGAAACATCCCAGATCGCCAGCTAAGGTCCCCAAGTATTGCTAAGTTCTTAAGGAAGTTGAATTGCTGAGACAGCCAGGATGTTGGCTTAGAAGCAGCCACCATTTAAAAAGTGCGTAATAGCTTACTGGTCGAGCAATTTGGCGCCGATAATGAACGGGAATAAGCAGTACACCGAAGCTGCGGATGAATTGGGTATTGGGTAGTTGGGCCCTTCTCAAAGAAGGACTTACTACCCAGTACCCGTTCGTGGTAGGAGAGCGTTGCTATCAGCACTGAAGCGGTACGGTAACGAGCCGTGGAGCGGTAGCAAGTGATTATGCCGGCATGAGTAACGATAAAACAGGTGAGAATCCTGTTCGCCGAAAGCCTAAGGTTTCCTGGGGAAGGTAAATCCGCCCAGGGTTAGTCGGAACCTTAGTTGAGGCCGAAAGGCGTAGACGATGGACAGCAGGTTAATATTCCTGCACTGTGTACTAAAGGCTTGAACCGCGGGGGTGACGCAGTGATAAAGGCTGGAAGCTGACTAGTCGTGGCTATCCTGCTCGAGGTGCCGTCGGTAGGCAAATCCGCCGACTCAAAGGCACCAAAAGACGGCGAGGGACACTTTTGATTCCCGAGCAGCTGGCGTTGCTGCCAAGAAAAACCTCAGGCGGGACAATAGTGCACATCCGTACTAAAACCGACACAGGTAGGCGAGGAGAATATCCTAAGGCGCTCGAGAAAACCGTCCTTAAGGAACTCGGCAAATTGACCCCGTAAGTTCGCGATAAGGGGTCCCTCCAGGTGTGCTTGATTCCAATTGAGCGCACGTTGAGGGCGCAGTGAAGTGGCTCTGGCGACTGTTTACCAAAAACACAGTTCTCTGCTAACACTTAAAGTGGATGTATAGAGAATGACGCCTGCTCGGTGCCGGAAGGTTAAGGAAGGCGGTTATCCCTTCGGGGAGAAGCTGGCGACTGAAGCCCCGGTAAACGGCGGCCGTAACTATGACGGTCCTAAGGTAGCGAAGTTCCTTGTCGGGTAAGTTCCGACGTGCATGAACGGCGTAACGACTGGAGCACTGTCTCAAGGACGGACTCGGTGAAATTGTA
>JBDRHL010000112.1:0-4432 GCA_043816955.1 Planctomycetota bacterium | reverse complement strand
CAAAGAATCACAAGAGGTTTGCCACAGTTACGCGTGCTTAGAACAATCATGAATGAAGTATACCGTCTTTTTGACAGGCGTTGTTGTATGGATACCGCCTTATACAAACTTAAACGATTGCGCCGTCGTATCAAACGCTTTTTATCATTGGGCGAAACGTTAAAGAAGCTGTTCTCGCCAAACCTTGAGAAGTCGTTAATTTTTCTCGATGATTCCTTATTGCCGGCAACTTCAAATGCGGTGGAACGTGCAAATCGCCGTCATCGCAAAATGCAAAGAAGCGTATATCGCGTACGAACCAGAGACCATATAAACCAGCGAATTGCGATCGACATGCTACGAGATGCACGTGCTCGTGGCCGCAACGAAACCGTGAACATACTCCATAATACCAGAAAGAGAGCACTGCTATGCCGGTAAATTTGCTACAGTCTCTGAAAATTGGATTTTTTAAGCAAGAAAATTTTCCGCTTGATAAGGAATGAAACTGAAACTAACACCTCGACAGCAAGTTGAACGTGCACTGTACGGCCAAGACGTAGATAAAATTCCCTTTACGGTTTATGCGAATAAGTTGCCCCGCTCTTTGGTCGAACGGGAGCTTCGCAATATGGGTTTGTGCGTGATAGAGAAGAGTCTTGATGTGTTACGTGTAAAACGGCCTGATGTCAAGGTCCTGGCAACTCAGTATGTTGAAAACGGCATCTCATACATTCGCACAGATTATGATACGCCTATCGGCAGCCTTTCAGAAATATGGCAGGAGGCAGGTTTCACAAGATGGTGTACAAAACGTCTTTTTGCCGGCCCGGACGACTATAAAAAACTTTTTTTTATAGTTGACAACGAAAGGTATGAGCCGGATTACAAGCCGTTTCTCAATGCACAAAGGCAAACCGGCGGTGATGTGTTTTTTCGCGCTGCTGTAGGTCCAGAGCCGCTCCAGGCAGTCATTGGTTGGATGGGCATTGAGCGATTTGGTCTTGAATGGATGGAGCACCGTGATGAAGTGCTCAAGGTGTACGAAGCACTTGTATCTGCTGCCAGACGTCGATACAGTTTACTTGCCGATTCTCCGGCGCTGGCTTTCAATTATGGTGGTAACGTTGTCGCGGAACTTATCAGTCCCAGGGTTTTTGAGCAATATTATCTACCCAACTACGATGAGGCAGCCGAAAAACTGCATAAAACAGGTAAACTCATTGGTTCACACTTCGATGGCAACTGCAAAGCTTTTGCGGGTTTAATCCATCAAAGCCAACTTGATTATATAGAGGCATTCACGCCGGCTCCTGATACCGATATGACATTATCCGAAGCAATACTCGCCTGGCCTGATAAATGTCTTTGGATAAACTTCCCCTCTTCGGTGCACCTGGCACCAACTGAGGAAATTAGGAATATAACTCGACAGATATTAGATACTGCTGCAGGACATAGCCGCTTTCTTATAGGCATAACGGAAAACGTCCCGCCTGACCGATGGCAGCAAAACTTTAGAACAATTGCAAAAACAATTGACGAATATTATCGACGGTAAGATATTTTTCTTCAGAGGTCCCAATGGCAACTCTTAAAAAACGCTACGCTGTAGTAGGTGTCAGTCAAAGAGCTATTTTTATGTTCATGGATACGATTCTTAACGAGTACACCGGCAATGCCGAACTCGTAGCAATGCTGGATAAGGACGCCGGACGAATGTCGGGGTTTAATGCTTCACGCAAGGTGAACATACCAATGTTTATGCCCCACCAGTTTGACATAATGGTTGAAAAGACTCATCCCGATGTGGTTATAGTTGCGTGCAGAGATAACATACACCATCATTACATCGTTGAATCGCTTAAATATGATTTAGATGTGATTTGTGAAAAACCCTTGACAACAGATGTGGAGAAATGTGCAGCGATCACTCGTGCAGTAGCTGCTAGTAAAGGCAATGTGATTGTGACTTTTAACTATAGATATGCACCGCACGTTACCAAGATAAAACAACTGGTTGCTGCAGGTAAGGTTGGCAAAGTAGTTAGTGTTGATTTGAACTCCCATCTTGATACCCGTCATGGAGGTTCATATTTTAGACGTTGGAACCGTATGCGCGAAATGTCGGGAGGTTTATCTGTGCACAAAGCCTGTCATCATTTTGATATAGTCCAGTGGTGGCTGGAACAGAAACCGACTGAGGTATTTGCCTACGGTGCACTAAACTTTTTTGGCCCTTATGGGGCGCATAATCCGCTTCAGCCCGAACAGATTGGCGATGGCCGAACTTGCCCGAGTTGTGATGTACGCAATAAGTGCAAATACTATATGCGCTGGTACCGTGAGGAATTTCGCACAGGCGGCAGAAAAGACAGTAAAAGTAAAGACGCAGATTTTTTTAAAGTTTATGAAGGGTATGATAGTCAGCAGTGTATGTTTGATCCCATGATAAATATTGAAGATACCTATGCTGCCGTAATCAAATATGATGGCGGAGCCTATGTGAACTATAGCTTCAATGCCTCTACACCATATGAGGGCTTTCACTTAGCCATCAACGGCAGCGAAGGTCGGATCGAATATGACGAAATTCATGCTCCAATGCGACTGCCGTTTCCACAAGCTAAAGGTGAAGTTCCGGTTGTTTATATTCCAATGTTTGGTGGGCGTGAACAAATTGACATTATAAATCTCGGCGGAAGTCATGGTGGCGGAGATCCTCTATTGTGTGACGAGCTGTTTATCGGCACCGATCCTTTGGCGCCGGTACGATACCAGGCCGGTTTGGAAGATGGTATCGACGCGGTACTCACCGGTGTTGCTCTTTACAAATCCGCTCAGCTTGCCAAGCCCGTCTCTTTGGAACCGATGCGGCGGAAAGTTTTTGATAACTGTGACCAAAATCAGCAAAATGCTCGTGAATAATAGGTTAATAAGCTGTTGCAAATCAGGAGATGTTATGACCGGACTCAAAAAACGTTATGCTGTTGTGGGCGTCAGTAGCCGCAGCATCAATCTATTTATGAACCAGATGCTGGATGTTTACACTGACTATGCCGAATTTGTGGCCATGCTGGACAAAGACCGTGGACGTATGCAACGATACAACACCTCAAGAAATCTCAATATTCCGACTTATATTCCCGAAGAGTTCGACAAAATGATAAAAGAAACCCGTCCCGATGTGGTTATAGTTGCCTGTCAGGACTCAATACACCACCATTACATAATAAAGGCCCTGGGACATAATCTGGACGTCATCAGTGAAAAGCCTTTGACTATTGATGAAGAAAAGTGTGCGTCTATTGTAGCAGCGGAAATTGCCAGCAAAGGAACCATCACGGTTACATTCAACTATCGCTATATCCCATATGCCACCAGAATTCGTGAACTGATCGAAGGCGGCAAAGTTGGTAAAGTTGTTAGTGTGGATATGAACTGGTATCTGGACACGAATCATGGCTCATCATATTTTCAAAGATGGAATAGACTTCGGGAACTATCCGGTGGTCTGTCTGTCCACAAAGCCTGTCATCACCTCGATATCGTAAGCTGGTGGATAGGACAGCGGGCAGTCGAGGTCTTCTCTTATGGCGCATTGAATTTCTACGGACCAAAAGGATACCACAATCCCTTAAAGCCCGGTCAAATTGGTGATGGACGAACCTGTCCAACATGTGATGCTCGCAGTAAATGTAAGTATTATATGAGATGGAATAGGGCGGAATATCGTGGTACTAAACAGAACAAAAGTCTCGGCGAGCATGTAGATTCTGCACAAAATTATGAGGATTATTCTCCAAGGCAATGTATCTTTGACCCACCGATAAATATTGAGGATACATATACAGCAGTGATTAAATATAATGGCGGTGCCTTTTTGAATTATTCGCTGAACGGTTCGGTGCCATACGAAGGCGTTCGCTTTGCAATAAATGGCACCGAAGGGCGCATAGAGTATTTTGATGTGAATTCTCCCTGGGGTTTGCCATTTCCTGATCCTGGTTCAAATCCTGTTGTTTATATCCCGATGTTTGGTGGCAGAGAGCTGATAGACGTAGTCAATCTTGGAGGTAGCCATAGTGGCAGTGATCCGTTGATGTGTGATGAACTTTTTATTGGCAAAGATAAATTAGCTCCGGTAGACAGAACTGCAAGTTTGCGAGATGGTATTGACGCTGTCTTGACTGGTGTGGCCATTTACAAATCCGCCCACAGGGGAATACCCATTTCCATTGAGCAAATGCGACAAAATGTCTATGTTAAATAATGGTATCAGTCTGTGTTGACATTTGTCTGTGTGGTGCAGTGATCAGCGACAATCCTATGAACCGGAGCCGTGTCAAGCGGTTAGTCAGAATTTTTCTTTTATTTTATTCTTGCTATATACCATCGCCTTTATCCCTGTCAAAGCTGCGTCTTGCCCGGACGGGCGGCCGAACGAGAATGG
>JBDRHL010000111.1:0-2511 GCA_043816955.1 Planctomycetota bacterium | reverse complement strand
ATTAAAGAGAAAAGTGCTTGAGTAAAAGGTTTTTTCTTAATTGTCAGTCCTGTGAAAACAGGAGTCCGATATGAATATAAATAGTCCCATTTATGTTGCTGGTGGAAGCACACTGATAGGTGCAGCAATTCTATGTGCTTTGGGGAAAATGGGCTACTGTAAAACTTTCAGCGAAAAAGACGAAGATCTGAAAAATGTCACGCAGGTTGACACATTTTTTCGTGAAAGAAAACCCGAGTTCGTATTCCTTTCGGCAGGGAAAACCGGCGGTATCGCTGCGAACATGAAGTATCCCGCTGAACTAATGCTGGATAATCTTTTAATTGCCTGCAACATTATCGAATGCGCTCACCGCCACGGTATTAAAAAATTGCTCTATCTTGCCAGTTCGTGCAGCTACCCGCGAGAATGTGCTCAGCCTATGAAGGAGGCTTCTCTTCTCACAGGCCGTCTTGAACCGACCAATGAAGCCTATGCCGTAGCCAAGATTGCCGGCATCAAGCTATGCCAGGCCTTCAGGTCCCAATATGGGTCAAATTTCATTGTCGGGATTTCAGCGAATGCCTTTGGACCTGGCGATGATTTCAGTGAAGAAGATTCCCATGTTGTGGCTGCCTTGATTCGTAAAATGCATGAGGCAAAAGTAAACAATAGAAAACAGGTGGAAGTTTGGGGAACGGGAAACCCCCAGCGGGAATTCATTTTCATTGACGATCTGGCCGATGCCTGCCTGTTTATCATGAACCACTATGACACACCAGCACCTATTAATCTTGGAAGTGGAACGGCCTTTTCCATCCGGGACATGGCGGAAACAATCCGCGAGGTCGTAGGGTTTAATGGATCGATCGTATATGACACGAGCAAACCGGACGGGATGCCGATAAAAAGTCTCGACAACAATAAAATAAGAAACTTGGGGTGGTCTCCTCACGTTTCCTTGAGAGAGGGGCTGGCGATCACATATAACTGGTATCGAAAAGTAGATCGATAATGCCGAAAAACAAAAGAGCAATTTGGAGCTATTGCAAATGATAACCGAACCAAACCTGAACATGCCGTTGATGAAAAACAATATTACCCGCACCGACCTGGACGCGGTGATTAACTACTTGTCACAAGATGATCCACCGTTGACCCACTCGAAGCAGACGCTTGACTTTGAGCGTGAATGGACCGAGTGGCTTGGCGTCAAATATAGCGTTTTTGTTAATTCGGGTGCTTCCGCCAACCTCCTGACCATGGCCGCGCTAAAAGAGGCCTTCGGCCCCGGAGAGGTTGTTGTTCCGCCTCTAACTTGGGTGTCCGACATTGCCGCAGTTCTCCAAAACGGTTTTACACCTGTTTTTGTAGATATTAACCGACGCACGTTAGGAATGGATACGGCTCAGGTATTGGCCAGACTCAACTCCAACACCCGCGCTGTATTTATTACGCATATCCTTGGCTACAATGCCCTCACACAGCAACTATTGGATGAACTTGAGCGCCGCAACATCCCCTTGATAGAGGATGTCTGCGAGTCGCACGGTGCGACCTTCAATGGGCGCAAACTTGGCACATACGGACTCATGTCCAATTTTTCATTCTACTATGCCCATCACATGAGCACCATCGAAGGCGGTGTGATATGCACCAACGATCGTACTCTCTATGAAACTGTGCGCATGTTACGCTCACACGGTATGGTGCGCGAAGCGACGTTAGACGAGATCAGGAGCTCATACATAACTAAACATCCCGATCTGAATCCAGATTTTATCTTTGCCTTTCCCGCTTACAATGTGCGACCTAATGAGATCGGCGCGGTGATTGGCCGTTCGCAACTCAAGAGGCTGGATGAGAATAACAAGCTGCGCAGGCGCAACCTTGAGCTGTTCCTCTCTGCTCTTGATCCGACCAAATACCAGACTGATTTTGCCGTTGAGGGGAGTTGTAATTATGCCTTTACTCTGGTACTAAAAAAACCTGATACCGTGCTGCGCGATCGAATTGAGCAGACACTGCAACAACATGGTGTCGAATTCCGGCGGGGTCTTTCCGGGGGGGGCAACCAACTACGCCAGCCTTACTTACGCAAGATAATGGGCAATGAATTTGAGCGCTATCCGAATGTGAATCACGTCCACTTTTTCGGCTGGTATATTGGGAATTATCCAGGGCTGGAAGAAGAAAAAATCTTGGTACTGTGTGAATTGCTGACCCAATTGTAACGCCTCTGGCATGTATATAATTTGCTTTCAATTATTATAAGTAGTGACGCACCTAAGAGTATATTTAATTACACGATTATAAAATGAGACGTTTGAATTTTCCAAAATTTGGATAGAGTCCTTTTTTTACCCGGTTTGAGGCGATTTAAGAGTGTGCCACCCACGGTGCCTCTTGGGTTGGCATCGGCATCAGGAGGAAAGAGGTTCGGCAGCGGGACCGTTTTTTGAGGAGGCGGGAAGACCTTCGGCTGTGCTGACGGGAGATTTTATTGCGGGATCAACTGGCGGGATGACGGAT